>JAJZKA010000006.1 GCA_021809805.1 Actinomycetes bacterium
CGCCCAAGAAGGAGGGTTGTGCACCCCGAGCCCCCCGAGGATGAGCGTAAAGACCCCGCGGGTGTCATAGAGCCAGTTCGGTCCGTTGATCCCGAACAGGCCGTGCAGGATCTGGTTCACGGCCCCTCCGCTTTGGAACAAGAAGATAAAGACGACCGTGATGGCAACCGAGCTCGTCACCGAGGGAAAGTAGAAGGCAGTGCGAAACAAGCCGCGTCCTTTGAGGAAGCGGTTGTTGACGATGATTGCCAGCCACAGCGCGAGAACGGTCTGCAGGGGGACCGTAAACAGCACATAGTAGAAATTGTTGCGAATCGACGTACCGAAGTTGCTCTGTGTGAGGCCGGTCTGAGTCAGAAGTGCCCGGTAGTTGGCGAGACCGACGAAGTGCACGGTGCTGCCGAAGGGGCTAGTCACGCCGGACCAGTCGGTGAAGCTCACGTACAGCGCCAGGCCGATCGGTACCACCAAGAAAATGAGCAAGATCGCGAGCGCCGGTGATACGAAGAGCCACCCGAACACGTTGTGCCCGCGCGTCGCGCCGCCCCGTCGGCGCGACATAGGTCGTCGGAGTGGCCGCGGGCTCGACGAGGTGGTCGCGCCCGACGTCGAATCGAGGGGGACGGTCGTCATCGGTCTCCTCGTCATCTCGACACGCGAAGTGGATACCCCGCGGCGCCGGTGGCCGGCTCCGGCACCGCGGGGATTGTTGGTCGAGCTACGGTCGGAGCAGCGCCTGAGCGTTCTGCTCGAGCTGGTTCAGCATTGTTGCCGGGTTCGACGCACCGGTGGCCAGGCCAAGGACCTGGTTGTCGAAGCTCGCCTGAACCGTCGGCCAGCCGACGGTTCCAACCTGGGGCAGCGCGTAGCGGGCGCCCTGGACAAAAGCGGCCACCGATGGATTGCGCTTGGCGTACAGGTTCGCCGTTGCAATGCGCGAAGGCAGCACGCCGAAGGCGTTCGCGAAGCGCAGCTGCTGGGCAGGCGACGCCAGGTACTTGACGAAGTTCACGGCCGCAGCGCTGTGTTGGCTGGAGGCCGGGATACCCCAGCAGTTCGTGAAGGTGAGGGTGCCCTTGATGCCCTTCGGGCCCGCGGGCATCGGGACTGCCTCCCACTTGATGCTGGGATAGCTCGACTTCATCGCGCCGATGATCCAGTTGCCCTCGGTCGCCATCGCTGCCTTGCCCTCGCCGAAGGCCTCCCCGGCCCAGCTTGCGCCGACCTGCTGGGGGAACTTCATGATCCCCTGCTTGGCCATCGACTGGACGAAGTTGAGCGCTTGCAGGTTCGCCGGCGAGTTGAAGACGAACTTCGTCCTGGCCTTGTTCATGTACGAGCCGCCGTTCTCGGCAAAGAACGCCCCGATCCGGTCGAGGGTGTTCCCGATCGACAATCCGACAACCGACCCCGTGGTGAGCTTCTTGGCATCTGCTTGCAACTGCGCCCAGTTCTTCGGAATGTTGGCGCTGGTGAGACCGGCGGCCTTCCACATCTGGGTGTTGATCTCGAGCGCCAGGTTCGAGAAGTCCTTCGGCACGCAATACCAGGTGTGGTTGTAACTGAAGGCCTTGACCAACGCCGGGTAGAAGTCCTTGGCTGGGCCGACGAGCGACGCGTACGGCAAAAGCTGATTCTGCTTGGCGAGCGTCTCCATCTGCGTCGAGCTCAGGTAGAAGACGTCAGGAGGCGTTCCTCCCGCGAATCCTTGGTCGAGCTGCTGCTGGAGGTTCGACGCGTTGATCACGTTGACCTTGTTATGGCTCATCTTGCCCCACGCCTTGGCAGCGGCATTCACCGCAGCCGTCTCCGCAGGTCCGGACGAGCCGAACATCAGCGTCAAGGTGACCCCGTGGGTCTTGCCCGTCAAGGTCACTTTGGCGTGCGAGTGCGCGGCTGCGAACCCGGTGCCGGATGCTCCGGCGAGCAGGGCCCCGGCCAGCGCCATCGACGCCAGCGCGTTGCGCTTTTTCATGTCACTGCTTCCTTTCTTTGGTTTCAAGGGTGTGCGACGGCAGTGGCCGCCGTGCTTTGGGGGGTCTTGATGCGCCCGGCGCTGGTCCGCTGCTCTCGCGCACGACCAGGCGCGGCGCGAGGAGCTGTCGTGCCGGGGCGCGTCCGCGTTCGGAGAGCTCGGCGAGCAAGACGTCAATCAGCTCGTGCGCAACCGACTCGATCGGTTGGCGCACGCTTGAGAGGCCCGGTCGCAGCACCGCGGCGATGGGGCTGTCGTCGAAGCCGACCACCGATACGTCGCGGCCGGCCGACAGGCCGCCGTCCTCGATCGCGCGCAGGGCCCCGATCGCCATGGAGTCGCTGACGCAGATGATGCCGGTCGGAGGGCGCGCGCTCTCGAGCAGGCGCCGCGTCAGGGTGCGCCCCGACTCGATGCCGTCCTCGGCGCGCTGTGCGAGCCCTTTCACTGGCAAGCTGAGCTGCTCCGCGGCACGTTCCCAGCCGCGGTAGCGGTCGTCGCCAACGCCGCTGCCGGCAGGCACGCCGAGGAAGGCGATCCGGTTGTGGCCCAACCTGGCGAGATGCTCCACCGCTTCGCTGGTCCCCTTGGCGCCATCGACGTCCACCCACGAATGCGCCGTGCGGCGGACCCCCCAGGCACGCCCGAAGGCGACAAAGCGCGCGGCGTGCTCGAGGAGCCAGCCTGGACGGGTGTCGAGGTGGTGAGTATTCGTCAAGACGAAGCCGTCGACCGCCCCGCGGCGAAGCAGATCGGTATAGACCTCGATCTCCTCGTCGTCGTCTCGCGCCGAGAAGGTGAGCACGTCGTAGCCGCTCGCCCGTGCGGCATCACACAGCGCATGCAGGAGACGGTCGAGCACACCACCTGAGTTGCTCGGGAGCAGACGGCAGCCGATCACGCGCGTCGAATGGCTGCGCAACGACCGAGCTGCCTGGTTCGGGCGGTAGCCGAGCTCATCGATCGCGGCCCGGACGCGCTGGAGGGTCTCGGGGCGCAGGCGGTCGGGGGCGTTGAAGGCATTGGAGACCGTCTGGCGAGATACGGCGGCATGGCGCGCGACCATCTCGATGGTCGGCGGCTTGCCATCTGCGCCGGGCTGCGCGCGTGGCGCCGCAGGACGATCAGGCACGACTCTCCCCCCTCTCGATCCCCCCGGACCGCGCAAGTTGATCGTTCATACTGCCGAGGACCATCATTGCAGATGAACGATCAACTCGCTAGCGTTCCGTGTCACAGATGGCGATCGGTATCCACGCATCGTCGCCGCAAGACACCGTGAAGCGGCTTTGTGCCAGCGATCCGAGGAGCCAAGCGTGGTGCACGAAGACCAATCCGCAACCGAGCCCACGAGCCAGCCTCAGCTGCACGAGCTTGTGGCGACGGTCTGCGCACCCGCGTTGTGCCTGTCCGCGACCGATGGACAGATCCGCCATGACGGTGCACAGGGCCTGTACATCGACGACGTTCGTGTGTTGAGCGCACTCGAAGTCTCGATTGACGGGGTTGCCCCCACCCCACTCGGCCATGACCTTGTCGGCGGAAACCAGGGCCGCTTCCGGGCCGCAGCGTTCAACGTCGGAAGAGAAGGAGCCGATCCCCGGGTTTTTGTCGACCGAGACCGGCTCCTGCACGGCCGCGGTATGACTGAGTCGATCATCGTTCGCTCGTATGCGGCAGTGCCGCTCCACCTCCGCGTCGAAGTACGCGCGAGCTGCGACCTCGCCGGGATGGTCGACGTAAAGTCGGGGCGGTTCCCTCCCTCGGTCTGCGCGAGCCAGATGGGCGGTCGCCTCCTGTGGGGCTTCGGTGACGAGACGCGGGTCGTGCTCGCCACGGCGCCAACTCCCACCCGGATCGTCGCCAGCACAGCGACCCTTTCATGGGACGTTGAGATCGCGGCGCGCGGGGCAATGACCTTCGAGATGGCAATCGCGCTCGAGGGCCGTGACCGCCACGTATCGGTCGTCGTCCCGGCCCGCATGGCCCGCCTCGAGAGGCCGTGCGTCGAGGCGGAGGACGAGAGGATCGAGCGTTTTGTCCAGCGCAGCGTCGCCGACCTCGACGCGCTCCGCTTAAGTCTCGCCGACTGCCCTAACGACGTCTTTCTCGCCGCTGGTGTGCCATGGTTCCTCACGCTATTTGGCCGCGACTCGATCTGGGCGGCGCGCATGCTCCTGCCTCTTGGCACAGAGCTTGCCGCCGGTACGTTGCGTACCCTGACAGCCCGCCAGGGAAAGGTGCGCGATACGCGCACCGGCGAACAGCCGGGCAAGATCCTTCATGAGGTGCGCCGGGAGCGCACCGATCACCGCCTGTGGCGTGGAGAACACGGCGAGCCTCTCTCGCTGCCTCCCGTGTACTACGGGACCGTCGACGCGACCCCGCTGTGGATCTCCCTCCTGCACGACGCGTGGCGCTGGGGCATGCCCGAGGCCGAAGTCGCCGGCCTGCTCGAACCCATGCTCGGGTGTCTGCGATGGATCGCCCGGTACGGATGTGTGCAAGACGGATTCGTCAGCTACGTCGACGAGTCTGGCAGCGGGCTCACCAACCAGGGCTGGAAAGACTCCCATGATGCCATCCAGTTCCGCGACGGTCGCCTCGCTCGGGCACCGCTCGCGCTCTGCGAGGTCCAGGGCTACGCGTACGAAGCGATGGCGGCAGGCGCGGCGCTGCTCGACGCTTTCGACCGGCCCGGTGCTGAGGAGTGGCGCGAGCTCGCCGGCGCGCTGGCCCAAGGATTTCGCAAGTCTTTCTGGGTCCACGACGCGGGCGGTCCATACCCTGCGGTGGCGCTCGACCGCGACGGCGCCGCCGTCGACTCGCTCACCTCGAACATCGCTCACCTCCTCGGTACCGGGATCCTTGACGATGCAGAGGAGGAGTTGGTGGCGTCGCGACTCGCCTCGCCGGTGCTCGACTGTGGGTACGGATTGCGAACCTTGGCGGCGGACTCGGCGGGCTTCAATCCCTTGAGCTACCACTGCGGTTCGGTGTGGGGTCACGACACCGCGATCGCGATCCTCGGTCTGGCGCGCAGCGGCGGGTCCACGGCGCGCCGCGCCGCGGTGTCGCTCATCGATGGATTACTCGCCGCCGCGGAAGCTTTTGAATATCGCATGCCCGAGCTCTATGGAGGCCACGGTCGAGCCTATGGCGGGGACCCGCTTCCCTATCCCGCGTCGTGCCGACCTCAGGCGTGGTCAGCCGCGGCCTCGATCGCCGTGCTTAGCGCGCTCACGGGCATTCGGCCCGATGTCCCGAACGGCATGGTGCACGTCTCCCCGCTTTCCTCACGCTTGAGCCGCGTCGGCGGCCTCCGCCTCGGGGGACGCTCGGTTGCTCTCGAGTTCGACGGTGGGACCCCGGCGCTGCTGGGCGCCGATGAAGAGCTCCACGTGGTGCCTTAGCCCGCGAGGAGGAAGAAATGCTCCACGCGCTCGAACAAGTGCCACGGCATCGTCGTCGATCCGGGCACGAGACGGCATCAACGCGAAGCGCCGAAGATCATGGCGTTGGTGCGCCGGCCGAGCTCGACGCCCTCCGCGAGGGAGAGGGCCACCATTGCCGGTGGCACCTCCCTGCCTGAGCGGTCGCCGGCAATCCACGCTTGGGCCTCGCGCTCGCCGGCGAGGAAGTGGATCCAGCGGCAGAACTGAGCCTGGATCGCTCCGGAGTAGGGCGCGGGCGTTTCGAGGAACGACAGCACGGTGCCGGGCGGAGAGACGTGGCGCACGCCCTCGCGCGGGTCGATGACCAGGCGCACCACTGATCCCGACACCGGGCAGCGCGACTCGACGCGCGCCGACTGGCCAACGAGCGCGGGGAGAAAGAGCGTGTCCCAGGCGCACCATGCGCCGCGGCGCTGGTCACCGAACGTGATTTTGTGCCGGCCCGGCTCGCGCTGCAGGCCGAGAAACGCAGTGATCTCGTCGCCACCGACCGAGGCGGTTGGGAGCGATGCAGCGATCGTGGCGACGCGGTGCGCGGGCATGCCCGTGCTCGCGGCAATCGTCGCAGGCTCTGCGGGCAAGCCAGCAGCGATCAGGCGGTAGACCGCCCGGCCGACGGCGCGTCCCTCGGCATCGAGGCGCGGAAGCGCCGCGACGACATCGCATGCGAGTTGCTCGAGGACAGACGCCATCGCGCCATGATGTCACTTGGTAGTCGACGTGACGGCAGGTCGAACGGTCCTCGGGAGCGTCCTTCGGCGAGTTCGAACGTGGGGGCCTTGTCGACCCGCGGTGGAGATGTCGGCGACGACGAGTGCGCGCCACTCGAGCAGGCGCGTTCGACAAAGCCACGGCGGGTCGACGAACATCGCGCGCTCGGAGACCCCCAGCCAGCGCGGTCGAGGCGAGAAGGCGACCTTCGGCCCTTCACTTCGTCCGATCGCCGTGGCGCGATGAGAACGTGCAGGGAAGGTCAGTTGAACGAAGCTCCCGGCAACGGCGGTTCGGTCGTCTCCTGGGGCTGGAATGGCGCTCTGGGAGTCGTCGGGAGCACCGCCTGATTGCAACGATCGCGCTTGCAGTGAGCGTCGGGGTGCTCGGAACCGCAACGCTCCGGATCGGAGACGACTCGGCGGCGACCACGGCGCCGCGAACGACGAACGTCGCGCTGTACTGGCTTCGAGCGGGCAGGACGCTCGGTGTCTCACATCGCGCGATCCAGGCGACGCCGCGAATCGGAACGGCGACCCTGCAGGCTCTGTTGGGCGGACCGAACCGTATCGAGCGAGCAGCGAGCCTCTCCAGTGCCGTCCCGTCCGGATCGCACCTGCGCGGCTTGTCGATCACGAACGGCGTGGCGCGAGTGGACTTCGATGCCCGATTCGCGAGCGGTGGAGGGTCACTGTCGGTGATCGGCCGCGTCGACCAGGTCGTGTATACGCTGACGCAGTTCCCCAACGTCCGCCGGGTGTTGTTGCTCGTCGACGGGAAGCTGGCGCGTCCCTTCACCGCCGAGGGTCTCGTCCTCGATCGGCCAATTGGGAGAGCCGACGAGCGCAGTCTGCTCCCGCCGATCTTCGTCGAGCGCCCGGCAGTGGGCGACGTCGTGGTGAGCCCCCTGCGCCTTACCGGCCTGGCCAACACCTTCGAAGCCACCTTTCAGATGAAGCTCGTGGATGCCCGCGGTCGCATTGTCGTGAGCCGCACCGTGCACGCCTCGGCTGGTACTGGGACGTGGGGGACCTACTCGCTGTCGCTCCCGTTTTTCGGGGCGAGATCTGGCAGCGGCTTTCTTGTCGTCTTCGCGCGATCCGCCAAGGACGGCCGCCCCATCGATGTGGTGCGCGTCCCGGTCCGCATTGCCGGTTAGTCGCCTGCATGGCGATCGCCGCCTTCACCATCGCCTACGTCCCGTGCTTTGTGGCTCCGCCACTGTGCTCGGCACGCGGCGGCGCCAGTCGCGGTGCGCGGGCGACGACAACCTGGGTGCAGATGGAATGGGCGTTCTCTGTGGCCATCACGCGGCGCTCGGTGGTGGTGCATCGTCAGCGGCCAAGGTTGCGGTCAGTGCGCGCGCCCAGTCGCTTGTCGAGCACGATATTCGCGTCAATGCCGTGGCACCCGGTCTGGTGTGGACGCCCACTATTCCGGCGCCCATGTCTCAAGCGAGGGTCGAACGCTCCGGCGAGCAGGTACTGATGGGACGTGCGGCGCATCCCGACGAGATCGCCCAGTCGTAGGTCTTCGTCGCTGCCTCCCGCTTCTCGAGGCACGACACCGGCGAGGCGCTCGCACCGATCGGCGGCGACACGTTCCGCGGTTGGGCAAGGGCGCTCCGAGCGCGGCGCGATCTTTGCGTTGGCGGTCGCGCACTCACCTCAGCTGCAGAGGTGGCTGCTGGGCTGGCCGAGGAGTTGCTGTCCGGCCGCGGGGCCGCCGGCTCTGCTGGAGTGCCCTCGACGCGCAGAGCTTCCAGCGCACCGGCCGCTGCGAGCTGCACGGGATCGAGGACGGGGAAGCGGGCTTATCCTCCCCGCCCTGCAACGGGTTATCGGTGCGTGCGGGCGGGAGTGCGTGCGGGCGGGAGTGCGTGCGGGCGATGGTGAGGTCGCTGAACAGCTCGGCCACTCCCTTGGAGGTCATCGAGGTGCCGCGATCGGCATGGATGGTCAAGGTGCCCTTCTCGATGGCCTGGTCAGTCACTGCTCTGGTGATGAACTCCTCGGCGAGCTCGGTGTTCTCCGTCGAGGCCACCATCCATCCCACGATGTAGCGGGAGAAGATGTCGATCGCCACGTAGCAGTCGAACCACACGCCTCTGTCGGGGCCGCGTAGCTTGGTGATATCCCAACAAGCGGCTCGAGCGGCTCGAGGAGGACCTCGCCAAGCACAAGCTGACGCTCGACATTGCGGGAAAAGCGCACGCGCGCTCTTGGCGATGCTTTGATTTTGCGAGCTGCAGCCCCTCGTTGGGACCGCTGCGGCCTGCCGGGCATCGGGGAGGTCCCGGGCCACCCACTACCGGGCCTTGTCCCGCCGGTGCTCGGACCGCCCCTCCCGCCCTCGTCACCGGCGAATGCGCTCTCAAAACAGGAGGTCGCCGAGCTCCTCTGTGTGCTGCGCTCGCCGCGGTTCTGCGACCTTTCTCCCGCCCAGATCTGGGCGATTCTCTCCTCGACAGGGAAGCTACCTCGCCTCGATCTCGACCATGTACCGCGTGCTTCGGGCCAACGGCGAGGTCAACGAGCGCCGAGCACAGGCGACCCATCCGACGAGGGCCCGGCCCGAGCTGATGGCCGACCGGCCGAATATGTGCTGGGCGTCGCGGTGTCCGGGTCCACCTTGGTCTTGCGCCCCCTCGTCGCAAGTGCGCTCTGAGCTGCGTTGTCGCGTGCCCGGCGCCACTCGGTGATGTGGCTCGAATAGAGACCTTCTCGACGAGGCAGAGCGCTCTTGTCACCGTCACCGGCGTAGGCGTGGTACTCGGCCACGATTCTCAGCTTGTACTCGGCGGTGAAGCTCCGCCGTGCGCCCGCTATCTCGCTGGCGTGGCACACGCGCACGTGACGAGCCTCAGCTACAGCCCGCTCGGAACGAAGACGAGCGAGATCGGTGGATTACGGGCGCCGTTGCCAGGCTCGGAGACGTTGTGGGTGGTCTCGGTCCAAGGCAGGCGATTGCAGGCCCTCACGGGGCCGAGCGAGCACGGCCGATGGGCCGCGGTCGTGATGAATGCCGACGCTCGCCCGGGCGTTGCCGTCGACCTCGTTGTCGGCCTGAAGACCGGGGCGCTGCTGCCGCTCGGCTGGGGGGCATCCGGCCTTGGGCTCCTCGTGCTCGGCGGACCGGTGTTCTTGCTCCTCTTCGGCCTCGCCCGGCCGCGCACGGCCACGACGGCGCCAGGCGAGGGGGGGCTTCTGGCGAGGCGCTCGGCGCCGGCGAGCGTCCCGACGCCGTGCACGTCGAGGGACGGATCGACCCTGGGGTGAGTCGATGGCTGTGGATCATCAAGTGGCTGCTCTTCATCCCACACGCAGTCGTGCTCGTGCTGTTGTGGATCGCCTCGGGCGTGCGGACCGTCGTCGCGGGGATCGCCGTCTTGTTCAGCGGGCGTTACCCGCGGCCGATCTTCGACTTCAGCGACGGCGTGCTGCGCTGGAGCTGGCGCGTTGCCTTCTATGCCATCGGTGCGTTCGGCATGGACCGCTACCCGCCATTCTCACTGGCCGCAGACCCGAACTATCCCGCCGACTTGTCGATCGAGTACCCCGAGCACCTTTCGCGGGGCCTTGTGCTCGTGAAGTGGTGGCTGCTCGCGCTGCCCCGCTACCTCATCGTCGGCGTGTTCGCCGGCGGGTGGGGGCTCGGAGGTGACGTCATGACCCGCGCCGTCGGTAGCTACGGCCTGATCGGGATCCTGGTCCTCATCGCTGGGGTAATGCTGGCCGCTTGCGGCCGCTACCCGGCGGGCATCTTTGACTTCGTCATGGGCATGAACCGCTGGTGCGTGCGCGTGTTCGCCTACGTCACCTTGATGCGAGACGAGTACCCGCCCTTCCGTCTCGACCTCGGGGGTCAAGAACCTGGCGGTCGGCGACCGGCGGCCTCCTCGCCGCCGATGCCGCCCACGTAGTGCCCGCGGCCATCCACCGCGAGCGCATCGCTTGGCCGATAGCCCGGGCCGCGATCAGGGCGTCTGCGGCTTGTGGCGAGATCGGAGAAGTCGCCGTCCTCGGCGGCCCACCTCCACGAGGGCGCTGATGGCGAGCGTGATGCCGAGCGCGAGGAGAAAACCGATCCAGGGCCGCTGCTCGAAGGCCTTGCCGCCCAGCCGGCCGACCATGAAGGCGTAGCTCGCCCACAACAGCGCGGCGATTGCCACCGCGGTGACAAAGCTGCGTCGGCGGTAGGCGACGATTCCGCACGTCAGCGTCACGGCGGTGCGGCCGCCGGGGATGAATCGGCAGACGAGGATCAGTCGACCACCGAAGCGGGCGAGCGCGTGCTCGGCCCAAGCGCGGCGGTGCGCGCCCTTCGGGCTCGAGAAAAAGCGCCGCGTGACGGCTGGGGCGAAGCGCTTGCCGAGCAGGTAGGAGAGATTGTCACCGAGGAACGCGCCGAGCGCGGCGAGCCCGACGATCAGCGCGATTCGCGGGTCCGCGCTGCCGGCGGTCGCCACCCCGAGCGCGATGATCGCTGTCTCGCTCGGCACGATAGGCAAGACCGCGTCGAGAAGTGGCATGGCGAAGGCCAAGAAGTACGAGAGCGGCGAACCGAGCTGAAGCGCGGTGAGCTGGCTCATGGTTCTGTTCCAGCGCGCTCGGAGCGGCGGCGCCGCGAGCTCGCGAGGAGCGTGATCGCCAACACCGCCGCGATGCCACCGAGCGTCGCCGTCGTCGGCACTTCAAGGAGGGGGCGCACCAGCATCTTGAGGCCGATCAGGACGAGCAGCACAGCGAGCCCCTTGGTGAGCGCGCTGATGCGCTCCATCGCGTCCGCGAGGACGAAGTACAGCGATCGCAATCCGAGGACCGCGAACGCGTTCGACGTGAAGACGATGAAGACGTTGCTCGTGACGCCGAAGATCGCTGGAATAGAGTCCGCAGCGAAGACGAGGTCGGTGGTCTCGACTGCGAGGAGCGCCAACAACAGCGGCGTGGCAAGGCGACGGCCACTCTCGCGCGCCACAAAGCGCCCTTCGCTGGGCTGCGCGGTGATCGGCACCAAGCGCCGGATAGCCCGAATGAGCCGGCCATGCTCGATGTCGAACTGGCCGCCGCGTGCCATGCGGAGCCCAGCGAGCACGACGATCGCGCCGAAGGGGTAGAAGGCCCAATCGACATTGCGTACGAAGGCGGCGCCTGCGGCGATGAATCCGCCTCGTGCCAAGAGTGCTCCGAGGACACCCCAGTACAGCACGAGCCGCTGGGAGGACATCGGCACGCAAAAGCCTCGGAACAACAGCGCGAACGCGACGACGTTGTCCACGCTGAGCGACTTCTCCAGCAGGTAGCCCGAAAAGTACTGCCCCGATGCCCCCCAACCCCAGGTGACTCCGACGACGACGCCGAAGACGACCGAGAGGGCGATCCACGCGGCGGTCTCGATGAGGGCTGGCCGACTCCCCGCGAGGTCGCGCAGGCGGTGGAGGGCGATGTCGCCGACGAGCAGTGCCGCGATTCCGATGAGGGTCGCGGCCCAGCCCCACGCCGGGACGTTCATCGGGTCCCTCGTACGTGCTCGATCCGGCAAGTCTCCCTCAACGGCGTCACGCGCCCGCGCCGGGGCAACGCGCGCTGCGGTGGCTGGGACAAACCTCGAAGGCCCTGGTCAGGACTTCGTCCCCGGATCGCCCCAGAACGCGGAAGCCGGGATCTCAGAACGCCGGGTGGCATCTTCGAGAACGCCCCTTGCGGGCAAGCAGTCTCCTCCCAGCCCAACGGCATCGCGGTCCGCCGCCAACACACGCCGCGGATCCATCCTCCCTCGCACGCAGGACCGGCCGGCCCTATGTCTCGGTCGTCCGGGCCGGCGCGCCGTGCGGAACGGCAAGTTGGCGTCCCACCGGGGAACGGGCGACCATCTCGAGCCCGAGCCGGCCGAGCTTGCGGCTCTCCGGGGTGTGCCGCCCTCGCTTCATCAGCAACGCGGCCAGCTCGCGCGTCAGGAACCGCAGCTCGCCGTCGCTCAGGTCGACAAGCGCATCGCCGGCCAGCTCGCGAGAGCGCAGCTCTCGAAGCCGCTCCAGCACACGCGCCTGCTCCTCGCCCCTGGCAGCGGCTTCCCTGAAGTGCGCGTACGACGATGCCCCGAGGGCCGCGAGAACACCCGCGTATGCGTCGCCGTCAAGCATGAGCGTCGCGACGTCGACGATGGCCTCGCCGTCGTCGGACTTGTCCCTGTCGGACCCTCCAACCGCGGCCAGGGCAGTACTACAACCTCGGGAAGTTCAGTCAGGTGATCTCGGACTTCGAGCAGATCCACCTCCAGTCCGAGGCGAACCAGAAGTATCGCTCCTTCGCCGATCACCTGACCTACCAGGCCGAGAGCATCTACCCCGAGGGATGGCTCGAGACCCGCTACGTCATGCCGAACGCCGTGCAGATCATGACGATCCACCAGGCGAAGGCCTCGAGTGGCCAGTTGTCTTTGTGCCCGGTCTCGTGCGCGGCCGCTTTCCTGTACAGGGCGCAGGCGGCGTGCAGCCCTGGAGCGTGATCCCCGACGGCGCCGTACGGAACAAGGACGACTACCGAACGACCGAGGAGGACGAGCGGCGGCTCTTCTACGTCGCATGCACCCGGTCACAGAAGTTCCTCCGCCTCACCCACGGCGTCGACCCGACGGAGAAGCGCGCGTGGAGAGAGCCGTCCGTCTTCTGGGCCGAGGCCGAACAGGCCCTTGCCGAGATCGACCCGCCCGATCCCGCGCCTGAGCGCGCGCCGTTGGAACCCGAGCCAAATCGGCAGATCGCTGAGGTAAGCCTCTCCTTCAGCGAGCTCAAGTACGCATTCGACTGCCCCTACGCGTTCAAACTGCGCTTCATGTACGGCTTCAACCCGCCTACCGACGAGGCCCTCGGCCTCGGCAAGGGCCTGCACGACTGCCTCTTCGAGCTCCACGACCGGGCCCTCCACGGCGGCGACACCTCGCTCGACTGCGTGGACGAGCTCGTCGAACGCCACCTGCACACGCCCTTCGCCTACCCCGAGCTGCGAGAGAACCTCGCGACGGCCGCCAAGCGCCGACTTCGCGCCTACCTCGAGCAGCGCCAGCAGACCTTCGCCGAGATCGAGCACGCCGAGCGTCCGATCGAGCTCGAGCGACGTCCCCGCGTTGAACCGGACGAAGCGGTCGTGCCCGACGCTTGGCGCCATCGGGCTGTTGCTTGAGGAGGACAACTTCGGGGCTCCGAGCGCGCGCTGTTGGCCTGTCCGCACGAGCCGTTCTCCCCGGGTGTTCGAGATCTGCGGCGATGACGATTGGCGGCGTCTGACCGAGCGGTACCCGATCGAAGTCACCTTCGGCCGCCGCGGGAACTGGGACCAGGCCACCGGGCGTACCGGGCGATGGCTGCTCCCCGACTGGTCGCTCGTGCTCCAGGACGACGACGCGGTCCCTCTGAGCGCGATGGTCTACTTCGCGGCCTCGGGGCGGGTGCTCGCGCTCGAGCGCGACGTTGCGATGCTGATCGCTGGATGGAACGCCGATGAGACCTACTGGCTCACAGACGTGCTCGCCTTTGCGGGGGCGCCGACCGATTGGGCTGCCGCAGATCACCATCCGTCTCGGACGTGGCATCCCTTGAAAGGGCGAGTCGAATGAGCATCGCCGCGCTCGCAGCTCCCCGGCTGTTGATCCAGTCTTTTGCCGGCGAGCCCCACCACGGGAGCTGACGATGGCAACGCCGATCGGGCGAGCGTCGCCATCGGCGCGAGCGACATGAGACGCGCGGTGTCACCGGAGCCTTCCCGAGCGGCGACGCTGCGAGCGCGGTGGAGCGGTGAGACGGTGGCCATGCGCGAGCGTTTCGAACCTCTGCGGACCCCCCGGCTCTTCCTGGGGTCGATCAGCCGAGCGGTCGCTTGCGCGATCGCCAAGGGGGCGGTCGGGCTCCTTCGGACCGGGGAAGAATGACGCCAGCCCGGCACACTGAACGGTGACCCTGAGGCTGGAGCACGGCCACGCCGCGGGGTGGCTGCTTCGTTCTTCCGGCATCGTCATCGGCGACTGCGGCATCCGTGCCTCCGTAGACGGTGCCGGTTGCATCGAGGTCGGCTCCGGGCTCGCCGAGTCCTATCGTCAACGATTCTCCTAATGACGACCCTTGTCCGGCGACCCGCGACCGACCAGATGTCGAGGGAATCCGGCGGCGAGTGGGACCGTCGCGGCACTCAACGCGGCGATCACCCAGAGCGCGTTGGAGAGGTCGTGGTTGCTGACCGTCTGGCTGATGGCAAGGACCAGGAGGGCGCCGATTCCGTTCGCCAGTCCGAGCGCGATGCCCGATCCCATGGAGCGGTTCTCGGGGAAGATGTCCTGGCCGATCAAGATGGTGGACGACATCGTGAGGAAGAGCGCGATCCCAAGTGGCGCGGCGGTGATCCAGATCAAAACTCCGTGGAGGTAAATGATCGGGACGATGAGCACGGCGGTTGCGGCCGAGGAGGTTGCGAGGACGCTGAGGCGGCCGACGCGATCCGCGAGGTGGCCGCCGTAGAGGTTGCCGATCACGCCGACGACCAACATCACGGTGATGATCGAGGCTCCCGAGACGAGGGAACCGCCATGGAGATGCCAAAGAATAGGGATGAAGGTGGACATGGCATAGATCGCAAGGGCTCGGATTGACTGGTAGGTCACGAGCATCGCCATGGGGCGGCGGTGCCGACGCCACGCGATGGGCTGGTTTGGTCCTGACTTTGGCGCGAGGCGCGGGGCGGCGCGGATGAGCAGCGGCACCGTGGCGATGCCCGGGATGCCGACAACCCAGAGGTAGCCAATGCCCAGGTGGGCGACAACAAGGCTGGCGGCGGTGGGCCAGACCCCTCGGCCCAGTTCGCCGCCGACCAGGAACGCGGACGTCAGCAACCCGTGGCGACCGCGCAGCAGGCTGCGCACTCCTGCAAGGGCTTGGGGGTGGAACAGCGCGTTACCCATGCCGACGAGGAGCAGGAGCGCCACGAGCAGCCAGGTGTTGTGGGCCACCCCGAGCAGGCCACCACCGAGTGAGCTGACCGTCAGGCCGGTGACGATGAGAGATCTGCCACCCATGCGATCGGCGAGCCAACCCGTCACCGGCTGCAGGGTTTGGCCGATCGTGAGCGCCGCGATGAGCACTCCAGCCATCCGTACCGGCTCGTGCAGCGACACCAATACCGCGGGAAGTACGCCCGGGAGGTAGTTCGCGGCACCATCGTTCAGCAGGTGCGCCCACGACAGAACGAGCAACCGTTGGCGGTCAATGGTGGGAGCCTCTCGAGGTGCAGCGGGTGGTGCGTGCGGGCGAGTCGGCACGGCTGCCACGGTACGACGAAATGTCATCCCAGACGCTCAGCACCGTGGTCGAGCCTTAAGGCAGGAGAATGCGGGCGAGTATCGCCGGATCGGTCACCGTGGCGTTGACGCGTTGGCCGCTCGGGTTCGATCTTGGCGAGGGCTACCTGCTAGAAGCAGTTGCGTGAGTGCGGCCAGAGAGACTTCGTGGCGCAATCGGGACGTGTGGTCGATTGCGCTTTCCGCCTTCTTTGCTGACTCAGGGTACCAGTCCGTCCTCGCGGGCTTTCCGCTCTTCCTCGTGCTCATCCTGCACCAGCCCGTCTGGGAGTTCGGCCTGGCCTCGGCGCTCAGCTACGGCGGCGGCGCCCTCTGGTCGCTCGCGGGCGCCCGCCTCGGCGAGCGCCTCGGGCACCGTCGACTGGCGCTCATTGGCAATGCCATCATTCCCCTCCTGTCGCTGTCGGCACTGGTCGCGAGCCCAGTGGTGGCGATCGGACTGTTGTGCGGAGGGTGGTGGGCGAGGAATCTGCGTTCGCCGTCCCGACGGGTCATGCTCGTCGAAGCGGTTCCCGACGAGGCCAATCGCAGTGCAGCGTTCGGCTTCCTTCACGCCCTGGACGTCGGCGGGGGCGCGGTGGCTGGTTGCTACGTCCTCGCCAGCGTTCTGGCCGGCGTGTCCTTCCGCTGGATCTTCCTGGTCACAGTGGCGCCCCTCGTCATGTCGAGCCTGATGTTGTCCCGCGCGCGCACTGGCCGGCAGAGCGCGGTGAGTCCAGCGCCCGGCCGAGCTCACGAGCGCGTCGCAGGTGGCGATCCCGAACCGGCACTTCCCGGCTCTCGCTCGCTGCTCATCGGCGCCGCCTTGTACGGCTTCACCTATTACAGCGTCGGATTTCCCGTCCTCACCCTCGCCCAAGGCGGCCATCATTTTGGCTACGGGATCGGCGCGTTCCTGGTCTTCCAGGGCGTCTCGGCGCTGACCGGCTACCTCCTCGGATCGCGTTTTCACCGCGGTCTCGCGGCTCGCTTCACCGACCTTGGGGTCTTCGGGTATTTGAGCGCCGGGCTCGGCTCGGCCCTGCTCGCCGCCGCCTACGCGGCGGGCCTCGGGGTCGCGATATTGATGCTCGGAGTGGCCGTCCTCGGCTTCGCGCTCGGAGTGGTCGAGACGCTCGAGCCCTCCTTGATGTCGGTTCTCCGCCCTGGACGACATGCCGGTCGGGCCTTCGGAGCACTCTCCGCGGCGCGCAGCGTCGGGCTCGTGGTGGCAAACCTGGCGCTCGGACTCCTCTATGGCCTCGGGCCAGCGTGGTCGTACGGATACGCCGCCTCGGTCGCCGTCATCGCCGCGGCCGTGATCCTCTTTGCCACGCCGGCGGTCCGGGTCGCGGAGCTGAGTGCTGCGCCGGCAGCTCGGTGATGCACCGCTCGTTTTGCGAGGCGGCGAATCGAGTGGAGGCTGTCAGCTCGCTCAGGAACCGAGTGCCTGGCGCACCTCCGCGAGGCGTGCGGGCTCGATCCGCCACCACACCCACCGTCCCCGTTTCTCGCCAACCAGCAAGCCGGCCTCGGCCAGCACCTTGGTGTGGTGCGAGATCGTCGGCTGGCTCTTGGCAAGTGGTGCCTCGAGGTCGCACGAGCAGACCTCGTGCTGCGCGGCGACGATCGAGAGCAGTCGGAGCCGCACCGGATCGGCGAGAGCGCCGAGGATCACCGCCAGCCGCTTCGCGTCGGCCTCACTAAGTGGCGCCGTCGTGATGACCCCGCAGCACGGCGCGGCATCCTGCGCGCCGACTACCAGCTCTGCCGCACGTCGGCCCACGGCATCCTCCTTACGCATTGACAAGTGTCGATTGATTGAGAACAATGAATCGACAGAGTTCAATCTATCTGAGGAGGCGTGCGGTGTCCCGTGGCCAGCTGGCCCTGAGCGTCACCGACATCGACGGGACCGTCGCGTTCTATCGCGTGCAGTCCACGCTCGATCCGCCACAGCGTCGGTTTCCTAGCGCGGACTTCGCCGTCGTCGATCTCACGCGCACGCCGACCGTGATCGGGTGTGGCGGCGCGCGCATTCGCGAAGTAACGGGCGCCGCGCGGGAGGTCTACGCGCTACTTGCCGGCGCTTGTTCCGAAGCGCGCAGCTCGGCCGCCGGCGGGTGCGGCGCGCAGGACGCGACGCCCAGGATGGACCCGATGTCCGCGGCGTTGTGCTGCGCGACTCCATGAGCAGCCGAACTCACGTCGGAACGGATCTCGTCCAGGACGGCACGCCGGTCCCGGTGCTCGGCAGGCTGTCGTTTCTCAATCGTTTTCTGCCGGTATGGATCCTGCTCGCCATGGGGCTTGGGCTCGGCCTCGGGCGGAGCGTGCACGGCCTCAGCCGTGCGCTCGACGGCGCCCAAGTGACTGCCGGGGTTCCGGCGCCGATCTTCGTCGGGCTGCTCGTGATGATGTACCCGGTCCTTGCCAAGGTCCGCTACGGCAAGCTCGGCGAGGTCACGCGGGACCGACGGCTGCTCGTCTCCTCGCTGATCCTCAACTGGTTGATCGGTCCCGCCGTGATGTTCGCGTTGGCCTGGTTGCTCCTGCCCGACCAGCCGGCATATCGCACAGGGCTCATCGTCGTCGGGCTCGCTCGCTGCATCGCCATGGTGCTCATCTGGAACGATCTCTCCGGCGGGGACCGCGAGGCCGCGGCCGTTCTCGTCGCACTGAACTCGCTGTTCCAGATCGGTGCGTATTCAGGGCTCGGCTACTTCTACCTCGTCGTCCTCCCGAACTGGCTCGGCCTGAAGAGCGGCGGTATCCACATCTCGGTAGGTCTCATTGCTGTTTCGGTCGCGATCTTCTTGGGCGTCCCCTTGGTCGCGGGCTTCCTCACGCGGATGGTGGGCGTGCGGGTGAAAGGTGAGGACTGGTACGAGACCCGGCTGATCCCGCGGATCGGTCCGATCGCTCTCTACGGACTTTTGTTCACGATCGTGGTCTTGTTCGCGCTGCAAGGTCGAGAGATCACGGGGCACCCGTTGGAGGTGTTGCGCATCGCGGCGCCGCTGCTCTGCTATTTCGCCGTCATGTGGACCGGTGCCTTTGCGCTCGGCAGGGCCCTGGGGCTGGATTACCCCCGAACGGCGACGCTCTCGTTCACGGCGGCGGGGAATAACTTCGAGCTCGCGATCGCGGTGGCGATCGGTGTCTTCGGCGCCACCTCGGGCGAGGCGCTCGCCGGCGTGGTCGGACCGCTGATCGAAGTCCCCGCGCTCGTTGCCCTCGTCTATGTTGCCCTCTTCGCGCGCCGTCGCCTCTTCAGGTCAGCCGCGCAGGATCGCGAGCAGGGTGGCGCGCCGCGAGCGGCCGCTCGTGCGCCGTCGAGGCTCGGGTCGTGATGGCGCAGCGCCCGGTTGTGCTCTTCCTCTGTGTCCACAACGCCGGCCGCAGCCTCGCCGCCAAGGTGCTCCTCGACCACTACGCGCAGGGCCGGGTCGATGTCCGTTCCGCCGGCTCCGCGCCCGGCTCCGAGCTCAACTCCTCCGTCGTCGCCGTCCTTCGCGAGCGCGGCCTCGACCCGTCCCGCGAATTCCCCAAGCTCTTGTGCGACGGCGACGCCGCGGCGGCCGATGTCGTCGTGACGATGGGATGCGGAGACACGTGCCCGTCCTTTCCGGGCAAGCGCTATCTCGACTGGGAGCTCGACGACCCTGCCGGCAAATCGGTCGCCGAGGTGAGGCCGATCGTCGCGGCGATCGACCGTCGCGTGCGCAGCTTGCTTTGCGAGCTCACCGAACCGTCCTGAGCGCACGCGTCCGCTCGCGGGCCGATCCCGACGGGCACGCAGCGAATGCCCGGATGCCAGGCTGCTTCATCGGTCGATCCGAGGCGCTCGCGCACCTGTTCTCAACAGCTGCTCCGCCCTCGTCTTCGCAAAGAGCCCGGCCACCGCTCGTCCGTCGGCGTCCACAGTGCCGGTCAGGTCCGATATCATATGAACATCTCTTCAGATGTTGCTCGCGCCCCTGGGACAAGTGGGAACTCTGGTCGGCTCGCGGGGGTCCGCGCCAGCCTGCCGCCAGATACCGACGTCGCCGACCTTGCCGACGTCTTTGGCCTCCTTTCCGATCCGGGGCGGCTCCGGCTGATGGTCGCCCTGCTCAGCGGTGAGCTGTGTGTCGCGGACCTTGCGGCGGCAGCGGGCATGAGTGAGTCCGCGACCAGCCACGCCCTGCGGATCCTGCGGGCGCATCGGGTCGTTGCCGTGCGCCGCTCGGGTCGCATGGCGTTTTACTCCTTGGCGGATGGGCACGTGCGCATGTTGCTCGAGGTCGCCTTGGTCCACATCGAGCACAGCGCGATGATCCACGATCATCCCGGCGACGGCCATGACTGAGGCACTGGCCGGCCCGGGCGCATCGGGCGGCCATGGTGGCTCCGCTCACCACCACGGCGTGTCCGCGCATGCGGACGTGCGCCTTCTCGTCACGGCGCTCAGCCTCATCGCCGCTTTCATGGCCGGCGAGGTCGCTGCCGCGATCACCTCAGGCTCGCTCGCGCTCTTCGCGGACGCCGGGCACATGCTCACCGACGTTGGTGCCCTCGGCGCGAGCATCTGGGCGATCCGCCTCGCTGCGAGGCCGGCGGACGGGGTATGGACCTTCGGGTTGAAGCGGGCGGAGATCCTTTCGGCTGCCGGCAACGGGGTGACGCTTGTCGCTGTGGCCGGCGTGATCACGATCGAGGCGATTGTCCGACTCGTTCATCCGCCGCAAGTTGAAGGCTCCGTCGTGCTGGCCGTCGCGCTTATCGGCGCAGTCGTGAACCTCGCCGCAACGACGGTGCTCGCGCGGGCAAACCGCACCAGCCTCAACGTGAAGGGGGCCTTCGTCCACCTCCGCACCGACCTCTACGCCTTCTGCGGCACTGCGGCGGCGGGCCTCGTGATCCTGCTGACCCATTGGTCGAGGGCCGACGCCGTCGCCTCGCTCCTCGTTGCCGGGCTGATGGGGCGCGCCGCCTGGGATCTGCTCCGCGATGCGGGGCAGATCCTCCTCGAGCGAGCGCCGCAGGAGGTGTCTCTCGAGGAGGTGAGGGCGCACATTACCGATATCGAGCACGTTCTCGGCGTCCATGATCTGCATGCCTGGACGGTGACCTCGAACCTGTCCACTCTCTCTGCCCACGTCGTCGTCGAGGACCACTGCTTTGCCTCCGGGCATGCCCCGCAGATCCTGGACGCGCTCCAGCGCTGTCTCGGCGCGCACTTCGACCTCGAGCACTCCACCTTCCAGCTCGAGCCGGCGAGTCACGCGGTCCACGAGCACGGCCAGCACCCATAAGCGGGCTGGCGCTGCCTGCTGCGGTGGCGCGCGGTCCCACCCGGGGCGAGGCCGCCTCGTCCTCACCGTCCTATCCCACATCCTCCTCGGCGAGCGCGCGCGAGGTGCGCGCATGACGCCGGAGCGGCCGAGGCCGCCGCGCCCTATCGTCTTTTTCTTGGCGTTCTTGCGCCATCGCGGTCGGTGCTTGGGCGGTACTCGGCGGGCCACTATCGGCGAACCGCCTCCCGATTCCGACACGGCCCTGGTCGCCTCGCGGACCTATTGAGCGATCGGCCCGGTTCCCCACCTCAATGGAGAGTCGGGTGGGGCGCTACAACGTGCGGGTGAAGCGGTGCACCGCCTCAAGCAGCTCCTTGGTCTTCTCCGCTGCCACGGCGTCGTCCCCAGACGACAGTGCATGGCGTACGCAGTGATTGACGTGGTCGTCGAGGATCATGCCAGCGACCGCCTCGAGGGCGGTCGAGATCGCGGCGATCTGGGTGAGGATATCGATGCAGTAGCGGTCCTCGGTGATCATTTTTTCGATGCCCCGGGCTTGGCCTTCGATGCGCCGCATGCGCTTGATGAGGGCGTCCTTCGCATCGACGTAGCCATAGGGCGGCCCTGCCCCGTGAGCGTTCGCTCCTGGATCACCGACGGTTTTTCTTGCGCCGGTCATCGGTGCACCTCGCTCGGAGAAAAGCGGCGCAGGCGGAGCGAGTTCGTGACGACGAACACGCTCGAGAAGGCCATCGCGGCGGCAGCGACGATCGGGTTGACCACCCCGGCGACCGCCAGGGGAATGGCGGCGACGTTGTAGCCGAAGGCCCAGAACAAGTTGCCCTTGATGGTCGACAGGGTCCGGCGCGAGAGGCGGATGGCATCTGCTGCGGCACGCAGGTCACCGCTCACGAGGGTGATGTCGGAGGCCTCGATGGCGATGTCGGTCCCCGTCCCAATCGACAGGCCGAGATCGGCCTTGGCGAGCGCAGGCGCGTCGTTGACTCCGTCGCCGACCATCGCGACGACCTCACCAGCCGCCTGCAACCGGGCAACTTCGGCCGCCTTGTCCTCCGGCAGCACTCCGGCGAGCACCCGCTCGATGCCCACCGCGGCGGCCACCGCTCGGGCGGTGGCTTCGTTGTCGCCCGTCAGCAGCACGGGGGTGAGACCGAGGGCGCGAAGCTCGGCGATGGCGGTCCGGCTTGTCGCCTTGATGCGGTCGGCCGCCGCGACGAGACCGGCCACTGAGCCGTCGGTGGCAACTGCGACCACCGTCGCGCCGGTGGCTTCGAGGCGGGCGACTTCGGCGGTGAGCTCGTCAGACAACGAGATTCCCCAGTCTGCCAGCAGGCTCGGGCGCCCGACCACGACGGCGCGTCCGTCCACGACCGCTTCGATGCCGAGGCCGGCGCGCGCCGAGAAGGACTCCACCTCGCAAAGAGTGCCGAGACGTTCGCGCCCATACGCTGCGATGGCGCGGGCGATGGGGTGCTCGCTCGCGTCCTCGGCCGCCGCAACTACGCGCACGAGCTCGTCCTCGGCCACCCCGGGAGCGGGCACGACGGCAGAAACGGCCATCTTGCCCTCTGTGATCGTGCCGGTCTTGTCGAGCACGATTGTCGTGATCTGGCGGGTCTGCTCCAAGACCTCGGCACCCTTGATCACGATGCCGAGCTGCGCGCCTCGCCCGGTGCCGACCATGAGGGCGGTCGGGGTGGCGAGCCCGAGCGCGCACGGGCAGGCGATCACGACGACGGCCACGGCGGCGGTGAAGGCAGCCGTCGTGGCGATGCCCCCGAGAAGGAGCCAGCCGAGAAGCGTGAGGGTCGCAACACCGATCACGATCGGCACGAAGAAGGCCGAGACGCGATCAGCGAGGCGCTGGACGGGGGCCTTCCCCGCCTGGGCTTCGGCGACCAGCCGGGCGATCTGGGAAAGTGCGGTCGTCGCGCCGACGTTGGTGGCCTCGACCACGAGCCGGCCCGAGCTGTTGATTGTCGCCCCGCTGAGTCGGTCGCCGGGACCGACCTCGACCGGGACCGACTCGCCCGTCAGCATCGACGCGTCGATTGCCGAGCTTCCCTTGATGACGATTCCGTCGGTCGCCACCTTCTCCCCCGGACGGACGACGAACTGCTCGCCGACTGCGAGCTCCTCGATTGGCACGAGGACCTCGGTGCCGTCCCGGAGCACGAGGGCCTCCTTTGCCCCGAGCTCCAGCAAGGAGCGGATCGCCTCGCCCGAACGCCGCTTGGCTCGCGCCTCGAGGTAGCGGCCGACCAAGATCAGCGCCGTGATGGCGCCGGCGGTGTCGAAGTAGACATTCGTTGAGATCCCGGCGAAAAGGACCACGGCCGACCAAGTCCAGGCCGACAGCGTGCCGATCGAGATCAAGGTGTCCATCGTCGCCACGCCGTGACGGGCATTGGTGGCGGCGGCCCGATGGAAGGGCCAGCCCGCGTACGCGACGACCGGGGTCGCGAGCACGAGCGACACCCACTCCCAGCCTGCCGGGCGCGCCGCGGCGACCCAGGCGAAGATCACGAGCGGGATCGTCAGCGCGACGGCAAGCACGAGGCGGAAGCGGTAGGCACGGGTGGGGTCCTCGTCGCTCACCGTCTCGGGAAGCGCGGCGCCGTAGCCGGCGGCCTCCACCGCGCCGATCAGATCCTCGATGTCGATCCGTGCCGGATCGAAGGCGACCGCGGCGTGCTCACTCGCGAAGTTCACGTTGGCAGCGACGCCGTCCAGCTTGTTCAGGCGCTTCTCGATGCGCGCCGCGCACGACGCGCAGGTCATGCCCGTGATCGCCAGTTCGACGCGCTGGCGCACCGGCGACTCCTTCGCCGAAGGAGCGTCTTTCGGCGCCGTAGGGGCGTCAGCGACGCCCGACATCACGACGCCTCGTAGCCGGCCTCTTCGATCGCCGCGCGCAGCCGCTGGTCGTCGAGGCCCTCACCCGTGACGGTCACGAGCTTGGTGTCGAGGTCCACCTCGACGGTCGCAACTCCGCCGACCGCGGAGATCTCGTTCGACACCGCATGCTTGCAGTGATCACAGGTCATTCCCGCAACGGTGTAGGTCCTCGTCTCCGCCATCTCGGTCTCCTCTCGAAGCCGCATACCCCTATTGGGTATAAGTGTAGCCCAGATGTCAAGCCGTCGTCTGTGTGCTCCGGGATCGTCGCGCGGGACAACCTGGAGCTGGGGAGACGGCAAGATGACATGCGCGGGCCGTCGCGACGACCCGCGTCTCGTGCGGGGCACGCTCAGCTCGCGATCGGCGTGCCCGCGCCGCCCGTGCACTCACCGCCGTATTCGGGGGTGTACCGCGGACTCGTTCGGAATGTGTCGACGAAGCGCTGCAGGCGGGGATCGTCCGGCGAGGTCACCTTGAGCTGGAAGCCCCACGAGGAGATCGCGATGTTCGACGACATTCCCGGAAATGGGGTGAGGTCGACGTAGCGCGATCCGGTGCCGGCGATGACGCGTTGTCGGTCCACGAAGGCACGCAGGGCAGCGACCTCGGCGTGAGCAAGGGAGGGCCGGTAGGTGATCCATACCGCGCCATGCTCGAGGTCGTGTACCGCCCGCTCGGCTGGGATCGGCTCCGCGTAGACGCCGCAGTTCGCCCACAACGCATTGTGGTCGCCTCCGACCGGTGGAGTCACCCAATAGCGGACCGGGCCGGCCACGTGGCGGTGGCCGAGTGCCCGGTCTGCCGGGCCGTTATGGCTTGTGGTCGGCCAGCCGGTCGTGTCGTAGGCGACGACGCCCTTGATGCCCGACCGATTGGCGACGACGAGCGCTGCGCTCTGGATATCGGCCTGCCCGGCTGCAACGGGGGGCGGCAGCACCTCGCGGTTCGCGTTCGCTGAGCTTGGTCCGCTCCCGAGGCTGAGGAAAAGCGACGTCCCGACGCCGACAACGATGACGACGATCCCAGCGGTTACGCGTCGGCGACGTCGAGCTTGTCTGGCCGTCCAGACACGCTGACGTGTCGAGGTATGCGTCTTGTTGGTCGGGCCGCCGGCCCGGCGTGGCGACGGTACCGGGTTGGCGGTACCACCGAGGCGCCGAGGGGAAGAGCTCCTTGATGTGGAGCTGCCGGTGCGCTTGGACGCACGCGGTTGCTTGGGCATCACGCCTCCCGCTCAGCTCGCCGGCGAGGCGATGACGTGTCCGGCGGTGTCCACGCGGCATAGCCAGGCACCGGCGAGCTGGAGCGGTCGCTGCCCATCACCAACGCGGGCCCGAGGCGCCGACGAGCGTGTGGTGGGTGCGATGGGGCGGCGCCCGTCGGTGACGATGAGCTCGTGCCGCACGCGATGGCGAATCCCGTCCCGAATCTCTCGGTTGGCGTCACTCCGCCCGCCACCATCGCGGCGGTCCGTCGCCGGCGTGAGCGATGAGCTGCTTCGCTGATGAGGGTCACGGTCCTGGCACCTCCAACTGTTTGCTCGGCCTCGAGTGCGACCCGTCGTGGTAGCGAGCCCCGGCGCGGAGCCATCCTGGGTCGGTGGCCACATCCAAGGCAGGGGCGTTCGCCCTCAGGGTTAGGGCCGAACGCTTCTACCCGGTAGGGGTATTTCGGGCCCAGCGTGAATCACACGGAGACCGAGGAGGCGCCGATCATGATGTGGTACTGGGGTGGAGGAGTCCACTGGTGGGGTTGGTTGGTGGGCGGGCTTGGCATGCTGGCCTTCTGGGCCCTGGTGCTGTGGGCGGTCTGGTACTTGGTGGCGAGCCCTGGTCGCCGGCCGCCCGAGCGCGCGTCAAAGGGAGACGACCCGCAGCGCATCCTCGGCGAGCGTCTGGCGCGGGGCGAGATCGATGCCGATGAGTACCGGCATCTGCGCGACGTCCTGTGCGAGGGCGAACCGGCGACCCGCAGCTGACGTCGGAGCCCTACCGGCGCGGATGCCCAGCACCTTGGGCGATGTCGGGGTCGGCTGAGCGCGACACTGCGACCTGGGCCGGCTGGGCTGAAGAACGCCGAGTGCTCCCGGCGTGGTTACCGGTTCGGGCCCGCGCGCCGCTGATGAGCGCACCAAACTCCGCCGCCGCTGAGACCTGTGACCCTGGACGGCTCGCCGGCGGGATCGCCCGGCCGCGCGTGGCGGCGTTGGCCAGGTGGCCGTGCCCGGTTCCGCCAGCTCCATCGCTCGCCGCCCTCGGAGCGCCCAGAGCTCGAATCGCGCCGATACACCTGGCCGATGTGGCCGTTCAGCAGCGCGACGGCACCAGTTGCGGCGAGTTCGCGGGCCGGCCGTTCGTTGCGTTGTCCGAGGCAGCTGAGACGCTGCTCGTCATCGTCGTCACCGCCATCTGTGGAGATCCGCGCCGGCCAAGTGGGAGAGGCCCCGTAACGCCACGCTCGGTGCCCGAGAAGGGATCCTCGCTTTGGCGTTAGCGCTGATCCATCAGCCCTGACTCATAGGCGGTCACGACGAGCTGTGCTCGGTCGCGCGCACCGAGCTTGGTGAGCAGGCGGCTGACGTGGGTCTTGGCGGTCGCCGGGCTCATGTGGAGCCCGTCGGCGACCTCGGCGTTCGACCAGCCCTGAGCAACGGCGACGAGCACCTCGCGCTCGCGCGGGGTCAGCGTACCGAGCAGGGTCCGGTCTCCGCTGCGAGCCGGGGCGCGCTCGACGAATTGTGCAATGAGGCGCCGCGTGATGCTTGGGGCGAGCAGCGCGTTGCCCGCTGCCACTGTGCGAATCGCGTCGAGGAGGTACTCGGGTGGGACATCTTTGAGCAAGAAGCCGCTCGCCCCTGAGCGGAGCGCCTCATAGACATACTCGTCGAGCTCGAAGGTGGTCAGGATCACGACGCGCGTGCAATCGGGCTCGGCCTCAGCGAGGATCTGTCGGGTCGCCTCGAGTCCGTCCATTTCAGGCATGCGGACGTCCATCAGCACGATATCGGGTGCGGTGGCCGCGACCACCTCGACTGCCTGGCGACCGTTGGCGGCCTCTCCGAGCACGGTGATGTCGGGGGAGGACTCGATCAGGACCCTGAACCCAGCTCGCACGAGCGTCTGGTCGTCGACGAGAACGACTCCGATCATCTGCCACACACCCGATCGCGTGGGAGGCGAACGATGACCGCGAACCCGCCGTTTGATTGGGGACCGGCCTCGAAAGAGCCGCCGAAGAGTGCGACGCGTTCGCGCATCCCGATGACGCCGTGGTGTGCGGAGGGCTCATCGCTACGCGGGTTGGGCGCGAGCGGCCCATTCCCGTCGTCTAGCACTTCGAGTACGAGCTCGGGCCCGTCGTCCCGCAGGCGGACATGGGCCTTGGCCGGGCCGGCGTGCTTGACGACATTGGTGAGTCCTTCCTGGACGATGCGGTAGAGCGACAGCTCGGCGGCGGGCGACAACGCGTCGGCCACCGAGCTCGAGATCTCGAGCTCGACCGGCACGCCAGCCGAGCGCACCTGGTCGACGAGGTGTACCAGACCTGAGATGCCCGGCGCAGGAGAGAGCTCGGCCGGCTGCTGCTCGTCGCCGCGCAGGACGCCGAGCATCCGCCGTAGCTCATCGAGCGCTGCCCGGCTCGTCGTCTGCACGGCGGTGAGCGATCGTTTGGCTTCTGCTGGGTTGCTGTCGATCACGTGACGTCCGACGCCGGACTGTACGGCAATGACCGCCAGGCTATGGGCGACGACGTCGTGCAACTCACGGGCGATCTGGAGGCGCTCTTCTGCGAGTGACCGCTGGGCGCGCTCGAGCTCCTCCCGCTGACGTTGCGCCGCCTGCTCGGCGAGGCCAGCGACGTAGACGCGCCGGACACGCACGCTGTCGCCGACGAACCAAGCGGCCGTCGCCACGAGCGCAGTCCCGACGGCCGCGCCAGCAAGGCCCCGCAGCCCGCTTGCGGCGGCCAAGCCGCCGAGCAGGAGCAGCTCGGCAGCGAGCCCGGCGAGCGAGGGAAGGCGGGGCGTCGTCGACGCGACCTGGTACATCGGCACCGCGATCAGCGCGTCGGGCACATTGGTGGCTGCTCCCGACCGACCGAGCGCGACACCGACGAGCACCGTCGCCGTCATCAACGCGAGCGCGGCGACGGCGTTGCGGCGGCGGATGGCGAAGCAGAGCGCTGCAAGGACCCAGACGAAGACCCCGTCTGCCTCGCCGGGACCGGTTCCGCTGGCGAAACGCCAGAGATGGATGACGGCGACGAGCACCATCAGCCCGGCGATCAATCGGTCGAGCAGGAGGAGCTGGCCCTCGCTCACCCGGTGGAGAAGAGGTGGCCGGGGGTCGGTTGCGCGCTCGCGCCGCGGTTGCACCGCGCGCACCCTAGCCATCGCGACGCCGAATGACATCGCCCCGCGGTCGCATCCTCGGAGTACCTGCGTACGACCGGGGGAGTACGTCACGAAGCGACCTGGGGGTGACGACACCGACGGATCATCCTGCGAGGCTTTCCACAGAGCGGGCGCAAGCACGAGAAGCGAACAGGGACGAGGCGATGATCGAGGCACGAGGACTGACCAAGCGCTACGGCGACAAGCTGGCGGTCGACCAGCTCAGCTTCACCGTGCGCCCGGGCGTCGTCACCGGGTTCCTCGGGCCGAATGGCTCGGGGAAGTCGACGACCATGCGCATGATCATGGGCCTCGACCTTCCGAGCGCCGGGACGGCGACGGTGAACGGGAGGCGCTACCACGACCTGGCCTGGCCGCTTCATGAGGTCGGAGCGCTCCTCGAAGCCAAGGCGATCCACCCCGGACGTTCAGCTCGGGCGCACCTGCAGATGCTTGCGGCAACCCATGGCATTCCCCAAAGGCGTATCGACGAGGTCCTCGAGCTCGTGGGCCTCGCAGCGGTCGCTGGGCGCCGCGCCGGCAAGTTCTCCCTCGGAATGGGCCAGCGCCTCGGCATTGCCGCGGCACTTCTCGGCGATCCAGGGGTGCTGCTTTTCGACGAACCAGTCAACGGACTCGATCCCGACGGCATCCGCTGGGTGCGGAACCTCCTCCGCTCGCTCGCTCGCGAGGGCCGGGCGGTGCTGGTCTCGAGCCACCTGATGAGCGAGATGGCACTCACCGCGGACGAGGTCGTCGTCATCGGGCGGGGCCGACTGATTGCCGAGACCTCGATCGACGAGCTGACCTCGCGGAGCTCCCAGCGCTACGTCACGGTGCGCGTCGCTGACGAGCCGGCGCGCTTTGCCGCAGCCCTCGAGCAGCAAGGTGCGACAACCGTGCACGAACATGACGGCGCGTTGAGCGTCCGCGGCCTCGGGGCCCCCGCGATCGGCGATCTGGCGGCAGCCCGCGGCATCGTGTTGCACGAGCTCGCCCCGCACGCCGCGTCGCTCGAGGAGGCCTTCATGGAGCTCACCGAGGACAGCATCGAATACCACGGCGAGAGCTCGCCCGCTTTCGCGAACGGAGACTGACGTGAACAGCTCATCCAAGGCAATGGACGCGCCCCGCACTGTCACGGGCCCCCCGGTAGATCAGCGCCTATTGCGGGCCACGCCGCCGGGCCACTACTCGCTGTCGGGTGCGTTGCGCTCAGAGTGGACCAAGCTGCGTACCGTGCGCTCCACGCTCTGGTCGCTCGTCGTCCTGGTCGTGATCTCCATCGGCGTGAGCGCGCTCGCCACCGCTGAAACGCGGGCACACTGGGTCCCGGGCGACGCCTTGGGTTTTGATGCGACCCGGCTGAGTCTGATCGGTGTGTTCTTCGCCCAGCTCGTGATCGGCGTGCTCGCGATCCTCGTCGTCAGCGCCGAATACAGCACCGGCACGATCCGCTCCTCCCTCGCTGCCATTCCTCGTCGACCGCTTGTGTTGCTCGCAAAGGTCATGGTCTTTGGTGCAGTGGCGCTCATCGTCTGCGAGCTCGTCGCCTTCGCGTCGTACTTCATCGGCCAGGCGTTACTCAGTGCACCAGCCGTCCACACCACGCTCTCGAGCCCGGGGGCGCTGCGCGCCGTGGTCGGCAGTGGGCTCTATCTGTGCGTCCTCGGGCTCTTCGCGCTTGGTCTGGCCGCAATCATCCGCCATACTGCCGGCGCCATCGGCGCCTTTGTCGGGATCCTGCTTGTCGCACCGCTCATCGTCTCGGCGCTTCCGCATTCCCTGTTCGTCTCCGTCGAGCGCTTCCTGCCCGACCGGATCGGTCAGAACCTCATCTCGTTCCATCAGCACCCGAGCTCTTTTCCTGTATGGGGCGGCTTTGCCCTTCTGTGTGGGTATGCCGTTGCGCTGCTCGTAATCGGTGGCGTCGTGATGGTGCGACGCGACGCGTGACGACGCGGGGATCCCGACCGGGTACCGCCGTGCGGAGCGGTTCGCTTCTTCGGCGTGCACGTCGATGCGCCCCAATCCAGCCTCGCTGCATCGTTCCCCGCTCGCCTGCCTCGTGCACGCTTTGAGATCCGGGAACGGTCGGGCCGCCGGCGGCAGGGCAATCGCGCCGCTTCCCGTTGGAGGGGTAACGGTCCTGACGTCCTGGTGACCAGTCGGCGATCCGGCCTACGAAGGGCCAGACTCCCTTCGACACACGACGAGGTCCTCGTCGCTGCGACATCTTTCGAGCCGCCGCCGCGCTCGGCGCCAGCGTGCTCGCCGACACGGGATACTGCTCGTCGCGTTCTCGGCTCGGCGTTCGAGCCGGTTCGCTTCGCTGGCTTTGGGTGGTGCCCCGCTGCTTGCCTTGTCCACGCCTGGTAGCCGTGGGGCCCGTGAAAAGATATTGCTCGCAGCGCTTGTGAAACAACGGTGAGATAAGGGTGAGGGGTCAGTGATGACGCGCCTCTTTCCACTCTGCGAGGTGCCGACGCCTTATACTTCGCGCGCGCGAGCAGGTGACCGATCCGTCGACCGCCCGGTGGCGGAGCGGGGGGTCAGTCTTCAGGACAGAGGGGGGGACGATGACCGTTACGACCGCCCGTGAATGGAGACGAGGCCGGTGGCCTCCGTTCTTGCCCATGGCCGCCGCCCTCCTCACCGCCGGCTCGCTCGCCGCGGCGGGAAGCCCGTACCTTGCGGCGAGTGCGTCAGCGTTGCCGGCTTGGTCCTACACCGCGACGATCAGCTCATCGAGCGTGGCAGGGCTCCATGCCGGCGAGGTGGGCGACCTCATCCACCTCGACAACATCACGATGGAGGACATCGGTGCCGGCACCGTGGGCGAGGCCACCTTGCACGTGGTCGCCACACCCTCCCTGTACTCCTGCCTCGACGGGTCGACCGTGAACATCTTCGCCTTCCAGGGCGAGTACTTCCTCCACAACGGCCTTGAGGGGCCGCAGTGTGTCTATGGGACGTGGGAGATCGCACCCTCCTCAATCACCTCGCCGGCCCAGGTGCCCGCGATCGCCGCGGCGAGCGAGGTCGGGGGACGGCTCGTCCTTGGGGGCCGGGGCTTTGGAGCCTCGCCGGGTGCCGTCGTCCTCGTCCACTACAGCTCCAACGTTTCGGGTCCCGTCTATGCCACGAACGTCCTCGCGTGGTCGTCGTTCCGCGCGAGCGTGGCCGTGCCCGCTGCGCTGCGCGCCGGTCCCTACGACGTGCTGCTCCTCACTGCCGCGGGCGCTGCCGCGACCACCATCGCCGTGCTGCGCCCGCCCCCGCCTCCTGGAGGACTGTGGGTGCAGGAGCCGTCGGGCACCACCGAGAGCCTGAACGCCGTCTCCTGCGTGCCGGGAAGGTCCCCGAACGGGGTGTCGACGGGCTACTGCTACGCCGTCGGCGACCACGGGACGATCGTCTTCTCCTCGAACGGGGGCCGCACGTGGACGACCGAGGCCTCCCCGACCCCGGTCAACCTCAACGGGGTGGCCTGCGTCTCGGTCCCCTTGGCAGGCATGCGCGTGCCCGTGATCTGCTACGCCGTCGGCGACCAGGGCACGATCCTGTTCGAGAAGAACCAATTGCCCTGGATGGTCGAGTCACCCACGAGCCCTCCGACCACCGAACCGTTCTCCGCCGTCGCCTGCCAGTCGGCCAGCCGCTGCGATGCCGTCGGCACCGCCGTGGCGGCCGAGCTCACCTTCGCTAATCCGACCAGCCCGTGGCAGCTCGTCACGATCCTCGGTCCGTCCGGCTCGACGTGTGGCCCCGGCGGGCCCCAAAACGCCTGCCTGCGCGGCGTCGCGGTCGGCAACGCCGACGAGCACTTCGCTGTGGGCGGCGGCGGGAACATCTACGCCCAGTTCGACTACCGGGGTCCGTCGTGGACCAACCAGATCTCTCTCGGCGCCGGCTACTTCACGTCGATCTCCTGCGGTCCCCCGTCGATCGCCGGCCACAGTCACTGCATTTCCGTCGGGACCGATGACACCCTTGCCGCCAGCCGCATTTATGTGACCTTCGACAGCGGCACGACATGGACGCCGGCGGCCTCCCCGCCCGAGGGGAGCCTGCCGCCGCTTCGGGGCGTGTCGGTTCTCCGTGGCGCCCGCGCCGACGGGCTTGCCTGGGCGGTCGGCGACAGGGGCACGATCCTGCGCAGCGCCGACGGGGGCAGGACCTGGTCGAAGGAGACCTCGCCCACGAGCGCCGACCTGCTCGGCGTCAGCTGCCCCGCCACCTCGAACCCGCCACTTGTCTGTCTCGCCGTCGGGGCAGGAGGGACAATTCTCGCCCGCCGTCCGGGCGCTCCGTTGGCGACCTGGCCGTACACGGCGACCGTGACCGCCGCAAGCGTCCCCGCGCTCACCATCGGGCGGACCTACAACCTCATCCACCTCGTCAACCTCACCCTCGAGGACCTCGGCGCCGCTGAGGTGGGCCGGGCCACCTTGCACGTCAACGTGGCCGTCTCCCCCTACACCTGCCTGAAGGGCTCGACCGTCAACGTGTTCCGCTACGACGGGCAGTTCTTCCTCCACAACGGTCTCGAGGGCTCCCAGTGCGTGTATGGGACCTGGGAGATCGCACCGGCCGCGATCACCTCGCCGGCACAGGTTCCCCTCCTCACGGCGGCGAGCGTCGCCTTCAGCCCGATCGTGCGACCGCCAGCGCCGTACGCAAGGCTGCTCGTCGCCGGGCGTCACCTCGGCCCCGCGCCCGGGAACGTCTCGCTCATCGGTTACAGCGCCACGACCTCAGGGCCGGTCGTGGCCACGCGCGCCATGTCGTGGGCGACGACGCGCGTCGTGGCGGGCCTCCTGGGCCACGTCACCCTCGGCCATCTCTATGACGTGCTCCTGATCTCGAACTCCGGCGCTGCCGCCTCGAGGTTGGTGAGGGTGCCCAGGATCGTCCCGCTCGCGCTGTCGCCGGTCTCGCTCCCCACGACGAGCTGATCGGCTCCCGACATGCCGAACCTTCGAATGGGGCGCTTACCGCGCCAGGCACGTGTCCGTGCGGCCGCGGCCGCGGCCGTTGCGGCTTGCGCCCTCGCCCTCGCCCTCGCGGGTCCGGCCGCTGTCGCTGCCCCGAGCCCGGCTCCCGCCACAAGGGGCGCGCCCTCGCTCGTGCCGGCCGGGAGCGGCCTCATCGCCTTCCGGGACGCCGCGGGGATCGGGGTGCTCGACCCGGTGACGGGGCGACAGCGCCTCCTGCTCGCCGTGCCGAGCGCCTGCACGGTGAGCCCTGTGCTCGGGGGCGTACCCGCCATCGAGCTGGCCGGCCCCGTGTGGGCGCCGTCGAGCGGTGCGGGCGCGCGCCTTTTCTTCTGGCTCACCGACTGGCAGTACCACCCCACTCCGGGCTGCGTCCTTCCCCTCCCGCCGAGCTCTGTGCGCGTCGGCGGCCCGATCCTCGTGGAGATGGACCCCTTCACCGGCACGCTCACCGCCGCCGCGGCTGCACCCACGGGGCTTCCCTGTCAGCCCGGCACCGACCTCGCCGCAGTGCCCGGAGCGCTCGGCTTCACCGACGGGGGGTGTGACGAGCCCACGATCGAGGCCCTCGCACTGCCGCTCCGCCCGGGCACCCAGCCGGTGGCTGCCGTGCTGCCGCCGCAGGCCTCGGCGCCCTGTCGCTGCCAGAGCGTCGACGCCCTCCTCGGACCCGGCCCAGCAGGCAGGCTCCTCTACAAACAGGTGCACCTCGGGTTGTCGAGCGCGCCACCGCCGTCGCTTGGATGGTGGAACCCGGCCGGGCGGACTGCCGGGCTCCTCACACCTTCGCCACCGCGGGCGTTGTGGGGTCGCCTTGTGGAGTCTGCCGCCTCGCCGAACGGCCGCCTCGAAGCATTCGCCGCCGGTGAGGGTGGTGCCGGTGTGCTCGACCCGGCCACTGGGGCGTGGTCCCCGATGCCGCTCCCGGCCTGCGGGCGACCCTGCGCCGGCGCAGTCGCCGTATCGTTCTCACCGAACAGCAGCCACCTCGCCGTGGCCTCCAGTGGGGACCTCGTCGTCGACCCGGCGACAGGCAAGGGCTCCCCCGAGGTGCATCTCGGCGGCGCGAAGGTCGCCGACGTGAGCTGGTCGGGGCCAGTTGGTGCCCCGCTCGCCCCGGCACCCCCGGTGGCGCTCGCCCGGGCGCTCGGGTCCCTCTTCGCGTCCTTCGCCAGGCTGTGGGGATCGGGGCTCACGGCGACGTGGCGGGTGGAGCCGGCGGCGATGGCCGCCCCTGCCGTGTCGATCGTGTCCCTCCCTGGTCCGGCGAGCGCCCTCGTCATGGTCTCCGACGACATCGCCCTTGCCGCCGGAGGCGGCCGGACGTGGCGCAGCGCCGACGGCGGCCGGACGTGGACGACGGTGACCACCCACTGCGCCCAGCTCCAGATGGTTGGCCCAGGCTTCCCGCCGTGTGACGTCGCGCAGATGGCCGCCTTGCCCGGGGGAGTGGTGCTGGCCGCGGGTGGACCGGCCCTCGGACCGGCCGGCGGGTCGATGGGCCTGTGGCGCTCGACCGACACCGGGCTGCAATGGAAGCGCCAACCGTTCCAGGGGCGCGTCGTTGAGGGAGGACCCTGGGTGGCAGGATCTGCCGCCTACTTGCTCGCCATTGCCGCACAGCCGAACGGCCGACCCGTCCCTACCGCCGCCAGCCTTTCCTTGCTTGCCTCCAGCGACGCGGGCCGGACCTGGCACAAGATCCTCGTCGTCCCCCGGCGCGACCCCTCGAGCGGGGCGATGTTCCTCGATCGATTCTTCGTCCTCGGTCCGGGGCGCTTCGCCGAGCTGTACCGGGTCGGAGACTGCTCGCTGCCCGCTGATCTGCGGGTGAGCACTGACGACGGGCGGACGTGGCTCCGCCAGCCGCCACCCGTCCCCCTCGAGCCCGTCGCCCTCGCCGAGGCGACCCCTGGGCGCCTCGTGCTCGGGAGCCGTTTTTGCAGCGCGGCAGCTCCCTCCTACGGCGAGGGCATCTTCACCCACCCCGCTCGCGCTCCCAGATCCTGGGACCCGGCCCGGCTACCCCCTCCGTACCTCGACCGCTACGGGCTCGGGGCGACCGGCCGCTTCCCTGCCTCGTCCGCGAGCGTCGAGCCGCTCTCGATCGCGGCGCTCGCCTTCCCGAGCGCAAGTGAGGGCGTCGCCGTCGGCTCCGCCGTGACAACGATCACGAACCGCCGCGGCGACCCGCAGGCCGATCCCACGGTGGCGGCGAGCGAGAGCCTCGTCCTCGTGAGCCACGACGGCGGGACCACCTGGTCGGACGAGTCGGTGCCAGGCGGCGGACTCAAGCTGCTCGCCTGCGCGGGCCCGGGGCACTGTCTAGCGGCGGGCTAACAGCGACCTCATCGCGAAGCACGCGACGACGCTCGGTCCGCCAGCGGAACCGCGTTGCTACGGCGTCGCGACGACGGGCGGGCAGGCGGGCTCGGTGACTTGGACCTTGGTGGCAGCGCTTCCCGGCGGAGCCGCAGCCAGACATGGTCCGAGGCTGACGGTGCTCGTCAAGGCGCCGCCAGGTGAGAGCCGGTAGAGGGCGCGAGCTCGATACGGCGTGGCACAAGCGTTGCAGGCGTCATTGAGGGGGAGCTGGACCCATAGCTCCTCGGCGCCGCCCGCAAGCGTCCGGGCCGCTTCGAGGTCGGGGGGAGAGAGGACGAAGAGCGGCTCGACACCCGGGCGGTAGCCATCGGCCAGGCGGTAGGCGCGCTGCAGGGGCCCATAGGCGGGGGTCGTGAGCGACGGCGCCGGCGGACGGTGATAGGGGGGCTGGCCGTTCAGAAGGATCCAGCCCATGCAGCCACAGTCCATCGGGAACGCAGAGAGGGTGTAGCCGACGTCGACCTTTCCGGTGTCGAGGAAGCGGACGAGGTAGCTGTGGGTGGCTCCGAAGAAGGCGACGGCGGCGGCGGAAGCGCCGTGAGCGGCCATGTAACGGGCCACGCAGGCCTGGAGCGCGGTACTCGAGGTCATTGCCGGGAGGCACACCGCAGAGACGCCCACCTGACCCCCTTTCGTCGCGTCCCGCCAGATGGCGCTCGGGCCGACTCGCCCGCCGACGGGCGGCGCAGGCACCGTGCCGATCGGGACCACCGACCAGGTGAGGCCGCCGTTGCGGGTCATGAGGAGCCGGTCGCGCCACGGGTGCTCGGTAGGGCGCCCATCGACGACGAACCCGACCGAAGGGCTGACGAAGGAGAGCCCCGACAGCCCTACGCCCCCGTCGTTGAGGGTGGTGCGCGTCCAGTGCCGCCCAGCGTCACCAGAGCGGTCGAGGAATCCCGCAGCAGAGCTGGCTGCGAGCACGAGCAGCGAAGGGCTCGGGGCCGCGAACCCGTCGACGAGCCCTCCGGACGGGGCGGCACCGATGGGGTGGGCGGAGGTTCCGGCGTCGGTGGATTCGAGGACCTGCTTGGCCTCCTGGCCGGCACCGGGGTTTCCTGCACACAGCTCGAAAAGGATCGAGCCCCCAGGAGAGGCCAGCTCGGCGAGGTCGATCGCCCAGCTCGGCCGGTAGCACGGGTCGGGGATCCGGCTCCAAGATGCGCCCGCATCGGTTGTTCGCCAGATCGTCACCGACGCAGGGAGACGTCGCGGCCACATCACCACCCAGCCGGTCTCTCCTCGGAAGACGAGCCGGGCTTGGTCGAAGCCGCTGACGCCGGGCACCACCCGCCAGGCGTCCGTGCCGGCCGGTGCGTGCTCGAGGTGCAGCGAGGGCGTCAGGCAGCCGGGGTTCTGCGGCCAGCAGCTGGCAACGACTGCCCAGAGGGTGCCGGCATCCACGCTGAGGTCGAGAACCGCTCCCCCCGGGTGCAATGCCACCCATCGGCCCGGGCTGGCGGTGGTGGCCCACAGCCCGGGCCCGTACGCGTAGCCGCTCGCGCCGGTGAACAGGATCGCGCCGACGGCGTTGGCCGGGACGGTGCCAACCCCCATGGAAGGGCTGGCGATCGAAGCGGGCGGAACCGGCGCACTCGTCCAGCTGCGTCCGCCATCGGAGGTGGTGGCAAGGGTGGTGCAGCTTGCCTTTCCACAAGGCGTGGCGCCGAGCACGAAGCCCTTGGTGGCCGATGTGAAGCTCGCCGAAAGCGGTCCGAAACGCGCCGAGACGGCGCGCCCGGGCCAAGCACGAGGCGCCGAACTCTTCATGACCATGGCAGGAAGGCCGAGGAGGAGCAGGACGGCAGCCAAGATTGGGCCTCTGGCGCCCAAGCGCCCGGTCACGGCCCGCTCCCCATGTCACTCCGTGGTCTTCCGGCCCGAGCAGCAAGGGCTCCGGCCTGGACGCAGGGGCATCCGGGAGGCACCGTCATCCGATGCTGGCCAGGGCCGACACGTACCAGTGGCCGCGGATCAGCGACACGAGATAGGTGTCCGTGGCGCGGTTCCTGGCCGCCTCGACGAGGTGGGTGGTGACGGCGACCTTGGCGGTGCTTGCAGAGCGTGACAACAGCCGCGTGGAGTCGACCACGGTCCTTGGCGGGCTCGCCGTTACGGAGGATCCGAGTGCTGGCGGCTTGCCATCGAGGATCGCCTGCTCGACGACCTTCTTCTTGGCAGGCGTAAGGGCGTCCCAGGCCCTTCGGAGCAGGACGAACCCGTTCTTGCCACCGAGGGAACTGAAGGCAGCGAGGATTGCGACCGATTCGGCGATGAACGAGCTCGTATCGTACCCGCAAGAGGAGCGCGCAAAGCCAGTGTTGGACGCCACGATGCGCGCCGCGGCCTGCGGGCTCTTCGCACCCTGACCCGGGGGCATGGGCACGCCAGGGGGCCGGTTGTGTTGGAAGTAGGTCGCACCGCCGTCGATGACGCCGAGAAAGATCGTGAGCACCGCACGCCCGCAGGGGGACGGTGCGCCCCCGCTGGCCGGGCGCGCGCGCTCCGGCGAAATGCCCGCGCTCGAGCCGGCAGCGGCACCCGTCCAATCCGCCATCCCGGCCAAGCCGGCGAGAAGAACCGCAACAGTACAGCCCCGTACGTGCCAGGTACTCATGTCGCTGCCCCCTTGCACCAATGCGGCATCGACTCGTCTCATGCTACTTGTTCGCGATCGGGAGATCTACACGGTGAAGGACCTCGTTGCCACGTACCCCCGCCGAACTTGGCGGCCGCTCCCAGGGACTGCGCCTTCGAGGCTCGGGAGAAGTCGGCGGGGTCCGCGGTGAACTTGGTGGCGGACCGTGCAAATCGGGGCACCCTCGCGGCACGGTCATAGACCAACAGTTCCCGGGCCTCGACGTCGTATCGTGATGAACAGCCGCGGGCTGCCAACCGACAACCCTCGGTGTGCCGGCTCCTGTGGATTTCGACAGCATCGCTGCGAAAGGTGGACGGGAATGCGTAACACGAAGTTGCAGAGATGGGTGATGCCCGCCGCCCTCAATCTGGTCGCCACGGCCGTTGTCCTCGTCGCGGGGAGCAGGCCTGCGTTCGCCAGCACGCCACCCCAATCTGTTGCCCCTCCGACTGTCGGCGACATCCTCATCGCTCCGCTCAGCTCGACCTCGGTCATGGTGGACGCGGCGCTCGATCCGAACGGCCTGGATACCACCTACGTCGTCAACTTCGGCACCACTGCTGCGTATGGCTTGACGACGTCGCCGCAGAACGCGGGATCAGGAACGGCGATGCTCGGTGTGGCGGTGCGCCTTTCTGGACTGCTGCCCGAGACGACCTACCACGTCGACCTCCTGGCGACGAACGCGGCAGGTACCTCTTCGAGCGGTGACCGGACCTTTGTCACGCATGCATTAGCTACACCAACCGTGTCCACCGTACCGAGTCCAGGCTCGTTGCCGCCGGTGGGTCGGCCGGCGAACTCGCCGTCGGGGAAGGTCGTCCGCGTTCTTGTCATGAATCCCGCCAAGTCGTTCGATGGGCTGTCCGGCGTGTCGTGTGCGTCGACGACGTTCTGCCTCGCGGCCGGATTCCAAGGGCGACCTGGTGGCCTGGTGAGGCCGCTCGTCGAGCGCTGGACAGGACAGTCGTTTGCGACATTCCCGTCACCGACGTCGCCCGGTGCATCGTTGTACGCCATCTCCTGCCCAAGCAGTGCAGAGTGTCTAGCGGTCGGGCGCGATGGGCATAGCACCTACTCAGCCCGCTGGACCGGGCACAGCTGGCTCGTTGAGCCGACGCCGAGCCCTGTGACAGCGAACGGCGACATCTTGCGGTCGGTGAGCTGTGTATCAGCAGTCGACTGCTGGGCCGCGGGTTATACAGACGGCGCAACGACGAACATGGCCATTCTGCTCGAGCACTGGAACGGACATAGCTGGTCGATCGTTGGTGCCCCCAGTCCGCACGCGACGGTTGTGAATAGCATCAGCTGTTCGTCAGCGGCGAACTGCTGGGTCGTCGGCGCGTATGACGCGTTTCCCGGTGTGGGCAACTTGCTCGCCGAACACTGGAACGGCAACAGATGGACGATCGTCCCGACGTCGGGCCCATCTGGATCCGCGGGTGAATTCGCTGCCGTCTCTTGCCAGGCAGTGTTCACGTGCTGGATGAGCGGATCAGGAACGAGAGCGAACTTCATGCTGCACTTGGTGCACGGGTCATGGAGATTGATCCAAAATCGTCTTCTCGGAGAGGTCGGCGCCGACGCCGTTACGTGTAGCTCAGCGCAAAGCTGCTGGACCGTCGGCCTCGGGTTCATGGTCGGCCACTGGAACGGAAAAGCGTGGAGTGCGGCGACGCAGCCGATGTTCGTCGGAGGGGGCTTCACCAGTGTCGTCTGCCCCACAGCGACGGAGTGTCTGGCCGTTGGCATATGGCAGAACAATCGGTTGAAGAATCCGATTGCCTCGCAGCGGGCAGTCGCATACGTGGCGCGCTCCACGTAGTCATCGATGCTCCGGAATGCGGCTTTGCGGGCATTGGGATAGGTGTTGGCGGTCGAGCGTCAAGCCGAAGCCGATCCTGCCACCCAGCGCCCGCGGCGCCTCACCGCTGAGGAGACTTGATGGCTAAACGGCGCTGGCGCCGACAATTTGCAGCGTGTTACTCGACTTCCTTCTCGCGCAAGCCGCCGATCGCCCGGCGCATCGGCGGCCGGCGATCGCGGCGCTGGTTCAGAACGTGAGCAGAACCCGCGTGGTTCCCAGGTGGTGCCCCTCTTCGTGAGCGCCTTCGCCAGCACCCCTCAGCACTGCGTGTGCCCGTCGGCCGCGCTCCTGGGCAGCCGGCGAGCGACGGCGGGACGAACCCGCTCGCGAAGGCCCAGGGCGCGCCGTGCAAGCACAGCCGCCGCGCCCTGGTCCACCGATATCCCCCGCACCCCGGCGCAGTTCGCCTGTCCAAGGACGGACGACCACGCCGGGTTGACGGAGATCACCGCGACATCTTCTCGTGCACAACGGCTCGAGAGGACGGCGAAGAACTTGTGGTACGCAAAACTGGAAACAAGTCGCTTGAGCCGCCGCGAGGAGGAGCGCAGCTGGGCGCGCGCCCGGGTGAAGTCCAGCGTTTCCACGGCGATCGCGGCACCGTGACGACGGGCGACTTCGACGAGGGCCGCGACCGCGACGCCGAGACGGTCGCGGTTTTGCTCCGCGGAGCCGGAGAGGTCGAGGGCGATCCGCCCGAAGGAGACCGGGTTCCCGTCCGCCTTCAGGAGAGACCAGGCGAGGTGGTCGGGGTTGAGGTCGGCGCCAAGAACCAAGGTGGGTTTCGCTTGGGATGTCTTCGGCGGCCGATCGAACGTCGCTTGCACAGACCAGGCGCCGTGGCGCTCGTCGAAGTGGAAACGGACGCTGACGGGAGAGCTGCAATGAAGACTTGGCGCGGCCTTGGCCGGCGGCCGCGGCACCGGCACCTGCTCGCCGGCGGCAAGCGCGGCGCTCTGGAGCGCGTAGAGCTCACGCTGACACTCGCGGGTCTGGAGCCTCTCCTTGTGGGCGGCGAAGTCGGGCGACATCGCGCAAGCAAGGGCCCCCCGATTGTTGACAAAGCCCCCGACAGCGATGCGCACCGACGCCTTTCCATCCGACAGATGCCGCAGAAAAGACCCGGAGCACGATGGCGTCATCTGATCGATCCTCGGAGACCACGATCCGCGCCGAGTAGTTGCCGGCGGCTCGACTCGCTGTCGCCGTAGAGGACGAAGTTCGCGCTCCGCGCCCGATCGAAGCGTTCGCGCCACTGCTCGTGGCTCTCATAGCCGCGTGCGAGCGGGTCGTTGCCCGCCATCACCAGTGTCCGCCCGCCGAAAAACACGCGCACGTCGTCGTCTTGGAGACGCTGTTGGAGCCGCTCGCATCGCGACGCCGGCCGGTCCCGCCGCCTGCGAGCCCGTGGCGCGTTGCGCGCTGACTCGTTCGTCGCATCGCCGTCGCCAGGCGGTCCTCGACGACGGCGAGATCCTGGCTCGAGCGCTGGAGCGCCAGCTTGGTCGACTCGATCGCTGCGGCCTGGGCGGCCGTCGCGGTCGTGGAGATCGCGGTCGCTTCGCGCTGCGACCAGCCACGGGCGATCAACTGCGAGCGCACGCCGCCTGCGTGTGCGTCGTGGCGTCCGGCGACGAACCACGGCTCGCCGAACAGCACGCAGCGGCGGTAGGTCTCGCGCACCGCGGACTGGAACGCCACGCCGTAGGCGTCGAGGAGCTCGAGAGCAGACGCGTCCAGCACCTTGGCGCCGGATCCCGCGGGAGGCGTCCTTGTCTCTTGACGAAGCGAACGGCGAGACGTGCTCATTTCCCCTTCGTCCGGTGTGTGCCGGATTCCGTCAGTTGGCGCGCTCAGCGACACGTCACCATCTGAGCGTCCATACGGTCAGCATTAACGGCAAGCAGGTGCTCGATAGAAAATAATGCTCAACGATTGGGCGAGCAGTTGCTCACCCGTCCTGCGAGCGGGTCGAACCACGCTCCGCGATGGATGTCGGCCTCGGTGATCGGCAGGTAGGCGAGCGCGTCGGACTTCGTAGCGAAGGTCTGGGGGGCGGCGTGCAGCCGGCCTTCGTGCCAGTAGCTGGCCTGCCAGCGACCGGACGACCTCTTCCGGACCAAACCGAAGTGTCGACGTGCCATCTAGGCCTCCTTGGGGAAGGCGGTCCTGGTTGCAGCCGCTCGTACGTGGTTACCAGTCAACCCGTGTACGTCGGCGTGTTCCGCACGAAACCTGGTGCGGAAGAGCCGGACGGAAACTACGGACGATGGCGAGCGGAATGTGAATCAACCAGGTGATTTGGCTGAATTGTGGCGAGACTTGGGACGCCCGAGTCGGTGATCTCGCTCCGCCCCCTCCGCGCACAGAAGGACGCGACGGAATGACGACCCCTCGTCGTCGCGTAAGCAGCGCCGAACGGCACCTATGGCGTCGAGTCCTGTGCTGCGGCGCCGCCCTCGACCGGCTTCATGCGCGAATGACGGATACGTCCGCTGCGTGGGCTGCGAGCGCCCGGAGGTCACCGATGTCGCCGGTGAGAACCGACCCACTCGGCTCGGCAATGGCGACGATGAGCGCATCGACGGCCGATCCTCGCTGCGCGGCGGCGCGCAGTATGCCGGCTCGGCGAGCGAGGTGCTCGGGGACCTCGTCGACGACGTCGCAGGTTTTCAAGAACCTGTTCGTAACGGCGTCGTGCTGCGGGCGGCCGCTGAGGCACTCGACGAGGACCACGGTCGACACCACGGGCGGCCAGATGCCTTGGCGAACGAAGACGGTGATCAGCGCAGCGGCATCCTGGCTCCGTCGGGCGAGGCGAGATACGCCTCCGGAGTCCAGCACCAGTCGCGTCACGACGCCCGGCTTGCGTCCCCGGGGCGTCTGACCTGGTCTGCGACGGCCTCGGCCCTGGCCACTGCCGCGTCGTCAGGCGGTCCGACCTCGGCGACGAGCTCATCGACGTAGCGTGCCGTCTCCTCGAGCAGCGTCTGACGTCGAAGCTCGGCCTGCACGGCCCTGCGCAGCAGGTCCGAGGCCGGCAGACCTCGGTCCTTGACGGCGCGGTAGAGGTCGTCTGGAAGGTAGACCTGCATCCGGGGCATACGCCTACTATACGCCTAGGTCCGGAGTCGTTCGAGCACGATCTCCTGCTCGGTCGGTGCACATCGACCGTGGCGGATCAGGAGCAGATCGACAGCGCACAGCGTCACCGGGCGCCCCGACCTGGACAGCGCAGATCGGCACGGCGGGCGCCGTGGGCTCCAGTTGTCACGTGGTCTCCGCCGGTCGCCACCTCCGCGCTGGATTGGACTCCTGGGCCGTCCATGACTGCGGCGGGCCGACCACTTCGAGAACGTCAGAGAGCCAGAACGAGACGTCCGGGTCCCAACCAGCGAGGAAGGTTGCCGACTCCGTGTCCATCGACAGCGCTCGGCCAGAGGTCGCGAGGTACCCGTTTAACGTGAGGTGGACCGCGTCGTAGTCACTCGCGGCGGCCGACCAGTCGGGAATGATCCACCGGCGGTTGAGCCCGGTCGCGATCGACCAGTGAGCGATCCGTTTGCCCGTGACATCGATGCCGTAGGTCGAGACGAGTTCCATCCACTTGTCTGCGCCGTCGATCTCGAAGACCCGCACCGACCCGCTCGGGCGCACTGGCCAACACAGCGCCATCGGGGCTTCGTGAGTGTCCTCCTCGAGCAGCAACCCGACCGCACCAAGACCCGGGCGCGACCGCGTCGTGGCGGCGACGACCGGTGGATGCTGTCCGTAGCGTTCGAGATCCCTGGCGAGAATCGACCACTGCGGCGTGGACCACCACGGACCGCCCACCCATTGCCCCCGGTGGCGCGTGCCGGGACCGGTCACCTGGTCCCGCCAAACCTCGAGAACGGCTCGAGCGCCCTGGAAGGCGGGAGCCGCCTTGACGCTCCCCTCTCTTTTGTCGACGAAGACCTGGCGCGAAGGATCGAGCCCGGCCGACCACCACGTCGCTGCGGGCGACGCCGCAATGCGAGCCGCGACCGGCGCAAGCGCGGCGGAGAGCCGCGGATCAGCGAGCGCCACGTCCATCTCGTCGGGCTCCTGCCAGTAGCGCGCTTCGTCGACGGAGTCGGCGACGCACTCGAGGAGCTGCTCCTCGTTCGCTGGATCGGCGAGCGCGGCGAAGTCGATAGCCGGAAGGAACTCCTCGAGCACCCGTAGCAAGCTGTCCGGCTCGGGTTGGAAGATGGCTCTCCAGAATGGCGACGAGACCGGATCGGGATGGAGTCGATCGAGCACCGTCCAACAGAGACGACGTCCCCTCGGACCCTTGTCGAGACCGCTCCCAGCATCGCCCGCGGTCATCGGGAGCACGTTATCGGCGAAGATCGCCCCGTTCCGAGCTACCTCGACTGGTCGCTAGGTACGTGGGCCGTCGGGGGAGCAGCTCCCGCACGGGCTTCGCTACCGAATGTCGCGCCAGAAACGTCAGTCATCGTCACTGGTCGACCAGCGCAGATCGGCACATATGGCGTCTCCTCGTGATGCGCCGGCGGCGGTCCATCCCGGCAGGCGACGGGGTGGTCGCCGGCAGCTCAGGTGGGCGCCGGCTCGGTCAGAGTCGGCGGATCTCGAAGCGTCCTTCGAGTTGCGTGGCGAGGCCCGCCATGTCGCCTGGGTCCGAGGTGAGGATTTCCACCGGCCCCCAAATTTCTTCTGTGGTCCCCTCCAATTCGGCGCGGCTCGTACCGAGACCGTGCCGTTACATGTAACATTGAGGTATGGCTACCGACCGTGGTTCGTCCGTTCGGACTCGTGTGCAGGCGCATCGGGCGCGGCTTCGCGCGGAGGGGTTGCGCCCAGTCCAAATCTGGGTGCCCGATGTGCGAGCGCCCCAGTTCGTCGCGGAGGCTCACCGGCAGAGTGCGCTGGTTGCGTCCTCGCCGATGGCGCAGGACGACCAAGACTTCATCGACGCGCTCTCGGCTGACGAGGAGTGAGGCGCGGCGAGGTCTGGACCGCGGCTGCGGGGTCTGGCTACGCCGGCAAGCCTCGGCCGGTCGTCATCGTCCAGGATGACCGGTTCGACGCGACTGACTCGGTCACAGTCTGCGGGTTCACGACCGACCCCACCGAAGCGCCGCTCTTCCGGCTCCTCGTGGAAGTGAGTGAGCAGAACGGGCTTAACGAGCCGAGCAGTCTCATGATCGACAAGTTGACGACGGTCCGGCGAGCGAAACTTGGCGAGCGAATCGGCCGCCTCGCTGATGAAGACATGGTCCGTCTCGATCGAGCCGTCGTCGTCTTCCTCGGACTTGCTGGCTGAGAGTCCCAGGTGGGTCACGGGGTCGATCAACCATGAGCTCTCCTGGCGGCGATGAAGATCAGTCGCAGACCGGGCACGCCGTTCCTCATGCTCGGGTTTCCCGTCAGGTGCTCGACGCGCACATCGTCGTCCGGGGCGAGGGCGATGAGTGGGATTTCAAGGCCACGCTCGGCGACCTGACGAAGGCCGCTTCGCGCGTCAGCCTCGCGAAGGATGCGCTCGCCTTCGCCAACTTGCCGGAAGGCGGCACCATCATCGTCGGCGTCGCAAACGACTTCACACGGGTGGGGCTGGCTGACGCCGAGCACCTGGACACGACTGTCATTCGACGTGCCGTTGAGAAGTACATCGACGGCGATTTCGTGGTCGTCGCGGCCGAGCACGTCGTGACTGAAGAGGGAGACGTGCCCAAGCGATACGGCATCGTCCACTTCTCTCGGCGGTCCCTGCAGCCCGTGATCGCCGCAGAGGACGGGTCGTTTTCAAACGAACGACCGCCGGAGTTCCGAAAGGGAGACATCCTTGTCCGACGTGGCGCAGCCAGCACCCGCGCCAATACCGCCGATGTTCGTCGGCTGCTGACCAGTGGTGTCGTCAGCCAGGAGCGGATGGACGCGGCAAGGGAGCTGTGGGCATCAATCGTCGAGCTACGAGAGCTTCTGGGTGGAGTGGAGACTCTCTTCGACATCCTCACGGAGGACGAGTACGGCGACGTGCCCGGAGATGCGAAATTGCGGGCTTACGTCTCCGAGGCGACCGAATTTGAGATAGCCACCAAGGTGAGTGAGATCGGACGCCGAGTCCGGCTGCTCAGGCCCCTCCTTCCTGACCAGCTCTACCTCAGCTATTGGCTCTACGGCGCGTTCGTCGGGCGGGTCCTCCTCAAGGCGGTCCGACAAATACGGGCGGGCGTCTTCAGGTCGTGGGCGGAACGCGACGACGGGTCATCGGATGGATATCTGTACGAGATTGCTTCGCGGCTGCTTGGCGCTCCTGAGCTACAGGCGATCTGGACGGGAGGAACCTTCCGCAGCGTCAAGCCGGCTCTGGACGCTTTTGAACGAGACATCTGCGCGGCAATAAGGGACGTGCTGAGCGGACTTGCCTGATCCATACACGGCGCCTCGCTGATGAAGACATGGTCCGTCTCGATCGTGCCGTCGTGGTCTTCCTCCGACTGGTTGGCCGAGAGTCCCAGGTGGGTCATCACCTCAAGTTGCGACTTCCTATTTCACCTTCATTGACCGCTACTTACTGTTTCCTGTTCCGCCATTTACAAGGCCTTTCTCGCCTGTCATAACTGGCTCTCGTGCTCCCAATGATTGACACCGCTGCATCGCCGATGCGTGGAGGTGCGACAGCGCCGTGATGAGTCTCACGACGATGTCGCCCTCTGCCTGGCGCTACTACGTCGAGGAGATCGCGCGCGGTCGCGAGGACTACTTCGCGAAAGGTGCCGAGCGTTCGGGCCAGTTCTCTGGTCGCGGCGCGGAAGCGCTCGGGATTGCGGGGCACGTGGCCAACGCGGTGACGCTGGAACGACTCTTCGGACACGGCACCGATCCCCGCGACGGTTCCGCGCTCGGGCGCGGCTTCGATCCCGACAACGAGCGCGCCGTCGCTGGGTTCGCCCTCACGTTCTCGCCGCCGAAGAGCGTCTCGGTGCTGTGGGCACTCGCCGACAAATCGGCCTCCGCCGAGGTACTCGCCGCGCACGAGGCAGCGGTCCGCGCGTCGATGGGATTCGTCGAAGATCACGCCGCGTTTACCCGACGAGGGCACAACGGTGTACTCCAGGTCGACACTGAAGGACTCCTCGCAGCGAGCTTTCTTCACCGGACCTCGCGCGCCGCTGACCCGCAGCTCCACACGCACGTCTTCGTCGCCAACAAGGTCCGCGCGGAGGACGGTGCCTGGCTTGCGCTCGACGGACGTGAGCTGTTCGCCACCCAGAAGGCGACCGGGATGCTCTACAAGGCGGCGCTTCGCACGGAGCTGACCGAACGTCTCGGCTTGTCCTGGTCTGCGGTCGATGACGACGGCGCAGCGGAGATCGAGGGTGTACCGCCGCTCCTGCTCGATTACTGGTCCGCGCGTCGTCACGAGCTGAAGGCCCTCGGCGACGAGCTGATCGCGAACCGCTCCGCCAAGGTTGGCCGATCGCTCTCGCCGAACGAACGGGCCGAGTGCTTCCAGATCGCCGCCTACCGGACGCGGACCGCGAAGGTCGACGCGGACACCCCGACCGAGGAGCTGCGCGGACATTGGCGCGCGGAGGCCGAGGCATGGGGACTCGCGCCCGAGACCTGGACCGCGGACCCTGGAAGGACCCTTAAGACGCCGCGCTCGCGACTGCGATTTCTTGGGCGCGATCCGGGCGCGATCGGGCGCGTAATCCCAGGTCGTAAGGAAGACCACCGGTCAGTGACGGTCAAATCAAGAAATCGCTTTGACCAGGGAAAACAGAAGATAATTGAGAGAGAGCACCGAGCACAACTCCTCTACCCAGGGAGAATGTGACCCCAGGCAGGTCCCGATTCCAGGGGGGTCGTCGCCAGATTACCGACCGGGTTACAGCCGACGCAGAACCATGCCGCCGAACTCCACGAGGCCCTTGGCGTTGCGTAGAGCAGCTCGGAGGTCCTTGCCCGAGACGTAGATGACGCCGTAGTGCGCGGTGTCCTTTAGGTCAAGAAGGCGGTCGAGTTTCGTCGCGGCCTCGTCGCCTCCTGGCTCCACTTGGCGAAGCAGGGTCACGGCTGCTTTGTGATCTTGCGAACGAGACCGACGGCCGAGCGCGGCGCAGCAAGCTGCGTCGCACGCGGCGATCCCCGCGAGGACCGCCAGTGACGCCGAAACGCTCGTCGCTGACTCCACCACGCCGGCTTCGGTCTGAACAAGCTCCGCGACCTCGTAGAACTTCTGTGCCTGCTTGAGACGAGTGGCCGCGTCCGCCTTGGTGCAGGCGGCGGTGCGCTGAGGCCTGCGCTGGCTCATTGCCGAGCCCTTCTCGACGGTGCCAGGACGTGGGTCTCAGTGAGGGGAACGGCGTCCTCCCGCAAGGCGACAACGATCGGCTCCCCCCTTTTGATCATCTCGGCGATCTGCTTCGGGGTGGCCTGGATGATGCTGGCGTGGTTCCCGGACCAGCGGGCGATGGCGCGGGACAGATCATCGACCGCACCGCCCCAACGCGGATCGTCCGGATCGATGTTTGCCGGTCGGACGACGAGCACGTCGATGTCGGAGTCCGGGGTGCCGTCGCCTCTCGCCGCTGAGCCGAATACCGCTGCCGCCACCGGCGGCACGGGCCATTGCTCGAGGTGCGTTCGTATTCTCTCGAACAGCCGACCCCGTAGGTTCGACAGCGTGACGGCGGCTTCAGCCGCCACGTGCTCCCGGTTCAGCGTGTAGAGCCTGGCGGGACCGGCCTCGACCACATCGACCAGGCCATGGTCGGTCATGCGGTTCAAGATGGCCTGGACACGCCCCTGACTGTGCCCACAGAGCCGTTGCACGTCGCGGCCTGTGAGGGGGCGGTTGGTGCCCACGAGAACGGCAAGCACGGCGGCGTCGAGCGTCGGCACGACCGCACGGGCCGGGTTCGACAAGTCCACTGCTCACCCCTTCAGTCG
>JAJZKA010000124.1 GCA_021809805.1 Actinomycetes bacterium
CCGCCGCAGCGCCGCCTCGACGCGCTCGCCCGCCTCGATCGCGGGGTCCGCGAGGAAGCGCAGCGCCGGGGTCCGGCGCAGGTGGGCTTGCGAGCCGATCGCAGCCTGCAGCGCGCTGCGGTGCTCTTCGAGCACCGCAGCGGCTTCCTCGTCGAGATGGGCGAGCAGTACGGCTGCGTGGCGCAGATCGGGCTCACACTCGACACCGGTCACCGTCAACAGCGAGAGACGCTCGTCGGCGTCCTCGAGGCGACGGATCTCCTCGGCGAGCACCTCTTGGAGGAGCGCGTTCAGGCGCGCCGTCCGTGGGTAGCCGTGCGAGGACCGATGATGACGACGGTCCATGGGGGTCTCCCTGCCCGGGCTCAGGTCCGCGGGACCTCGCGCTCCTCGAAGGTCTCGATGATGTCGCCTTCGTGGAGGTCCTGGAAGTCGGTGAGGCCGATGCCGCACTCGAAGCCCGATTGCACCTCCCGCACGTCATCCTTGAAGCGCCGCAGCGAGCTGACGGCGCCCTTCCAGATGACCACCCCGTCGCGAAGGAAGCGGACCTTCGAGCCCCGGGTAATGGTGCCATTGCGCACGTAGCATCCAGCGATCGCCCCGATGCGCGGGACCCGGAAGATCTCGCGCACTTCGGCCTCGCCGGTGACCACCTCTTCGAAGGTGGGCGCCAGCATGCCGACCATCGCGGCTTCGATGTCCTCGATCAGCTTGTAGATGATCTCGTAGGTACGGATCTCCACGCCCTGGGCTTCGGCGAGCTCGCGAGCACGCCGGTTGGGCCGTACGTTGAAACCGATGATGGTCGCGTTCGACGCCGAGGCAAGCTGGACGTCCTGCTCGCTGATGCCGCCGACGGCGCGTCGCACGAAGGCGACCTTGACCTCTTCGCGCTCAAGGCGCCGCAGGCTTTCGGTCACCGCCTCGAGCGAACCCTGAACGTCCGCTTTCAGCACGAGCGTGAGGGTGGCCGTCTCACCACGCTGGATCTGCTCGAAGATGTCCTCGAGCTTGCCACCAGCACCCGATGCAACGGCCGTGCTCGCATAACCGGCGAAACGCATGCGCTGCTCGCGTGCCCGAGCGATCGTCTCGGCGTCCGAGACGTCCGCAGTCACTCGCAGCTCGTCACCAGCCACCGGCGGCTCAGAGCACCCAAGCACCTGAACCGGCATCGAGGGCCAGGCCTCTTTCACCTGGTCACCGCGGTCATCGATCAGCGCCCGCACCCGGCCCCACGCCGCACCGGCAACGATCGGATCGCCGACGCGCAGCGTTCCCCGCTCGACGATCACCGTCGCCACCGGCCCACGGCCGATGTCGAGGTTGGCCTCGAGCACGGTCGCCCGCGCCCGGCCCTCGGGGCTCGCCTTCAGCTCGAGCACCTCAGACAGCACCAGGATCTGCTCGAGCAGGTCGTCGACCCCAAGACCCTGCAGCGCAGACATCTCGACCGCGATCGTGTCGCCACCCCAGGCCTCGGGAACAAGCCCGCGCTCAGAGAGCTGCTGGAGGACACGGTTGGGGTCCGCGTCTTCGCGATCGATTTTGTTGACGGCCACGATGATCGGCACGTTGGCCGCCTTCGCGTGGTCGATGGCCTCGATGGTCTGGGGCATCACCCCGTCATCGGCGGCAACGACGAGGACGACGATGTCGGTCACCTGCGCGCCGCGGGCGCGCATCGCGGTGAACGCCTCATGGCCGGGCGTGTCGATGAAGGTAATCCGGTGGCCGTTCTTCTCGACCTGGTACGCACCAATGTGCTGGGTGATGCCACCGGCTTCGCCGGCCACCACGTCGGTCTGGCGGATGCGGTCGAGCACGGTGGTCTTGCCGTGGTCGACATGACCCATGACCGTCACGACTGGCGGGCGAGGACGCAGCGCCGCGGGATCGCCTTCCTCGTCGACAAAGAACTTCGCCTCGAGCGCGGCCTCTTGCTCCTCGCCGGTGTCAACGAGGCGGATCCGCGCGCCGAGTTCGGCCGCGAACAGCTCGATCATGTCGTCGGTCAGCGACTGGGTCGCCGTGACCACCTCACCTTGTAAGAACAGGAAGCGGATCACGTCGCCAGCCGAGCGGTTCAGCTTCGGGCCCACGTCCTGGGGCGTCGAGCCGCGCTCGATGATGACCTCGTGGTCGGGAATCGGAGCATTCGACGGCGTGTAGGTCGAGACCTGGATCGGCTCGAGCTCTTCGATGTTGCGACGACGCCGGCGCGTCCGACGCTGGGGTGGACGGCCACGTCCTGCCGGGCCGCCGCGCGTGCCTACCGGCGCGCCGGCGCCGCCACCAGGACGGCCACCGAATCCAGCACCACCACCAGCAGCGCCACCAGGCCGAGCGCCGAATCCACCACCGCCGCCACCACCAGCAGCACCGCCGGGACGGCCACCAAAACCTCCGGGGCGCGGACCACCGCCACCAGGACGCCCGGCGAACCCTCCGGGGCGCGGACCACCGCCACCAGGACGGCCGGCGACGGGTGCAGGACCTCGGCCACCCATGCCGGGAGGTGGCGGGATGGGCCGACCGCTCGCCGAGCGCGGCGGACCGCCAGGAGGCGGCGGGATGGGCTTGCCCGACGGCCCGAGCAGGGGACGGCGGTCACCAGCGGCGCCGGGGCGTGCGGGCGCGGCTGCCGGCCGACCTGCGGCCGGACGCGCGCCACCAGGCGCTGGACGCGAACCAGGAGCCGCCGCCGCCGGCTGTTCGGCGGGGCGGGGCGGGGCGGGGAGCGGACGCGGCTCGGCGATCTCGCTCGCCGGGCGGCTGCGTACGACGTGATGCTCACCGCCAGCGGGCGGAGCCGGGCGACTGATCGGCTCGGCGGGCTCAAGCGATGCCGCCGGAGCGATCGGACGGGGAGCTGGGGGCGCAGGGCGCTCGGCAGCTGGCCGCTCGGCCCGCAACGGCGCGGGCCGTGGGGGCGCGGGCCGTGGGGGCTCGGGCCGTGGGGGCTCGGGGGCGAGTGTCGGAGTTACAGCGGGCTCGCTCGCAGCGCCACGGTCGCCGCCTGTTCGGACCTCAAAGGCCGGCTCTGGTGGCTGGGTGGCGCGTACAAGACCCTCGCGCTCCGCCTTGCGGCGGACGCGGTCTGCCTGGGCCTCCTCGATCGAGGATGAGTGACTCTTTACGCCGATCCCGAGGGAGACGCAAAGATCAAGCGCCTCTTTGTTTGAGAGACCCAGCTCACGGGCGAGCTCGTAGACGCGGATGTTCTTCGCCAACTGCCAGAAATTCCCTTCCTGATGCGCATCCAGCGCGCGCCGTTCCTCGCGCCCTGACGTCGCTCGACCTATCCTCCCACACCTTGGCCGGGCGCGTTCCCGGCCTCCAGCTCACGCCACAGCGCGTCGTGGCGGCCGACCACGACCGGCTCGTGGTGCAACGCCCGGACGAACGCTCGCCGCTCGATCGCGAGGTCGAAGCAGCGCCGCGAGCCACGACAGACCCATGCGCCCCGACCCGGTTGGCCGCGCCCGGCCACCAGCTCATCCCCGTGCAGGCTAAGGCGGAAGAGCACCGCGACCGGTCGGCGGGTGCGACAGCCGGTGCAGGTTCGTTCTGGGCCGACGCCTCCCTGTGGGTGACGCCGGCGACGACCGCGGCCTACGGAGCGTCCTCGGTCTCAGCCGCGGCGGTCACGTCACCGTTCCCGCTCGCGCTGGGCTCGCTCAGGTCCGCCTCGGACTCGCGGAGCGCGGGTTCGGCGCCATCAGGCACCGGTGCGACACCCGAAGGCGCCGGTGGCGCTCCGGTGCCTCCCTCGGCCCACTCGCTCATCGAGATCGCCTCGCCACCCCCGGCGGGCTGGAAGACCATCTCGCCGGCCTCGTTCTGGACCCACTCACCCTCGGCCCAGTCCTCTGAGGAGAAGCCTGCTTCTTCCTCGGCGAGCTGGGTCTCGCTCTTGATGTCGATGCGCCAACCCGTGAGGCGGGCGGCAAGGCGGGCGTTTTGACCCTCCTTGCCGATGGCGAGCGAGAGCTGGTAGTCGTGAACCACGACCGTCGCCGTTCCCGTCGCCTCGTCGAGGCGGACCTCCTTCACGCGTGCAGGCTGGAGCGCCCGGGCGACGAACTCGGCGGGGTCGTCCGAATAGGGGACGATGTCGACCTTCTCGCCGCGCAGCTCGTTGGTCACCATGCGCACCCGCGCGCCGCGAGCGCCCACGCAGGCGCCGACGGGGTCGACGTTCTGGTCATTTGACCAGACGGCGATTTTCGTGCGGTGCCCGGGCTCGCGGGCACAGGCCTTGATCTCGACGACACCGTTGGAGATCTCGGGCACCTCGAGCTCAAAGAGCCGCTTGATGAGACCGGGGTGGCTGCGCGAGACGACGATCTGGGGGCCCTTGCTCGTCTTGCGCACCTCGACGATGTAGGCCTTGAGCCGTGTGCCGCTCTCGTAGTGCTCGTAGGGGACCTGCTCGGCCTGCGGCAACAACGCCTCGACCTTGCCGAGGTCAAGGAGCGTGTAGCGGTTGTCGTTCTGCTGGATGATTCCGGTGACGATGTCGCCCTCGCGCCCGGCGTACTCCTCATATTTGAGGTCGCGCTCGGCCTCCCGGATCCGCTGCAAGATCACCTGGCGCGCCGCCTGGGCCGCGATCCGGCCGAAGTCGTGCGGCGTGTCGTCCCACTCGCGCACCACGTTGCCGTCCTCGTCCAGCTCCTGACCGTAGACGCGGATCTCACCGGAGTCCGAGTCGATCGTGACGAAGGCCTCTTCGGCGGCGTTCGGCAGCCGCTTGTATGCCGCAACGAGGGCATTGGCCAACGCTTCGAGCAGCGTGTCAACGGCGATCCCCTTGTCGCGCGCGATCTGCTGCAGCGCGTCGAGGAACTCGAAGTTGGTCGAATTCATTACCGTGCCACCCTCTCTCGCTCATCGCCGCGACGATCGTCTGGTGCGGTCTGCTCACGCCCGGCGCGACGACTGCGCTGCGCCTTTCCACCCGCCGCGGCCTTCTCGGCTTGCTCGACCGCCCGGCGCGCCGCCAGGTCGGCTTCCCAGTCAAAGACGGTGCGCGCCCGCTCAAGGTCGCGATAGGCAATCCGGCGCGGTCCGTCGGCGAGCTCGAGGACGAAACCATCCTCGTCCGCGCTCACGAGCGTGCCTTCCACTCGCCGCTCGCCCTCGGTGCCCGGCATAGTCCGAGCGCTCACCCGCGTTCCGGTCGCCCGGAGAAACTGGGCGGGACGCCGAAGCCGTCGCTCGAGTCCCGGGCTCGACACCTCGAGCTCGTACCGGCCGGCTGGTGCGAGCTCATCGTGCTCATCGAGATAGGCGGACAGGGCACGCGACGTCTCGGCAAGAAGATCGAGGTCGAGCGCTCCCCCGGGCCGATCGACGGTCACCTGCAAGCTCGTCCCGCGCAGCTCGACGTCGTCGAGCTCAAGGCCAAGGGCGCGACAGGTCGCCTCGAAGGCGCGAACAAGCTCGTCGCCAGACACGCCCACGCGGCCTCCTCTCGACTCTCCCTGCGCTCCGCCTCCCGGGCGCTCCCTTCCAACGTTCTCCCAACGGCCGCCGAAATGGAAGAACGTGGGCATCCGCCCACGTTCTTACGACCCTCGCGACCGCTGAACCGTTGCTGAGTATAGCAGCGGGCCGCTGCGAGCGGCCGAGGGATAATGACGGCGGGCGTGCAATCGGCCACGCCAAGCGGTAGACAAAGCGGTAGCACGCGGAGCAAGCCTGCTTCTGGTCGGGGGTCGGTCAGGAGGACAAGGTGGCAAGCAGTAGGTCGCGCGCGTCACGAGCGTCGGGCAGGGGCGACGCTCAGCAAGCCCGGCAGGGTGCCCCACCGGATCGCCGCAGGCTTCTCGTCGCCCTCGGACAGCAAGGGCCACGCCACTGCCTCGTTGATCTGCTCGAGGCCAGGGTCACCGTGCTCGCGGGCAGCGGACCGCTCGCCCGGCGACGACTGGCGCAGATGGCGGCTGAGGCTCTCGAGGGCCGCTGGTCGGCGCCATGTCCCGTCTATGGAGTGAACCTCCCCGAGCTGGGGCCGGCCTCGTGCAGCCTCGCGGAAGCGGAGCGGGCGGCACTCGCTAGCCGGGATCCGCTCTTGGTCGTGGCGGTTCGCCAGCCCGACGGGGGCGACGACGCCCGACTCGAGCTTCTGGCACGCGAGACGCGCCGGCGCGGAGCCGCCGCGATCCTCACTGACCATCTCGGCATCGGTGCCGAAGTGGTCTTGCCGCTCGAGGTGCCACCACTCGCCGGGGTCACCGAGGGATCCGCAGTCGAGGTGGCGTTACTCGGCCCGATCGAGATCCGCGGCGGCGCCGCCTCGTTGACCAACCGCCCCAAGCTCACCGAGCTCGTCGTCTACCTTGCCCTCCACCCCGGGGGAGTCACCACCGCGAACTGGACCGCCGCGCTGTGGCCCGATCGACTCGTGCCAGAACAGACCGCCAACAACCGTCTGTCCGAGGCGCGCGGGTTGCTCGGCTTCGCCAACGACGGGCGGCGGCGCCTTCGGCGCGAGGGCGATCGTCATCTCCTTTGTGAGGTCCGAACCGACTGGCAACGCTTTGCGCGCCTTGCTGGACGCGGGGAGCCCGATGCGTGGAGGGCCGCGCTCGAACTCGTCCGCGGCCGGCCCTTGGAGGGGCTGCTCGAGCGGCCCTGGTGCCTCTATGACGGCACGCTGACCGAGATCGAGACCGCAATCGTCGACTGCACGATGCGGCTCGGCCAGGCGTTGTTGCGGCGCGGCGATGCCGACGGCGCCCAGTGGGCAGCCATCCGGGGCTTGAAGGCGTGCCCCTTTGACGAGCGCCTGCACCGCCTCGCGATGCGCGCCGCCGATGCGGCGGGGAACAGGACGGGCGTCGAGGCGGTCTTCCGCGATCTGGCCATCAAGCTCGAACTCGACGGTGACCTGCGCCGGCGACTGCATCCTCAGACGGTCGCCCTCTATGAGCGGCTCGGCGGGGCTGCCCTGTCGAGCACCCCGCGCCTCGCGCCGGCGTCAAGTGGACACAACGGGACCCGCAGTGGGTAAAGGTGGGCCACAGGAAGAGGAGGCGAGATGGCAAGCGAGCACCACGACCGCGCGTCCAAGGGTCGCCCAGTCCGGCGTACGCCCGACCACGACCACGCCGTCGGAGGGGTCGGCCACGGCGGACCGGTTGCACCGGACCCCCTCGAGGACGAGGCACCCGCGCCGCTCGGCAGCGTCAAGCCCGACGGCGGGGACCCTCCGCCGAAGGACTACGGGGCGAGGGTCCCCTTCACGGAGTAACCGCACGTCGCTCCGCTCCAGGACCGGGCAGCTGGCTATCGTGCAGCCACGCTATGGAGGGGAGTTGGCGATGGGCATTCTCGACGGCAAGAAACTCCTGATCACTGGGGTTCTCACCGGCGATTCGCTCGCCTTTGGGGCAGCACGGCTCGCCCAAGAAGAAGGGGCGGAACTGCTGTTGACCAGCTTCGGCCGGGCCCGTTCGCTGACCGAGCGGAGCGCACGTCGACTGCCTCGCCCGGTCGAGGTCCTCGAACTCGATGTGACCCGACCTGACCAGCTGGAAGCCGCACGCGAGGCGGTCTCGGAGCGCTTCGGGCGCCTCGATGGCCTGCTCCACTCCATCGGATTTGCGCCACAGAGCTGCCTCGGCCAGGGAATGTTCGCCGCAGACTGGCAAGACGTCTCGACGATGCTCGAGGTCTCGGCCTATTCGCTCAAGGCGCTCGTCGCCGCGATGGTGCCGCTGCTCACCGAGAGCCCATCCGCTTCGGTCGTCGGGCTTGACTTCGACGCCACGGTCGCCTGGCCCGGATATGACTGGATGGGCGTGGCGAAGGCGGCCTACGAATCCCTCGCCCGCTACCTGGCCCGCGACCTCGGGCCGAAGAAGGTCCGGGTGAACCTCGTCGCTGCGGGACCCGTGCAGACCGTGGCAGCGCGATCGATCCCCGGCTTCGCGCACTTTGAACAGGTCTGGGATCCGCGAGCTCCCCTTGGCTGGGACCTCCTTGACGCCGAAGGGGCCGTCGCCAAGGCGTGCGTCGCGTTGTTGTCGGACTACTTCCCCCGGACGACCGGTGAGATCATCCACGTCGACGGAGGCTTCCACGCGGTAGGAGCCTGACGCGCAGCGCGCTGGTGCCACCAGTGCAACCCCCGCGCGATGCCGGGGTAGGGTTGGGTCTCCCGGCGGCGTGGCCGAGTGGCTTAGGCAAGGGCCTGCAAAGCCCTGTACACCGGTTCGATTCCGGTCGCCGCCTCCAGCAAGTTTCACACTAAAGTGGCAGGTCAGTGGCCATATTCGGACTGTCCGTGACAGACCGGCAGTGACCGCCGAAACCGTTCCTCAACGTGGGAGCAGTTGGAACACCGCACCCACGGCCGGCCCCGAACGGTCTTGGGCCGGATGATCCCCTCCGGGTGGTCGCCCGCCAGGAGGGGTCTTGCGCGACAGATGCCGCTGCCCCGCTGCCGGACGACCCGCAAGGGACCGAGATGAGCCCGGCGCCCGTGACGCTACGGAGTCGGTAGCTCTCTCTTCGCGATGCGCTGCTCGCGTCGAGTCACACCCTTCCCGTCGTCGCGCCCGGTGCCCGAGCCCGCGTCTTCCGATCATGACCGCCGCCGCGTGGTGGCCAGTCATGTCCGGAGAGATCTCTTGCAAGAACGCGAGCCAGTGCTCAGCGCCCCACTTCGATGTGGAGGCAGGATCAACGGCGATCACCGCCAGCTTCTTGTTGGTCGCCATCTGCACGAGCCGGTCGCGCCGCGTTGCCGTCGGCAGCCCGGCGATCATCCGCCGAACACCACGACCGCGCCGGCCGCGTGACGGGCGATTGCCGACATGCTCGCGCCCATTGGCACGTTGGTCAGCGAAATCCAGGTTCTCGATGACGACCGCACGAGCGCCGTGCCTCTCGGCGAGCGCGAGCAGCTCAGCAATTGTCTCACGAATGTGGCCATCGCGCGTCGATGCCGACAGACCATCGAGCGCGAGTGGGATCGTCTGCGGCGCGCCGATTGGGTTCCCGGACGCATCCATGCGGCCTTCGCAAGCTGAGTCAAGTTCCCTCATGTCAACTTTGGTTGACATGAGGGAACTTCCCGCTACCGTTGGGACTATGACGACGCGACTGGCCGAGCAACACGATCAGGTGACCGTCGAAGTCGCGCTCGACGCCGACGACCCGCTCGTACGCCTTCGCGGGCTGAAGGTCGCGGACCAAGCCGTCGAGCGCTGGCTTGCGGAAGCAGTCGGCGACGCGCGCAAGACCGGTGTTTCATGGGCGGCGATCGGCGAAGCGCTGGGGGTCAGCCGCCAGGGAGCGTGGAAGCTCTACAACGCCGAACTGCTCAACGCGATGGCGGCGTCCCAAGAGCGCTCGGGGCTCACCGATCAAGAGGCGATGGACGTCGCGGTGTCCGAGCTGCGCGCGATGCGAGCCGAGCGGAGAAAGCGAGCGGCTTCGTAGGTGCGGGTCGTTCTCGACCCGAACGTCATCGTTTCCGCCTTGCTCTCCCGAGGGACGACGGCTGCCATTTGGAGACGGTGGCTTGAGGACGACGCGTACACGCCGATCGTCTGCCCAATGCTCCTCGCAGAACTCGAAGGCGTGCTCACTCGGGAGAAGTTCGCCACCATCGGCCCGGAGACCGTGCGATTGACGATTGACCGCTTGCGAACCGACGGCGCTCCGGCAAATGACCCGGTAGTCGTACCGGGCGTTACGAGCGACCCGGACGACGACTACCTGGTCGCTCTTGCCCGAGAAAACAACGCCGATGGCATCGTGTCCGGCGATCCGCACCTCCACGACGCGAGCGAGATCGGTGTTCCCGTCTTCACGCCGGCGGAATTTCTTGCCCATCTGAGTCGACCGTTGCAAGAGCCGACGACGAGTCGGCGCTCGTCCCGAGGCCACATGCCGGGCCGCCGACGGCAAGACGGACCGCCGCGTAAACCTGCTCGTACTCGGCTCGCTCAGCCTTTGTCATCGAAGCGAGGTGCGCACTTTAGTTCGCTCCAGGTCATCGGCATCGCCTATCACCGTATGCGCTCTGAGGAAACAGCCGTCCCTCATGCCGGAGTGCGTTGGCCGGGAGGTCGTCTGCGGTCTTCAACCCAGTCGCGCACCACCTCAAGGTCGAATCGAACGTAGAGACCGATCTTCGCGAACTCGATTCGGCGCTCAGCCACGAGCCGCCGTACGGAGCGCTCACCGACACCGAGCAGCTTTGCGACCGTCTCGATGTCAACCAACTCAGGGAATTGCAACTGCTCCATGATCCACCTCCACGTTCGAGGGCGGAGGTGGGCCGCTATGCGGCTACGCCGACCTCCACGCGATGACTGACTTTGCGAAGGGACCCCGAGGGTCCGGGCGTCGCAAGTCCGGGTCTGAGCAAGTGGCGCTTGCGCCCGAACCCGGACGCAGATCAGCCACGCGAGATTCCGGTCCTCAACGCCGCGACCACGCGCCAGAACGGGCATCTACGGGCGCCCCTTCGTGCCCTGCGCTCCTGGAGCGCAGGGTGCCCGCGTCCAGGTTACGAACGCTACTACCGTAGTAGTAGAGTATTGTCATGCCTCGCGGCCGACCATCACCCAAGCTGGCGATCACCGTCGATGCAGAGGTGCACGATCAGGTTCTCGCCGCGGCGGCGGAGGAAGGCGTCAGCGTCTCGGCGTGGATGACCGCTGCAGCTCGGCGTGCGCTGCTCGTCCGCGACGGATTGCGTGCCGTTGCGGAGTGGGAGCGAGAGCACGGCGCGTTCAGCGACGCTGAGCTCGATGCCGCCCATCGCCGGGTGGCGAGCGAGTCTGCTCACCCGGCGCGCACCCGAACCCATGAGCGTCGTCTATGACGCCGCGGTGCTCGTCGCCGCCGCACGGGATGATCGCGAGACTTGGGCCGATCATCGCGTCCGCCTGGAGCTCGGCGACCTTCCGAGGACGACCGCACCTGTGGTCGCTCAAGTGAGCCGCTCAAGCCGCCAGGCGCAACTGCGTCGCTTCCTTCGGGGCTGTGAGAGCGTCGCGTTCTCGCCCGACCAGGCCCATGAGGTCGGAGCGCTCCTTAGTAG
>JAJZKA010000125.1 GCA_021809805.1 Actinomycetes bacterium
ATGGTGCGATCGCCACCGCGCTCGGCCTGGGTCGCGGCGTAGGCGGCTTCGAGATCCTGGTGGGCTTCACTGAGCGGGGGCCAGGCCACGCCGAGGCCGTCGTCGACGTCAAAGATGTGGACGACGCCGCCGGGACGCAGCACGCGGGAGATCTCCCAGGCGACGGCGACAGGGTCAGGCAGATGCTGAAAGAGCAGCCGTGCCGTGACGAGGTCGACGCTTTGGGCTTCGAGGTCGAGCGCGGCGGCGTCGCCGGTGCGGAACTCGACGACGGCGCCTGGGGAAAGCCACGCCGCGAGCTCGTCGCGCACGGCCGTCGCATCGTTGAGCACGCTGGCGTCGGTATCGATGCCGAGCGTGTCGATCGCGGTGAGGTGGGCGAGCTCAAGCGGCATGACCCCGAAGCCTGTCCCAAGATCGAGATGGCGCAGCCCTGAGCGCATCGGCACCGTAGCGAGCACGGCACGGCGCGCCGCCGCGGTACCGACGGTCTGGGCAAGGAGAACGCCGCCCGGGGGTGGTCCTGGGCGGGCGAGGAGGCGCCGGTAGGCGGCATCAAGCGGCTCCCAGTTCGCCAGCACCGGGTCGATCGCGTTCATCAAAAGATCAGGCCTCGGGAGCCCCTGCAGGCATGGTTGCCTGGGTGGACCTGCCATAGCGAGCGATCGAGTGCGGGATCGGGAGGTGGGCACTCCCCTCACAAGCCCGGGGAGCTTGCGGGACGATTGGCATGGGAAGTTCACCGGTCCAAATGGCGAGTGCCGCGTCCTCGGGGTCGTCGTTTGGCCCGCCGCTGCGGGTCTTCAGTGACGCCTCTTCGATGTCGAAGCGTATGAGCTGGGTCGCGCGCAGCTCGCGATCGTTCGGTGGCCGTGCTTCGGCCCCCCGACTCGCGATGATGTGCTCGACGATGGCCGCAAGGCCGGCGCGCTTCTCCTCGTCCTCAGTGACGGCCCGAGCGCGCCCGATCGCCACCACCGAGCGGTAGTTGATCGAATGGTGGAACGTCGACTTGGCGAGCACCAAGGCGTCGAGCAGGGTGACCGTCAACGCGCATTGCTGCCCATCGATGCTGCGCAGGCCGGCGTTCGCCACCGCGCCGTGCAGGTAGAGGACATCGCCGACGCGGCCGTAGGTCGTCGGCATGGCCACCGCAAGGCCTTGGACATCGACCGCCAGGTGGCACACCAGTCCCTCGTCGAGGACGGCGTAGATCGCCGCGCGTTCATAGCGAGCTCGCTCGGGCAGCCGACGGATCTTGGTGCGCGGCCCCGGGCCGAGGCTGACGGGGCCGCGGCGCTCCGGCTCGTCGCGTGGATCCATCACCCGACGCTAGCAAGAGCGTCGAATCCTTCCTTGACTGGTATCAGTCCGGTACCATCCAGGGCGCGATGGCGTTTACCGTGCGGCCCGACGCGCAGCTCGAGGAGGCCCTGAGTATCTTGGCGCGCGAGGAAGGGATCTCCCGTCAGGAGGTCATCCGGCGGGCCGTCTTGGATCGCTACGAGCGCGCAGGGCACCGCGCCCGGGTTGAGCAGAGTGCAGAGCGCCTCGCCGACCGCTGGCAGGCCGTGCTCGACCGCCTGCATAGCTGATGGCGGAATTGGTCGAATATCTCGGCCTCGACGACCTCATCGGACTCACACGGCGGCTCGGGGCTGGCCCAGTGCGCGATCCGGGGCTCCTCGGTGCTGCCGCGGCGCGGCCCGCGACGCAGCTCGGAGGTGAAGACGTCTACCCCTCGCTCGCCTTGAAGGCGGCAGCACTGCTCCATGGGTTGCTCAGCGCGGGCGCCCTCGTGGCGGGCAATGCGCGCCTCGCCTGGCTGGCGACGACGGTCTTCATGGACCTGAACGGCCGGAGGCTCTCGGTGAGTGACGAGGCCGCTCGTACCCTCATCGAGCGAGCGGGTCACGACCCGGTGGATCTCGTGGCGATCGCCGCGGTGTTGGAGTCGTCTTCCCACTGAGTGCGCCGTAGCGGGCGCACTCAGGTCTGGTCGTGGAGCGCAGCATTGAGCCCAGAGGCCCATTCGTCGCCGCGGGCGAGCACTTCGATGTTCCCGCGCAAGCTGTTTCGTCGGAACAGGAGACGGGCGCGTCCTGAGAGGTCGCGAGCCTTGCAGGTCGAGCCGTCGGGCAAGGTCACGATTGCGCCCGCGGTGAGGTAAAGCCCGGCCTCGACGATGCACTCGTCGCCAAGGGAGATTCCGAGACCTGCATTGGCGCCGAGTAGGCAGTTGTTCCCGATTCGGATGACTTCGGTCCCACCGCCGGACAAGGTGCCCATGACGGATGCGCCGCCCCCGATATCGGTGCCGTTGCCGAGGACGACCCCCTGGCTGACGCGGCCTTCGATCATCGCGGCGCCGAGGGTCCCGGCATTGAAATTGACAAAGCCTTCGTGCATCACGACGGTGCCGCTCGCCAAGTACGCGCCGAGGCGGACCCGTCGCGCGTCGGCGATCCGCACCCCGGAGGGAATGACGTAGTCGCTCATCTTGGGGAACTTGTCGATCGCCTCAACGGAAAGCACGGTGCCGTCCTCGCGACAGCGATGGCGCAAGTGGTCGAGGCGGCCGAGCGGGACCGGGCCGAGATTGGTCCATGCGACGGTATTGAGCACACCGAACAGGCCAGCAAGGCTGATCGTGTTGGGCTGCACCAGGCGATGAGAGAGCAGGTGGAGGCGGAGATAGGCGTCGGCGGCGTCGGCCGGCGGCGCGGCAAGGTCCGCGATGACGACGCGCTGGGCACGAACTTCGACTCCGCGGCGCTCGTCGACGCGGATCGCTTGGGTGTTTGCGGATGGCACCGTCGTCGGTGTCTCACCAAGGTTCGGATCGGCGAAGAACACCTCCAGGACCTCGCCAGTATCGGCGGCGATGCTCGCCAGGCCATCTGCCCAGGCAGTGCGGGATTTGGGCGTGCTCACGTGCATTCCTCCGGGCGGCGCGGTGGCGAAAGTCCTGTGACCCCAAGTTTGTTCCATCGCCGCATTCCATCGCAAAATTACAGCATTGTCATTTGCTTGCGCCCTGTAAAACGTATCTGGCAAATTTCGACGTCACGGCGATAAAGCGTGGCGCGAGAATGCACAGCCGCGGTGATTACGTGGCGCTAAGCCGGCACGGCGTCTTTCCATCGCCGTGAGTGGCGGACCCTATGCCCGGGTCTTTGGGCGCGAGTACCTCTTCCCTGGTAGGGGCGTCATTGGGGCATTTGTGATGGATGTTTTCTAAAATTGTGTGCTTAGCCTTGTTCCGCTCGATCATTTAGACGTTGCCGAGTCAACCGAAGGTCGGGTTAAACGCTCAGCGTGGGCGAACGACAGCACTGCGCGCGCAAATGGCCGTACGGTCTACAACAAGTTCACACGAACAGCAATGCGGTAAGCACGTCGAGTGGCCGCACATTCGCACGGCGGCGAGCGGACATCGCGTCGCGAAAACGGGGGGCCATCGTGGTCGCAGTTGGGTCGTACCTGGCAGGCAGCCTGCACTGTTCGCAGCTGACCGCGCAGCGCGGTTGATATGCACGTAAAGTGGCCAACGGCGCGGGCAGGGTCGCGCAGGGTCGCGCAGGGGAAGCGGCTCATGTGGCGTGCGCCACTACGAACAATGACATCTGTACGAAGAAAATGTTCGACGATGCGGCTTGCGATCCGGCGCGTTGCATTCGGTGGCGCGCGGTAGCGTCGCGTGGAAAGGGATTTGTTAGGCCCAGACACTTGAGTTAGGGCTAAAGGTGTTCCAAAATATCGCCGGCCAGTACGACACCGCGACGCTTTGCGGTGAGCTAAAAAAGCGAGATACCGACGTGGCGTAGGTAGAGGGAAAGGGCGAAGAGATGAGCATGCAGTGGACGGATGGGGTCCGCACCGTTACCGCCCGCAAGGTGGTGAATCGCTGGTCGCGCATGGTGAGCACGGTTTTCGGCGAGGCGAACGCGAGTGACGGGGTCTGCTGGAACAAGGCTGATGGGGTCTGCTGGAACCACGCGGACGACGGGGTCTGCTGGAACCACGCGGACGACGGGGTCTGCTGGAACGAGCACAAGGTGCTCGAGATGGCCGCGTAGTCCCTCGGGATCTCACCTCAGCGCTTCGGAGGTTGCTGCGGGCCTGATCGGCCGCGTGAGACGATGGCGGCTTCATGATGAGTCGCCCACACGCGGTGCAGTTTGTGATCGTGGGAGGCGCGATCGCGGCTGCCCTCGGTGTGGTTTTGGCGCTCCACAGCTACGCAGCGGCCGGCGTGGGCTCTCCGCTCGTCGTCGTGGCGATGGGCGTCGCGATCTATGTCGGATGGCGCTGGCCGGTGCTCGTCTTCCGAGCGGGTGAGTCGGAGGGCTACCAGCTCGATGAAGGCTATTTCGTGGTCCTTGGCCTGCTCGCAAAGCCGCTCGGGGTCCTGTTGGCCTTCGGTGCAGCGACCATCGCGTCGCAGCTGACCATGCGTCGGCCGTTTCCCAAAGCGGTCTTCAACGTCGCGGTCGTCATGGTATCGACCCTGTTTGGCCTCGAGGTGATGCGCGCGATAGCCGTGCCCGGCCGAGACATCACCCCGTTATCGCTTGTGGCGGCCGCCCTCGGCTCGGTGGTGTACAGCGCGACGAACACGGCAGGCATCGGTTTGGTCCTGACCACACTTGGCGTCATTCGCTTCCGCTCGGTGCTCGACACGATGCGGGTCCAGGCGCTGCTGGTGGCGACCGCGATCTTCCTCGGCTCGATCGGTGCGGTGGCAGGCTCCCGGCATTCCTGGTCGGCCCTATTGCTGCTGCTTCCTTTCTGGGCGTTCCGCCAGACGCTGGCGGGGAGCTTTCAGGCTCGCCACGACCACGCCCGTCTGCACGGGCTGCTCGCGGCGACCCTTGAGGTGCAGCGTTCGATGGGCGGGGCGGCGGTCGCTGAGGCGCTCTGCCGGGAGGCGCGGCGCCTCTTGCGCTGTAGTTATGCGGCCGTGGTCGACACCTTGCCGGCGAGCGTCGGGATGCATGCGCCCTTGACCGTGAGAGGCGAGCGCCGATGGCTCGTGGTGAGCGGGCGAAGCCGCACCGAGCCCTTCGACGACGCCGATCATGGCGTGCTCGACGCGCTGGCCGCTGCCGGTGCCGCCGAGCTTGAGAATGCGTCGCTTTATGAGGAGCGCCGCCTGCAAGAAGAAGAGGTCGCCACGATTACGGCGAACCTCGGCGAAGGTGTCTGCGCGTTCGATGCGCAAGGCCGGGTCAATTTCGTCAACCGGGCCGGGCGCGACCTGCTCAGTTTGCGTGGCGACGATCCCGCAGATCCCCTGCACGCGCCGGGACTGACGGTGCTGGTCGAGCCAGCCCTTCGGGTCATCTCCTCCAGCAATGCGATCCATTCCGAGCGGGGCAGCCTGCCCCGTGAGGACGGGACGAATCTGCCAGTCGAGTACACGGCGACACCGATCCGATCTGGTGAGAGCATTGAGGGCGCGGTCGTCACCTTCCGGGACATCTCCGAGCGACTCGCCTTCGAGGAGCAGCTCGAGTTCCACGCGTTTCGCGATGCGCTGACAGGGCTCCCGAATCGGCGTGTCTTCCTTGACCGCCTGGAGCACGCGCTGGCCCGCGCGGCACGCAACGGCGAGTTGATCGCAGTGTTCTTCGGCGATGTCGACCGCTTCAAGGTCGTGAACGACAGCCTTGGCCACCACGCCGGTGATCAGCTGTTGGTCGCGATCGCGCAGCGCCTGTCCTCCCTGACGCGCACCGGCGACACTCTGGCTCGTTTCGGCGGAGACGAGTTCACCTTGTTGATCGAGGGAATCGCGGACGCGCAGACCGTCGAGGCGATGGCTGAGCGGATGACCGACGTCGTCCACCAGCCCGTCGAGCTCGAGGGTGGTCGCAGCGTCGTGTCGACGATCAGCGTCGGTGTGGCGCTCGCCTACGGCGACAGCTCGGCCGATGACGTGCTGCACAACGCAGACGTCGCGATGTATCAGGCCAAGCGCCGGCGGGCCGGGCAGTTCGCCTTGTTTGATGCCGATGCGATGGCCACACGCTCGGCCGAGCGGGTCGATCTTGAATCCGCGCTGCGCGAGGCGCTCCGGGAGCGCGCCCTCAGCGTCTACTACCAGCCGCTGTTCTCGGCCGAGTCGGGAGCGGTCGTCGGCGCCGAGGCGTTGGTGCGCTGGCAACATCCCCAGCGCGGGCTGCTCCAGCCGGGTAGCTTCATCGGCCTCGCCGAGGAGACCGGCTTGGTGCTGGAGCTCGGGGAGTTCGTCCTCGAAGGCTCATGCCGCTTGGCCCGCTACTGGCAGGACCGCACTGCGAGCGACTTCACGGTCTCGGTGAACCTGTCGGCCCAGCAGTTCCAAGATGCCGGGGTTGTCGCCAAGGTTGGACGCGCCCTTGCGGAGTCGGGGACCCATGCCGGGCACCTGTGCCTTGAGATCACCGAGAGCCTTGCGCTCCAAGACATCGACCGCTCGATCGCCACACTCGGCGAACTGAAGGCGCTCGGGGTGCGCCTGGCGATCGACGACTTCGGCACCGGCTATTCCTCGCTGACCTACCTCAAGCGGTTCCCGGTTGACGTGGTCAAGCTCGACCGGACCTTCGTGCAAGATCTCGCCATCTCCTCTGTTGACGCGGCGATCGTGGTCGCGGTGGTGGATCTGGCCCGCAACCTTGGGCTGACTGCGGTCGCCGAGGGAGTGGAGACCGAGGATCAGCTTGTTCGCCTGCAGGCGATGGGCTGCCCGGTGCTTCAGGGCTACTTGCTCGCGCGCCCCATGCCTGAGAAGGACTTTCGAAGGCTCGTCTTCGAAGGGAACGCAGTCGCTGCGGTTGCCGACCCGGCGTGAGTCAGCGCGCGAGTGAGGCCGGACGCGCGGGCGCTTGCTTGGCGACCCGGTGTGTCGCCCGCCGCTGCTTATCGCGTTCGGTGCTCGCGTAGAGGACAAGCACGAGCGGCGCACGCCCGAGGATGAAGATTCCGCCGACCGCCCCGACCGCCCCCAGCGCTTCGAGCGTGAGGCCGGTGGCGGAGAGGCTGAGGTGCTCATCGAGGACGTACGCGGCGAGCAGGACCGCCGAGATGGGCTCGATAGCGTCCATGATCGGCAGCGAACTCGCGAGCGAGGCGGCCTGGTACGCGCTCTGACCGATGAGAAAGCCGCCGAGGCCGAGGACGAGCAGCGCTTCGGGCTCCCAACTCGTGCTCAACCCGGCCATGCCGTGCTGGGCGAGCTGACCGAGTGCCGCCTTGGTGACAAGCGAGAAGAGCCCGAAGGTCACCCCGGCCGCCGCGGCGAGCAGCCCGGCACGCCTCGGCGTTTCGGGACCTCGCGCGCCAGCGAGTAGGGCGACGACGGCCACTGCCCAGGGGAGTGCGCCCACCAGCCAGTGCTCAGTCGTGGCGTGGCTGAGGCCCCGCGCGGGATCGGCGCCGAGCAGGAACGCACCGATCCCGCCGGTCGCCATCACCATGCCCGCCCACTCGCGGGGACCCGGGCGCTGTCCAGCGAGGTGGATGGCCACGGGGACCGCGAAGACGATCTCGGTGGCGATCAGCGGCTCGACGAGTGCGACGGGTCCGAGGGCGAGGGCGAGCACCTGGAGGCCGTAGGCGGCGAGCATCGCGCCCACCCCAGCGAGCCAGCTGCGGTTTGACCACAGGGCGCGCAGCAGGCCCAAGGTGAGTGACTTTTCCTCGGGAACGGTCCGGGCGCTGCGCTGCTGGAGCACCGCCGAGCAGGCGAAGACGACTGCTGCCAGCAACGCCACGGCGCACGCGCCTGCGAGTCGCACCGCGGCGAGCTTACGGTCAAGTGGGGCGCGATCGGCTCGGGCAGTTCGTTAGAAAGGACGGCTCGCCGACCTGCGGCCTACGCGGGTGGTTTCGGGACATGGGGTCTTCCTCGACGTAGGCCCACTCCGCTGGTCACGGCCCTTTTTTTTCCAACCCGTGGCCCGGCAACCTCCTCAACGCGATCGGCGGCCGGCTCACTGTGTTGCCGTGCCGAGCAGGCGTACCGCACCACTTGCTCGACGCTCCAGGTCGGGCTCGTCGGCGGGAGGGTGGCCGATCAAGTCGACCGGCGCCGGCTGATCGCGCATCGCCAGGTTGCGTTCGGAGTCGCCTCAACAGCCGTTGCCCTCGACGTCATGTCGGCGCCCGCTCGTCACGGTCGTGTACCCGCCGAGCGCGCGTTGGGCAGCGGTATCGGTCATCGCCGGCCCGACGCTCGTGGTCGATCTCGTCGAGCGCGAGAACTTGATGGCTGCGATGCGCTGTGCCAGCAGCTGCTCTGACGGATCGGGACGGGAGTGGGGGGCCGTTGATCGCCGACGTGTTGCGGGCCACGTCGGCCTCGGGTCCCCCGGTGGCGTCGAGTGGCCATCGTGGTGGCGATCGCCGCGGCGGCGGCCTTGTCGATGCAATGGGCGGTTTGGGCCGCTCACCCTTGGCCGTTCTACGGGGGCCCGAGGGGCCTGACCTCTCTACGCCTCCGGGAGGTCGGCGCACTCGTCGTCGCGCTCCTCATTGCTGGGCGCGCGTCGGCCGACAGGGGCTTGCGGTGCTCACCGCGCTCAGCGTCAAGACTGGGCGATCGGGCCCTGGTTGCTCCAAGGCAGCGTGGCCGATGCCCGCCTGACTCGTCGCCGCCGGTTCGGCGCACGTGGTCTCGGTGGTCTTCCGGGGTGATCGTGCCGGTGGAAGCGCCCGATGCGCTGGGTGGCCGGGTCCCAGGTGCCCAGCACCGCGCGTGACCCGCGCCTTGTCGAGCGGCAGGCTGCGCTCCTCGCAAGTCGGCTCGGGGTCGCCACGCCGGTGGAGGCTCACCCGCCCGGCCGACGCGGCGCTGCTCGCCTGGCGGCGGCCAGGCGGCCGCTCCGGGACGCGGGAGACCGGTGTGTCGGCGAACGAGGTCCATGAGGAATGGGAAGCCGGTGTCGCGGGGTTGGACTCGGTCGGGGTTGCGCCGGAGACGGCCAAGCCCTTGATCGCCCGGCGCGAGCCCGGCGGGGAGAGTGTGGGAGGGTAAAGGGCATGGCGCCTGTGCGAACGGTGGGGATTCTCGGAGGGACCGGCCCGGCCGGGCGGGGTCTCGGCACGCGGCTGGCCGCAGCCGGCTTCGAGGTCGTCCTCGGCTCGCGCGTTCAAGAGCGCGCTGCGGAGGCCGCAGCGGCGCTCGTTGCTCAGGGACTCTCGGGCGTAAGGGGAGCGAGCAACGAAGCTGCGGCCTCGGCATCGCTCGTGGTCGTTGCGACGCCGTGGGATGGAGCGATCGCGACGGCGCGGGATCTACGCGGCGCGTTGTCGGGCAAGGTCGTGGTCTCGATGGTGAACGCGCTCGCCCGCTTTGGCACCGAGTTCCACGCCCTCGTGCCGGTGCGCGGCTCGTTCGCGGCAACCTTGCAGGCGGTGTTGCCCGAGGCGCGGGTCGCGGCCGCCTTCCACCATCTTCCTGCCGGGCCACTCGCCGACCTGTCCCAGCCGATCGAGGCCGACGTGCTCGTCTGCGCCGATGACCGCGAAGCGGCCGAGACGACGATTGCCATGACCGACCAGATGGAGGGTCTGCGCGGGGTGTACGCCGGTTCGCTCGCGTCGGCAAACGCGCTCGAGACCCTGACGGCGGTGCTCTTGAACGTCAACCGGCGCTACAAGACCCATGCCTCGCTCCGCCTCACCGGCATCAACCCGGAGCGCTGAGAATGGCGCTGCAGCTCTACGACACGGCGCGCCAAGCAGTCGTCCCCTTCGCGCCGGGCCCGGTGGTGACGATGTACACGTGCGGCATCACGCCCTATGACTCGGCTCATCTTGGTCACGCCGCCACCTACCTCGCCTACGACGTCCTCCAGCGCCGGCTCCGCGACCTCGGCCACGAGACGCGCTGTGTGCGCAACATCACCGACGTCGACGACGACATCTTGCGCAAGGCGCGCGAACTCGGGGTGCACTATCTCGACCTGGCTGCGGAGGAGATCGCGACCTTCTCTGAGCAGATGCATGCCCTCGGGCTGCTCCCGGCCTGGTCCGAACCGCGGGCCACCTCGGCGATCTCGGACATCTTGGGCTTCATCGCGAAGGTGCTCGAGGCGGGCTATGCCTACCGCGCCGGTGACAGTGTGTACTTCGACGCCTCGAGCTTTGCGCGCTTTGGCGAGCTCAGCCACCTCGACGGTGCCGAGATGCTCGCGCTCGCCGCGGAGCGCGGCGGCAACCCCGAGGATCCGAACAAGGACGACCCACTCGACTTCGTTCTCTGGCAGCCCTCGCTTGCCGATGAGCCCGCGTGGCCCTCCCTGTGGGGTGCCGGGCGTCCCGGGTGGCACATCGAGTGCTCGGCGCTCGCGATGCGCGAGCTCGGCACGACGATCGACCTTCACGGGGGAGGGGAGGACTTGATCTTTCCGCACCATGAGTGCGAGGCAGCTCAGTCCGAGTCGGCAACGGGCGAGAGGTTCGTGCGGCACTGGATGCACGTGGGTATGGTCTGCCTTGACGGCGAAAAAATGTCGAAATCGCTTGGGAATCTTGTTTTTGTCCGGGATCTCTTGAAAGAGCACGACGCGGCTGCCGTGCGGCTGTGCGTCTTGGATCAGCATTACCGCACGAGCTGGAGCTACACGCCGGCGCTCCTCGAAAAGGCAGAGGCGCGTCTTGAAACCTGGCGACGCGCAGGTCGGGGCGATGGCGGGCTCGCTGCGGTCCGCCAATGCCTAGATTCGGACCTCGACACTCCCGGCGCACTGGCCGCCCTCGACGAGGAGGCGGCGTCCGGGCGTGGGGTGAGCGCAGCGGCGGCGCTGCTCGGGGTCGATCTCTAGTTCGCACGCTGCGGGGCGTCGCCGAGCCTTTACTAGGCTCGGTGCCATGTCCGCTCCCGTTACCGACGAGATCAGCGCGCTGCTTCCCGACGGCTCCACGCGAACGCTGCCTCGTGGTGCGAGCGCGCTCGACCTCGCCAAGACGATCGGGGCCCGCCTCGCCAAGGCGGCGGTGGCCGCTCAGGTCGACGGCCAGCTCGTCGACCTCACCCGGCCGCTTGT
>JAJZKA010000126.1 GCA_021809805.1 Actinomycetes bacterium
AGGCGGCGCCTTGCCAGCTCGGAGGCTATGTCCTCCGCCGTCACGGCCAAGCCGGCAGGGAGCCCCTCGACGACGACGACCAGGCCCTTGCCGTGTGATTCCCCGGCGGTCAGGAAGCGCAGCACACCACGATCCTACATCGGGTTGCAGACCGCTCAGCCTTGCGCGCTCCCCAGCGGACGACGGCGACCTACCGGATGCTGTCGACACTCGAGGACCAGCCACCTCCGACGCTCGTCTTTATCAGTGACGACATGCTCGGGTCTGCAGTCATCGTCCAGCCATTGCCGGTGGAGATGTAACCGCCCACGTAAACCTGTCCCGTGAACTGCGGGGTCCCCGAGGTGCACATGTTGTCAGGAGTATAGAAGAGGCCTTCGACGGTGCTCGGCAAACCGCTCTTCAGCCAGATGTCCCCGGCAGCATATTTGCCGCCGCTGTACTCGAAAGTGTTCGGCGTACCCGTACCAGGGGGGCAACTGGTCCCGTCGAGGGTCGGGGGCTTCTTGGAGCCGCTGCTGGAGACCGGCTCTCCGTTGACCGGATAGGGCCCCGAGCCACTGTAGGGCACCACCAGGTACAGGTCCAGCTTCCCCGTAACGCTGGAGGCGGGGACAATTGCCGTCGGGGCCCAGTTGTCGAAGTAGAACCCGCCGTCGGCGAACACCGCGATATCGGTATTGATCTGGAGCTGTCCGTTCGTAGCGGCATCGTCGAACTCCATCGCACACGGCGTCTCGATGACCGTGGGCGACGTGGCGGTGGCCATCTCGTTGTACACGGCCGCGGTGGCCACTCCGGCAGCGTAACGGTAGTTCGCCTCACCCGAGCTCATGTCACTGCTGTAACCGTTACCGTTGACGTTCGACGTACAGCCGCCCGGGAACGAGGTCGAGTCGTACGGGTCCTTCCACACCGTCCATCCCGGCCAGTCCGAGGCGATATAGGTGAGGCTCGGGAACGCCTGGGACGGGAAAGGCGTCGCGATCCCCATGCCCCCACCCACGCAGGTGACATCACTGCCGACGCACGGTGACGGCGACGTGGGCCAGGGTGTGTTGCTGTAGATCGGGGCAGTAGCCGTGCTGTTGTAGCCATCGATCGTCCCCCCGGCGAAGTCGACCGTGACTGTCCCGTCGGCGCTGTACACCGGGCCATCGATCTGACTTCCGCTGTTCAACGTCAACGTCACGTTGCCCATGGCATAGATCCCGCTATTCACAACCACTGTCCCGCTCGTAAGAGTAACCGAACCGTTCGTGACGATCCCGCCAAGGGTCACGTTGCCACCCGTGCTCAAGAGCCCGGTCCCTGCGACGTAGACCGTCCCAGTAACATGCGTCGAAGCCGTGAAGTTGAGCGAGCCCGCAACAGCCGACGGGTCGTTGCCACCCGGGTAGGCGTTGGTGAAGGAACTGGTCGGGGTCACGTAGAGGTTGCCGTCTATGACGCAGCTGCCACTTGTCCCGTCAGAGCCGTGGCTACTGCTGAGGTCCCCGGTCGCACCGGCCCATACGTCCCCTGTGTAATAGTCCCCCGTATTCTGGCACCCGAGAGTGCCGGTGGTGTAGGTTTGCGACGGCGTAGACGACGGGTTGAGGACAAAGTCCCCGTTCATGGTCAGCGCTTGGCCAGCGTAAACACCGTCCTTGAAGGTTGGGACCGACGTGGGTGAAATCTCGACCACCGCCTCTTCCGCTCCCGTGCCGTTGTAGATGAAGCTCGCGGCCGTGCGGCCCTGGGCCGAAATCGCAAGGTACCATGGGCTGGTGGAGGAATATACCGGAACTGGAGTACTGGGCCCTGCGCATTTCGTCGGGCTCGCACTCAGGGCGCCGACGGCCGCCGACGGCGTGGCCGCCTCGGCAAACGACACAGCGTAGCTCTGAGCGCTGGCAGCATCCGCTGCCCCACCAGAAGCACTGTTGAGCGTCACATAGCCGCCGGTCCCGTACGTCCCCGCTGGGCAGTACCACGCAGCTGCCCCGCTTTCGACATCTGCTTCAACCGTGGATATCATAGCATCGACACCGGCACGGTCACCGGCCGCCACCTGGACGTTCTTCGTGGTGACGCCCGCACTGATTATCCCGTTCAGGCTCTCGGACTCCGCCGTCACCCCGATCAAGGTCGCCATCAACACGAGCATGATCGCGAGGACCAGCGCCGCGCCACGGTCGTCGCGGGTTGTGGGCGTCTGCCACCCGTGGCGCCCTCGCTTGCACGGCCGGACCGCCGCCATTCGGCCAGTGCCAGCCCGGACCCACCGGCGGCCCCCGACTTCACCTGGACCTCGCAGCACGGGCATTGTACGACCCAGTCCCTTCAGTAGCAGTTGGTACCCGGCACACCGGCGGATACGACCGGTACCCCGGAGCCGCTGCTGACGTTGGCGTTGTCTGTTTCCAACTCAAGGGCTACCGGTGATGTCGCGTCCTGCCGGCTGCTCAGCTGGCTGCTCGTACTGTACTGCACGTCGGCACTGACATCGACCAACCCCGGGTAGCCGGAGAAAACAGAGAACACACCGCTGTAGCTGCTCGGTCTGACACCCGGGAGTTGACCGCGCGCGCTCATCGTTGCGCTGATCTGCCCCAGCGTCGGCGCGCTCAGCTCTACAGGGTCGGCACTCGAATTGGCCACCGTGAACACTTCGAGCGAGCTTGGGCTCGTTGAAGTGTCGTACACCCACACAGAGCAATTGTACGGCCAGCTTACCGGTGGGCTGGCGTTGTAGACCCACAGCTGCGTGTACGGGCTCGTCGAGCCAGGGCCAGTGGGGCCGTAGACCGCCACGGAGTCCGCCTGCCGCACGACAGAAGTCAACTGCGCCAGGTAGACCTCCGCCTGGTTGACATCTGTCTCGCGCGCCACGACCGTGGCGATACCACGCTGGCCCTCCATGAGACCCGTAACGGTCGCGGCCATCACGATCGCCATCACGGCGGTGGCCACCATCAGCTCCACCAACGAGAAGCCGGCATCGCGCCTTTCCTCGTGCACAGGACGTCCAGCGCGTGCCCTATCACGGCGATTGCGCGACAGCGCGGCGCTGGTGTCGTCTTTGGAACGCCGGCGGTGCGCAGTGCAGGTCCCCATCAAGCGCATCCTCAACACCCCGAGGCCGACAGGCCATCTGTGGCCCCGCAGCTCAGGATCAGCGAACTGCTGACCCGGTTCACACCACCATTGGTCACGGTCGCGCTGCCCCAACTCACCACCGCCGTCACCTGCACTTCCTTCGCCGGCCAACCCGCGCTGGCCACAACCGTCGGGTACGTCCCGATCTCGAACGTCTGCCCGTTCAGCTTCACGCATTCCTGGTGAACCAGGTACGTCGGCGCCGGCCCGGAGGGCGCTAGCGATGCCTGACAGGTCGACAGCTGCGCAAGGTTGTACCAGGTGGTCGAGCTTCCTACGCAGCTGCCGGCTGCGGTGCCACCGACAACCAGTGCTGCCCCCTCGTAACACCACCCCCCGACCACGACGGCCATGTTGTGGCCCGCACCCGCGTCGCCACTGAAGGTACCGTCCGACGAGTTCAGTCCGTAGGACAGAGTGGTCCACGGCAGCGCCTCGTCCTGGGCTAAGGCGGCGTCTGCCAGGTTGGCGGCCTGCTGGTTTGTCCGGCTCGTCGCCACAGCCGCGAACGCGTTGGTGATTATGAACGCCAGCCCGGTCATTGCCAGCATCATGATCAGCATGGCGATGATGACCTCGACCAGAGTGAAGCCGTGGTCCACCCTCTGCCTGCAGCGGCCCTCCTGCGCACGCCGCGCCCTGGGACCACCTCTGGCGCCCCAGCTCGGATGCCTCGCCGAACGACTACGCACCGCTCACCACCGCGCGTACCAGTCTCGACCGGCGACGAGCGCTCCATCTACCGCCACGGCGCTGCCCGACCTGGGATGCGCCGCGGTGGGTGCAGACACCTCCGCCGTACAACCTCCCAAGCTCCTGGCGTAGAAGACCACTCTCGACGGTCCTCGGTTGGTCTGAAGCGCGTAGAAGCAGGCCCCGCTCTGGGACTGCGCCTCTACCAGCACCGACTCCCCCGTCGCTCCCGCTGTCGCGGGCAACCACCTCCCGCCCGTCACTGCCCCGGCGATAGCGGTCACCTGCCCTGCCTGAACCACATTCGCCCCGCTCCACGGTAGGCTCGCGACGGACAGCAGCCTGCTACCACCGGGTTGCTCGGCGGTCTCGTACCCGTGACCGTTCGCGAACACCGACGTCTCGGCTTGCAGCGCCAAGCGGACATTGGTCGTGGCGACGACGTCGTACTGTTGGTCCAGGACGGCCTGGCTGACCCCACTCCCGCCTGGTAGGTGTGGAAGCGCAAAGCTTGACGCGGGATCTGCTGACGCAGCCGATGCGAAGTAGGTCTGGACCCCGACCGTCGTCGCACCGGCTCCGCCCGACCGACCGCCCGGGCTCCCGACCGCTTTGCCGCTATTGCCGCCGGTATTGATCGAGAAACTGTCGACCGTGAAGACGCGTTGCTGCGCGTCGAGCGCGGACACGAAGTGCAGAACGCTCTTGGGTGGGCCCTGCACGCCGAGCGCCAATTGCAGCGACTGTGGCCCGCTGCTGCTCGGTGCCGTCGTCGACCCCCACGTCGCCGGCGGCGGCGTGCCGACGGAAGACAACTGGACGTGCGCTCGACTGGCCGCGAGGTCCACATCGGCCAATATCTGGTCGAGGTCCGGACCGTCCGGCACCGCCCTGCGCAGCCTCAGCAGGTCCCGACGCTCAGCTGGTGCCTTCTTGGCAAGCGCGCTCTGCACCACGAGTTGCGACTGCAATTGCGCGACGTTCTGATTGGCTGTCACCAAGTTGGCGCGCACCGTCGTCAGCGAACTTGTCTCCGGTCGCCAGAGCAGACCGTACCAAGCGCCACAGACCACTACCGCGCCAACCCCGCCAATCAGTGCAAGTTGCCGCCTCACGGCTGTCCTCCCACGATACGTGTTGCACGATTGGATAGAGCCAGGCCAGTCACCTGGGCCGTTGCAGCAAAAGTCGTCACCCCGGCCGTAGTGCTCGACTGCGCGACCCACAAGCCCCGAACGCCCGGCACCAGCCAGACACTCCGCACGAACTCGGCAACCGCCGCCGGCCCGGCCGTCGTGCTTAGTTGCATGGTCACGCTGCCGATCACGGTCTGTCCCGGATTGCCACTGGGCCCGGACGCCGCGCCCGCGCCCGTCGGAGACCCTGTGTTCGACCTCTGCACCTGAATGTCCGATATTCGCACGTTGAGTGGGAGAGCGGCCTCGATGCGCCCAATCAGGCCAACCCAGTCCACATCGCCTGCCAAGGACTCCCCGACCAGGGTCTTCTCGGCAACCAGCTGAGACTGTACCGCTGTGACGCTCTTCAGCCGATCTATCCGCGCCTGCAGGCCGTTGGCATCGGCCTGCGCCGTCGCGACCTCCGCCGCAACCGTCCTCGTCTCACTCACACGCACGTGCGACAAGTAGCCGCAGGCTCCCGCGATCACAACCAGACCACAGCCAGTTGCAGCCAATGCCCTCCTGTAGCGTTGACGCTCCTGAACCTCGGCGGGCACCAGTGACAACGAGGGCCCGGCGGCGAGGCCCCACAACGCCAGCCCTACAGCGGTGGCCCAACGTGCCGCCGCTTCCTCGTACTGCGGGCCCGCCAACCCGAGCACGGCCGGATCCGTCTGAGCCACGACCTGTGCCCGCTGCACGGGCACACCGAGCGCGCCCGCAAGGCGGTCAGAGAGACCCTCCTGCAGGGCACCCCCGCCCGTGAGGAGCACCGAGGACAACCGGCTGTCGCGCGCGTACCCCAAGAAGTACTCAACCGACCCCCGCACCTCATCGACCGTGGCCTCGAGGCCCCCCGCCCCCCCATGCTGCACTAACACGGAGTGCTGGGGAGCGGACCGCGCCCCGGCGGCCGCCCCGACGGCGGACTGCCGAGCGGTGGCCGCAGCCTCGTCGACGCGTACGGCGGTACGCAAGAACCGTGGCGTGCTGCCCTCCCTGACGGCAACCACTACAAGGTTGGCTCCAACGTTGACGACGGCCTGCAGACCTCCATCGTCCAGGGCCGGCACAGCCCGTAGCAGCGCCAATGGCGAAGACTCCACAGCTTTGACCTTGAGGCCCGCACGGCGCACCACGGCCATATGGTCGAGCACAGTGTCCCGCTGGGCCGCCACGAGGAGCACCTGCGTCGTCTCTCCCCCATCGCCCTTCGGCCGCCCGGGTCCGAGGTCGACGAAGTCGAACACCGCCTGGTCCACGGGGATGGGAAGGAGGTCTCCGATCTCGTATCGCAGCGCGGCCCGAATCTCTGAGCGGCTCATCTTCGGCATGTCGACCTGCCGGACCATGCTCCGCTGGCTGCTCACACCAAGCGCAACGTCCCTACTGCGGAAGCCCGCTTCGCTCCACAGCCGGCGCACGGCCGCGGCAACCGCGCCAGGGTCGCGCACCTCACCGTCCACAACTGCCCCCGCTGCGAGACCAACCTGGCCGAAGCGCGTAAGGGAGGACTTCTGGCCGTCGGCTGCGACCTCGGCGGCCCTGACCGCAGAGGAGCCGATGTCTAGCCCGACGCTCACTTTTCTGCTCAACCTGACCTCCCAGCCACGCTACGGAGTTTGCGTACTCATACATCGGCGCACCTGTCGTGTCCCTTTATCGCATTTTGCGGACCTGTAGCCGCCAGCCCGGGACCGCACCCCCCGCTGCTACGCGCACGTGCCGACCCGATCGGGCCGGCACGTGCAAACATCTACCTGTCAGGTCCGCCAGCCGTCACGGCCGCCGTACCAGGTCTTGGCTAGAACTTCGTGAACCAGGCCGTCGGAGCGGCGCCGGCAGCGATCGCCGTACCTGCATGGCCTACACTAACCGCCGTCGCGGTCGGGATAGCGGTGACGGCGAAGCAGCCGCCGCTAGACTCGCCGTAGCCCAAGACCGGCGGGCTCACGCTCTCGTCGTCGACGATGTAGAAACAGTTCTTCGAGCTGCTCAGATCGTAAACGACAAGCACGTTGCCGGTGTACGGCGCTGGCGCCTGAGTGAACGTGCCGCCGCTCTCCGTGCCAACCTGGACGGACAACGTGTCGGATTTGGTCGGCACAGCGGCCGAGGCCGCGCCGCCCGTAGCACTCGCGGCATCCCACGGCAGCTGGCTGTCGATCGTGGTCTGCCCGGCGGCGTGGCCGGAGTCCAAGAAGACCGAGTTGTTCACGTAGTAGGCCTTCTCATTGGTGAACGCGTTCGTGGCATTCGACTTCGCTGACGCGTCATGCGCGCTGTTCTGGGTGCTGAGGAAGGTCGGGATGGCTATGGCCATCAGGATGCCCATGATCAGTACGACCACCATGAGCTCTATCAGGGTGAACCCCTGATCTCCCTGGCGGCGCTCCTCGAGGTGCTTGAGCACGTGGTTCCTTTCTATATTCAGAAGCAGAGGGAAACTGATGAGCGGCTTGTCTGGCCCGCCGTTCAACGGGGAGCCACGAGGTTACTGCTGCACTCCGACCAAGCGCCCCGCCATCTCGTTGCGGAGCCTTGGCAACATTCGCTCAACTGCTACATCGGAGCCCCCGCCTCGCTGCCTTGAGCGGACCTTCCGCGATTTCCGGCGTATGCCCGTTCATCGCCACCGGCAGGTGCGGCCCCATGGCGGTCCTCGACCCGGTACTGCACAGTTGCGAGCCACGTCAAGCCTCGGCACACCCACCATCGCCGGGGCCGCCGCCTTTGCGGCCAACAGGACGCGCGCGCCGACCTTCGCGCGGCGCGCGTAGAACTATTGCCCCTGATTGACCAGTTTATCCACGTTGAACATCGGCAAGTAGAGGCAGATCACCATGCTCCCCACGGCCCCTCCGAGCACGACGATCAACAATGGCTCCAGCAACGACGTGAGGGCACCCACCATGCGCTCGATCTCGCCGTCGAGGAATGCCGATGCCTTCGCCAGCATGTCGTCTAGGCCCCCCGTCTCCTCCCCGACGCTGATCATGTGCCCGATCATCGCGGGGAACACGGGGTGACCCTCGAGCCCTTTCGCCAACGGTTCACCCCGTTGCACACCGTCGATGATCGAATCGATGCCCTTCGCCACAACCATGTTGCCGCTCGCGTCGCGGGTGATCTCCAGGGCTTCGAGGACGGGTACTCCAGCACGCAAGAGCGCTGACAGGGTCGAGCCGAACCGTGAAAGGGCCGTCTTGCGCACCAGGGCGCCAAAGACGGGCACCTTCAACTTCGTTGTGTCCCACGCTACCCGGCCGTCGGGTGTTGCAACCAGGCGCTTGAGAACCACGACTACGGCCACGAGGCCCAGGAGCACGAAGGGGAAGAACTTGACAGTAGTGCTGGAGATGTCCACGAGGATTTGCGTCGGGACCGGCAACGTCCCTCCAAGGCTCTTGTATATCCCCTTGAACACCGGGACGATGAACAACAACACGCCGGAGGCGATCGCGATGACGATGCAGAGTGCTGCTACCGGATAGGCCATGGCCGAACGGATCTCACCGCGTAGCTTGACCTGCTTCTCCATGGTCTCGGCCAGGGAGAGCAGGGACCTGTCCAGGCCGCCGGAGGCCTCGCCGGCTCTGACCATGGCGCGGTAGAGATGATTGAACACCTTCGGGTGCGACGCAAGCGCCTCGGACAGCGACACGCCTCGCTCCACTTGGCTACGGACATCCGCGACTATCCTCGCCAGCCCGGCGTGTTCGGTCTGCTCAGCCAGGATACCCAGGGCCCTGATCAACGTCATCCCAGAGTTGATCAGGGTCGCAAACTGCCGACTGAACACGGCTAGTTCCTTCAGCGGGACGTGCCCGCCCATCCCGGGTAGCTTCAGCTCACGCTTCATCGCACCGGCGTTGCGGGCCTCGATGCTCAACGGCACGTAACCCATCGCGCGCAGCTTGGCAGCAACGAGCTTCGTGTCGTCAGCTTCGAGGGTACCCATGAGGGTCTTCCCGCCCGCGTCTTTCACCTTGTACGCATAAGTCGTCTGCGGCATCATTGGCTCCTCAGATGGTCGAAGGCTCGGGACCGAGCCGCCTGGCTCATAGCGCGCTCACCAGCCTTCGCAGGTCCTCCACGTTGGCGCAACGCTCCTCGGCCGCGGTCGTTGAAACCACACCGGACTTGACCAAGTACGCGAGAGCCTGGTCCATGCTCTGCATGCCAAACTTCGCACCAGCCTGCATTGCGCTGTAGATTTGGTGTGTCTTGCCTTCTCGTATCAGGTTGCGGACCGCGGGTGTAGCGGCCAGGATCTCGCACGCAGCTACCCTTCCGTGGCCTACGGCCCTTGGTAGAAGCTGCTGGGTCATGATTCCTTGGATGGTCGCTGCGAGCTGCGTCCTGATCTGCTGCTGCTGGTGCGCTGGGAAGACGTCGATCATGCGGTCGATCGACTGGGGTGCGTCCTGAGTGTGCAGGGTGGCGAACACCAGGTGGCCGGTTTCGGCTGCGGTCAGGGCGGTCGAGATCGTCTCCAGGTCCCGGAGCTCACCGACCAGGATCACGTCGGGGTCCTGGCGCAGCACGTGCTTGAGGGCCTCGGCGAAGCTCTTGGTGTCCTCGCCCACCTCACGCTGGTTCACCACCGCCACCTTGTGGTGGTGGAGGAACTCGATGGGGTCCTCGACCGACATGATGTGCACCGGCTTGGTGGAGTTGATTATGTCGATCAGGGCGGCGAGCGTCGTCGACTTGCCGCTGCCAGTCGGGCCGGTGACCAGCACCAGGCCCCTGGGCAACTGGGCGAACTGGGCGACGGAGGAGGGGATGCCCAACTGCTCCAAGGTCTTGATCTCGAAGGGGATCGACCGGAACACGGCACCGACGGAGTCGCGCTGCTGGAAAACGTTGAGCCGGAAGCGACCGAGCCCGGGAACCACGTGCGAGGTGTCGAGCTCGAGGTTGTTCTCGAAACGCTCCCTTACCCGCTGCGCCAGGATGGCATAGAGCAGGTCGCGTACCTTGGATGCCTTGAGCTCCCCGAAGCCCTCCATGGGCCGGAGATCCCCGTCGACGCGCGCCATAGGCGGCAGACCGGAGGTGAGGTGCAGGTCTGAACCTCGTATGTCGACCAGCCTCTGGAGCATCTGGTTCACGTGCACCTCAGTCTCGACGTCGGCGCCGGACGAGGCGGCGCCGCTGTTCGCCGAAGGCCCGTACATGCCCGCAATCGCTCCGCTCACGTCCGCGCGCGTGGCTAGGCACGGTTTGCACTTCCAGCCCGTCACCTGGGTGACGACGTTCATGACCGTGTCGTCGAGCGGGTTCTCGGTGGCCACCAGGAGGGCGTCACCGTCCAAGCCCACGCCCACGACCGTGTGCTTACGCGCCACGTCGGCCGGGATCACCCCGTCCACGAGCGGGGAGACGGGTGTCGTAGTGGGGTCCCAGAAGGCTATCTGGAGCTGGTCCGCCACGGCGGCAACAAGGTCACGCTCGCTGACCAGGCCCTCGGCGGAGAGTATTTTCGCCAGAGGGACACCCGTTTCCGCCTCCTTCTGGAGGGCGTACTCCAGGGTGTCCTTCGACAGGACTTTGCGGTTCACCAGGAACTCGCCGACCTTACGCGAGGCAGTCTGCATCACTGTCTTGTCGGCCGGCGCCTGCGCCTCCTTTAGGTCCCCACTCTTGCCCAGCGTGCTCGCCCTCGTGCTCGGGCGTGCCGGAGCACCATAGCCCCGGCGCCGGGTCCGGTCGCGCAACGGCAACCTGTCGGCGCAGGCCCGGGGCACCCCTCAGCGCGCTGTCAGGCCCTGGGGACGGCGCTAGGCGGGGGCGCCCACCTGGCTCTCCTCGACCATCGCGCACACTTCGGTGGACCAGGCCAGCGCTTCGAGGTAGCTGCGCTCGAGGCTGCCCAGGCTGAGG
>JAJZKA010000127.1 GCA_021809805.1 Actinomycetes bacterium
CTTGGCTGCCAGTGCGACTGCCTGCGAGCTGATGCGAAGATTCCTACCCCGCGACGGCCAAGGGCTCCAGGGTGACGGCGAACCCCATGCGCTGGAGCTGGTCGACAGCACGGCGCTTGCCCCGCTCTGGGTCGAGCCGAGCGTAGAAGTCGCCGCCTGGATCTTGGTAGAACGCACCGGTGGTCAGCATGTTCCAGATGGCGATGAGCATGGCATGCTCGATCGCCACGATGGCCTTCACCGGCCCGCGCCGAGAGGCGATGCGGCGGTACTTGGCACCGAAGTAGGTGTCGTGGCTGCGGGCAGCCGACATCGCCGCGGCGCCGAGGGCACCTTTGAGGTAGGGGTTGCCGGGCCGGGTGTGGGTGGACTTCACACGTCCCGCCGACTCGTTCGAGCCCGGACAGGTCCCCGCCCACGATGCGAGGTGCCCGGCCGTGGGGAACCGGCTCATGTCTCCACCGGTCTCGGCGATGACGACGTCGGCGACGATGACAGAGATCCCCGGGATGCTCACGAGCAGGTCCCGGGCAGAACGAAAGGGCTCGATCATCACCTCGATCCGGGCGTCGAGCTCTGCGAGCGCCTTGGAATGCTGGTCGATCAGATCGAGGTGCACGCGAGCCAAGAAGCCGTGGTGCTCGCTGAAGCGGCCGGTGAGCGCCTCGGTGAGCTCTGGGATCTTCGAGCGCATCCGGCGCTTGGCGAAGTCGGCAAGGACCGCGGGGTCGCGCTCGCCTGCGATCAGTGCTTCGAGCATCGCCCGGCCCGAGACGCCGGTGATGTCAGAAGCGACCGAGGAGAGCTTGATGCCGGCGTCTTCCAGCAGCTTCTCGAGGCGCTGAGCCTCTTGTCCTCTCACGCGGGCGATCATCGTGCGCGTCCGGGTCAGGTCGCGAAGTTGGCGGATCGGTTCGGGCGGGACGAAGCTGCCACGCACGAGCCCATGCGCTCCGAGGTCCGCCAACCACGCGGCATCGGAGACGTCGGTCTTTCTGCCCGGCAGGTTCTTCGCGTGTCGGGCGTTCACGAGCATGACGGCGAAGGGTCCACCTTCGAGCAGGTAGTAGAAGGGCTTCCAGTAATCGCTCGTCGCCTCCATCACGACGAGGGTCACCTTCGCCTCGATCAGGTGGTCGCGCAGGGCGAGGACCTGGTTCGTCACGGCCCCCCACGTGGTCACCGTCGAGCTGGCCTTTCGGCGACCGGCACCGGCTACCCGCACGCAGACCTTGGCGTCTTTCTTCGAGACGTCGATCCCCGCACAGCGCGGGTGGACGACTTCCATCGCATCTCCTCTCGTTGGTGTCCGTCCCGGGGAGGGCAGGGAGAAGATCAGGAGTCTGATGCTCGTGCTCATGGCAACAATCCACGGTTCCCGTGGGAGCCCTCCACCACCATGCTGAACTACAGGCTCAGCGGCACTACAGAGGCTTCGGCGTCCTTCCGGGCGGACGGGACCAGTCTGACTGAACGGACTCGCTGGCGCTCAGGTCCGCGACGGGCGAACGCGACGCACAATCTTCGCTCGCCCCGGCGAGCCCACAAGGCGCTCTACGTTGCTGAACTGGGATTTGTTGACGCGCCGCAGTGCCGGTAGAAATTCCTCAATGCCGCCGCGGCACGCGTCGTTAGCGACACGGAGAACGCGTGAGCGTGGCACCGGTCGCCACTCGCCCGCACCAATAAGGGGGGCTCGTGGGAAGAAGGATCGGGACCCAGCAAACCCCCGTGGTGACGGTCGGGACCAGCGAGACCGACGAGCTCGCTCCGCGCCGTGCTGCTCGTGAAGCGGCCGCCCACCGCGACGCATTCCGCACGCTGTACGCCGAGCATTGCGATGAGGTGAAACGCCGCTGCCTCGCCATCTTGCGCGACGAGGGCGAAGCCGAGGACGCAGTCCAAGAGACCTTCACCCGCGCCTGGCACGCCATTGTCGCCAACCGGCTCGAGGAGAACCCGCGGCCGTGGTTGCGCGTCGTGGCCCGCAACTACTGCTACGACCTGTTGCGCAAACGCGGGCACTCCCAGGCAATGGAGGCATGGCACCTGGACGCAATCGGCCCGTTGGCCGCGGCGAGCGACGAGGCCGTTCTCGGCGAGGCCGACGCCGCGCTCGTCCGCGAGTCGGTCCGCAGGATGCCGGCTTCCTATCAAGCGATTCTCGCCCTCCGTGAGGAACAGGAGCTTTCCTACCGAGAGATCGCCGTACACGAGTCAATCCCGATCTCTGCGGTCGAGTCCCGCCTGCACCGGGCACGCAGTGCGCTGCGACGCGAGTACCTGCGCCTCATCGGCCCAGAAGGGGCGCTCGCCGGGCTCGCGCCCGGTGTCCGGTCGCGTCTTGGTGCCGTGGCCCATCTCTTTGCGCGTTCCGCCAGCCAGATCAGCACCGCCGCGGCACCCATCGCCAACACGCCGGCCACGCCGGCGCTCAGCATGCCCGTTGCGAGCACCGCCATCATCGCGGCCAGTGCGATCGCCGCCGCGGCGGCGATCGGCCCGGTGATGAGCGCACCGACACCACCACTGTCGCCGGCCACCCACCATCGCGCGCCCGCACCAAGCTCGAGCGCCGCCACCGAGTTCGCACCCGCCGCCACCTACAGCGCTGCGGCGACGACCCGCCTCGCACCGTTGCCCCACACCACAGCGCCGGCGCGCACGACACCGCCGGCGCGCACGACACCGCCGGCGCGCATCACGATCTATACGCGCCCGAACACCCCAGCCCGCTCGCTTCGCGCGCGGCCGCAAGGCAGCGCGGACGCCGCTCGAAGCGCCAGCGCGCTCGCCGCCGACGCCGAGGCAGCCCTCGCGAGCTTCGCCGCGGACACGCCCAGAGTCTCGGTGCCAAGCCAGTCGGCGACGACCACGACAACGGCCGCTCTCCCCGCGTCGAGGGCACCCGCTCAGCCAGCCGCGCTTCCCACGGCCGCCGCCTCCGCAGTGACGACTCCGCCCCCTGTGGCAACTCCGAGCCCAGCAGCCACCCCGCCAGCCGCGCTTCCCACGGCCGCCGCCTCCGCAGTGACGACTCCGCCCCCTGTGGCGACTCCCCACACCTCAACTGAGTCCAGCGTCCCGACCGTGGCCCTCGTCACCAGCGCCCATCCCGCCGCTCCCGGCACCCCAAGCGGGGTCGGGTCGGCTGGCTCGGCGCAAGGCAATGCGCAACGCGCCACTGGCGCCATCGACCGGGGCGCGCTTTGGCACGAGGCCGGGAACGTCTCGCCCTCGCCACACGGTGGCAACGTGCCAGCCGAGCACAACGCCCGACCGACGGAGGCGGCCACGAACGGGGGCGGCTCGGGCGGCCTCTCGAACGGCCAGAGCGACCAGTTGGCTTTCACGAACGCGATGAGCGGCATCGACCAGGCGGCCGCCCTTACGTCCTCGGCCGCCCGCCACGTCACCAGGCGCGTCGGTGCACCCTCGTGGGCCCTGCGCGCTCTTGGGGCCAACAAGAAGCGCCGGACGGGCCAAGCCGGCGGCACCGACGCGGGCAACCCTGCGGTGAGCAGCACGTCGGGCATCTCCCCGTGGCTCGACGCAAGCAGCGCGCCCGCCCCCTCGAGCTCGACGGCGGTCGCAGACCCTGTGACGAGCACCACGCATCAAGCGAGCGAGACGTCGAGCTCGCCGGACACGTCAGCGCCTGTAGCCCCCGACGTGACCGGCTCTGGGGCCGCGGCAAACAGCTGGCCCGACGCCACGGGCGGGCAGGGATTGGGCGGCTCCGCTGGCGCAGCGAGTGCCTCTGGCACATCAACGGGGACGCCGAATGGCCAGTCCCCGAGCGCCCCGCAACCCAGTGCGGCGACCTCGAGCCCATCGCAGTGGTTAGCAGCGCCGGCCCAATGGTCATCGGCACAGAGCTCGCCGCTGTGGTCGGCGTCGGGCGACTGGCAGAGCGCGCCCACCCCCGACGCACCGACCGCCGCCGCCGACGCGCAGGTGTCCAGCGGCGCGACATCGCCCAGTTCCAGCGCATCGCCCAGTTCCAGCGCATCGCCCAGTTCCAGCGCATCGCCCAGTTCCAGCGCATCGCCCAGTTCTGGCGCCGCCACCGCGAGTACGCCCGACACCTCACCATGGCCGGGCCGGGCGCCTCATTCCCACAGGGGCAATCCTCACGGCCAAGGCGGGCCCGCCGGCGCATGAGGCGCTGCCCGGAACGCCGCGACGCGAGCGGTGCTCAGGGCCGGCCGGAGTCGCCCTGCGCGCCGTGCCCGTCGTCTCGCAGCGCGAGGATCTCTGCGCCCGTCGGCAGATCAAAGTAGGTAAGGGTGACCTCCCCCCGACGCTCGTCAAGTGCCCGTTGGGCGCGCGAGGTCACCTCATCGATCTGCTCGTCGGTCGCAATGTCCTCCAGGGTCAGCTCCGTCTTCCGCGCGATCTTGTCGACATCAAGGTGCGTCCCATTCGAGCGGTCGATCAGCGTCTCGCCGTAGGTCGCGAGGTCGGCGACGCACCGGGAACAGCGGCGCGGCTCGTGCATGACCATCGGCCGGCAGCGTAGCGGGAGATGCTCATCGTCCTTTGAGTTGAGGACGACACGCGCCTGCCGGGCCGTTGCGATCCCGCGACAAACGACGATCACTTCTCATCCGTCCTGGCTCGGCCAGGCGCTCATGGTGCTGCAAGGGTTCGAACGCGCCGTGGCGCTGAGCGCCAGATGTTCCCGTTTGGGCAAGTGCCAGGCACCTCGGCGGACTGGCTCGCGTCCGGGCCGGGTACGCACCAGGCATGGAGCTTAAGACCTACCGCCACCTGCTGCTCGCCGTCGTCTTCCCATGGCTGGCGGTGTCGCTTGCCAAAGCCTCCAAGAACAAGAAGCGCCTCACCTGGATCCTCGAGCTTGGCGGACACCTGCCGGCGGTGGTCTATGCGATGTTCGTCATCGTGTTGAGCGAGCGGCGGGGCCAACCTCGCCCCGGCGCCGTCGAGCATCCGCGGCTCGCGGCCTAGCGGCACTCGGAATCTCAGAGCCGAGGCGACCGCTTCTCGGGGCCCGAAATCGTTAGGCTCACGCCATGTGGCGACGGCCCGGGCTGGCCATTGCGCTCGTGTTTCTCGCAATCAGCATGGCGGCGCTCGGCGCCGCGCGCCTTGGAGTGACGCGCCAGAGTGCCGCGGCACCGGTCCTGAGCGCCGCGCCGACAAGCGGGATCTGTCCGGCCGCAGGCGAGCGCTGTGTCCCCGCTTCCCCGCTCGGAACGCACCTCGTTGCGCAAACCATCGCGCCCGCCGCCGCGGCGGCGCCGGTCGTCGCGACGGCGCCCAGTGCGTCGGACCGAGCAGCTCCTTTGCGATCGTCAGCCTTGCGCCGCGGCGTAGGGCTGACGATCGCGCACCCTCCTCGGTAGGCCCGCGCCCGCCGCGCCCGCGCGGTACAGCGAACCTGTCCCTTCACGACGCGCCGGGCGCGTCGTTGCCCTCGAGGAGAACGCTCAATGACCACGTCTTCGCGCCGTCCTAGCGGTGCTCCCGTCAACCACCAAGGCCGCCGCCTCGGCGGCACGGCGAACCCCAAGAGCACCAGGCGACGCCCCGCACTTCGGATCCACAAGAACCTCATGCTCGCCGCCGGCGCCGCGCTCGTCATCGTTGGGATCATGGCCGGGCTGCTCGTCTCGGCCAGCCCGGCGCCGGCAACCGCCGTGGTGACTGGGCCGCCAGGGCCCGAGAAGATGCCGCTGGAGGAGGGCAGGCTGCTTGCCAGCGCGACCACGGCCGCTCGCGGCGCGCCCGTCGACGGCATCAGCTGCAACGCCAACGAGCAGGTGGCATACCACGTGCACACGCACCTCAGCGTCTACGTGAACGGCGTGCTCCGGCCCATTCCGGCGGGCATCGGCATCGTGCACCCCGTCGCCGTGCCGACGGCGCATGGGAGCTTCGACGAGGCGACGCAGTGCTACTACTGGCTCCACGTCCACGCGCAAGACGGGGTGATCCACATCGAATCGCCGACCCAGCGCAGCTACACCCTCGGCCAGTTCTTCGACATCTGGCACCAGCCGCTCGGCGGAGCACAGGTGGCAGGCGCCAAGGGACACCTCACGATCTTCGTCAACGGCCGAAGGTACCTCGGCAACCCGCGTGCCATCCGACTCGGGTCGCGCGAGAGCATCCAGATCGACGTCGGCCGACCTCTCGTCGCGCCGCGGAGCGTGCCGTGGAAAGGAACGGGCCTGTAGGCGACCCGATCGGCCGTGAGACCGGGTTGTGCCTGCTGGGGGCGGTGCGCCCGCCTGCATTAGCCTAGGCGCCTAATGCCGACCCCCAGCCAGTTCCCGCGCGCGCTCACGATGCAGGAGATGATCCTCGCCCTGCAGGCCTTCTGGGGGGAACGCGGTTGCGCCATCTTGCAGCCTTCCAACACCGAGGTGGGCGCCGGCACGATGAACCCTGCGACGTTCCTTCGCGTGCTCGGCCCCGAGCCGTGGCGCGCGGCGTACGTCGAGCCGAGCGTCCGGCCCGACGACAGCCGCTACGGCGAGAATCCCAACCGGCTGCAGACCCACACCCAGTTCCAGGTGGTGCTCAAGCCCGAGCCGGGAAATCCCCAGCAGCTCTACCTCGCCTCGTTGGAGGCGCTCGGCGTCGACGTGAAGCGCCATGACGTCCGTTTCATCGAGGACAACTGGGCGCAACCAGCGATCGGCGCCTGGGGCCTCGGTTGGGAGGTCTGGCTGGACGGCATGGAGATCACCCAGTTCACCTACTTCCAGCAGGTGGGCGGGCAGAACCTCGACCCGGTGACCGTCGAGATCACCTACGGCCTCGAGCGGATCTTGATGGCGCTCCAAGGCGTGACGCACTTTCGCGACCTCATCTACAGCGACGGGCTCACCTACTGGGAGATCTGGGGACAGTCCGAGGTCGAGATGTCGACTTACTACCTCGATAGCGCCGACGTCGAGGCGACTCGCCAGCTCTATGAGCACTACGTGGCCGAAGCAGACCGGCTGATCACCGAGCGGCTACCGATCCCGGCGCACAGCTTCGTGCTCAAGTCCTCGCACGCCTTCAACGTCCTTGACAGCCGCGGAGCGATCAGCACCATGGAGCGGGCGACGGCTTTCGCGACGATGCGCCGGCTGGCCCGCTCTGTCGGCGAGTTGTGGGTGGAGCGCCGGACCGAGCTGGGCTTCCCGCTCGGGACGGCCCAAAGCACCTCCGAAGCGGTCGGCGACGGGGAGGATCCGAGCCATGCGCCGGCTCCCTCTGGCCCCGAGCGCTTCGTGCTCGAGATCGGCACCGAGGAGTTGCCCCCCGCCGTCGTCGACGACACCGCGGAGCATCTCGCGCGGACTGCGGCGGCTCTTCTCGGCGAGACGCGGCTCGGCCACGGGCCGATCAGCGTCGTGAGCACTCCGCGGCGCGCGATCGTGAGCATCGAGGGCGTGGAGGCGAAGGAGTCGCCGACGACCGTCACCGTGCGCGGGCCCCGCGTGCAGGCCGCCTACGGCCCTGACGGATCGCCGACGCCCGCTCTCGAGGGCTTCGCGCGGAGCCGAAACGTGCACGTCGCCGACTTGCGACGCGTCAGCGTCGGCGATGCCGAGTACGTCGCGCTCGATCAGCTGGACCCCGGGCGCCCGGCGCTTGCGGTGCTCGGCGAGCTCGGCGAGCGCCTCGTCTCTGGGCTGCGCGCGGACCGCAACATGCGCTGGAGCGACCCCGAGCTCTCGTTCTCCCGGCCGATCCGCTGGCTCCTCGCGCTCTACGGTCACACGCCCGTGCCCGTGCGCGTCTCGGGACTGAAGGCCGGGCGGACGACTGAGGTCTTGCGCAGCGACGACCGGCCGGTCCGCGAGGTCCTTGCGGCCGACGCGCTGGCGGCGGTCCACCGCGAGGCCGGCCTGCTGACCGACCACGGGGCACGACTGGCAGCGGTCCGAGCCGCTGCAGAGGCCCTGGCGAGGAGGGCTGGAGGCGCGGTCGACTTCGCCGCCGAAGCGGTCCTGCTCGAGGAGGTCGCCAACCTCCTCGAGGCACCATTCGGCGTGCTCGGGCGCTTCGAGGAGCGCTTTTTGGCGCTGCCTGATCCGGTGCTCGTCACGGTGATGCGGAAGCACCAGCGCTACTTCCCCGTCCGCGACGACCGCGGCCGTCTGCTCCCTGCATTCATCACCATGGCGAACGGCCCCTGCGACGAAGCGCTCGTGCGCGCCGGCAACGAGTCGGTGATTCGCGCCCGCTACGAAGATGCGCTCTTCTTCTGGAATGCCGATCGGCGCCGACGGCTCGAGGACTTCCGCTCTGCACTTGACCGCTTGGTCTTCGATGCACGGGTCGGCTCAATGGACCAGCGCGCCCGGAGAATCGCTGAGATCGCTGCTCGCCTGGCCGCAGCGAGTGAGACCGCGTTCGACCCGGCCGTGCTCGACCGCGCCGGCGCGCTCGCGAAGTTCGACCTGGCGACCGAGATGGTGGTCGAATTCTCGAGCCTGGCTGGGGTGATGGCGCGGGAGTACGCGCGCGAGGCAGGTGAGCCCGAAGCAGTTGCCCAGGCGCTCTATGAGATGGAGCTCCCCCAGACGAGTACCGACGCGCTGCCCATCTCGGTTGAAGGAGCGCTGCTTGGGCTCGCCGACCGCGCCGATCTCATCGTCGCCATGTTCGCAATCGGTGTCGTCCCATCAGGATCCTCGGATCCCTTCGGTCTTCGGCGCGCCGCGACGGGCATCGCCCGCATTCTCGCCGATGGTGGTCGCTTTGGACGCCTCCGGATCTCGAGTGTGCTCGCCGTTGCCGCCGAGCGCCTTTTGGCTGACGGGATCGCCACCGAACACGAGGTGCTCGAGGCGGCAGCGGCATTCGTTGCCGACCGCGTCGAGCGCCAGTTGAGAGATGCCGGCGTCGACGCCCGGCTCGTCGCCGCGGTCGACCTCGACGATCCCACCCGGGCGCTCGTCACGATCGCCGAGGTCGACGCGCTCGGCAGCGATGCCTGCTTCGTCCGCGCCGTGCAGGCGATGCACCGCGTCGCGAGCATCCTGCCCGCCGGCACCGCATCCATCGCGGCGCCCCTGGCCCTCAGCGAACCCGCCGAACTCGACCTATGGGGTGCGCTCGGCGCGATCGGCGATGCGAGCGCGCTCGGCCTTCGTGCGTGGTTGGAGCAAAGCGGAGGGCTCGTCACCGCGATCGAAGCCTTCTTTGACGCCGTCTTGGTGATGGCCGAGGACCCCGAGGTGCGCGCGGCCCGACTCGGGCTGCTCGCTGCAGTGCTGGAGAACGCGCCGCGCGGCGTGCGCTGGAAGGCGCTCGGCAGCGCGCTCGAGGTCTACGGGGCCGAGACAGAACCCAGCCAATCGGCGGGTGCTCAGGTATCGCCCACCTGAGCCCGCCGCAGGCCAGGGCTAGGCAACCTGGCCCGATCGATCCCGTGCGCGCTCGCAAGCGGTGCCTTTGCGAAATGGCCGATCTGGACGTCGCCACCGCGGCGGCGCGCCGCGCCCTTTGCACTTGGCGCTCGTGGTCGTTACCGTTGGCCGTCAATTGCTGTTGACGGCCGCGTCGGCGTTGCCGCGCGCCGAACATCCCGGAGCTGTCGAGCGCGTGATCACCAAACTGAACGGCCATGCCTTCGAGTCGCACTCGCCAAGACAGTGGGACGAGGCGCGTTTCCCCGCAGAACCCCGATCGGTCCGTGCCGCGCGGAAGTTCGCAGGCCACCTCGTGGCCGAACCCTCCGAGCGCGAGAACGTGGAGCTGATGGTTTCCGAGCTCGCCACGAACGCCATGTTGTACGCCGAGGACGTCTTCTCGGTGCGGATCTCGCCGCGCCCGCGCCTTCGGGTGGAGGTTCGGGACGCGAGCGATGCATTGCCGATGCTGAGGGTGACGAACTCGGAGTCGCCAGGGGGCCGCGGCCTGCAGATCGTCAACCAGCTCGCCGCGAATTGGGGCGTCGAACGCCTCACCAGCGGCAAGGTGGTCTGGTTCGAGCTCTAGGCGCGAGAGGCCGTCACGACCTCACTCGCTGTCGAGCGGCAAGAGATCCTCGACGTGCGCGAGTCCCAAGGTGCGCCGAACCGACGGGCGCGGGTGCGCGAGCACGACCCGCCTGCCATCACGGCGCGCCAGGTTGGCGGCGGCGACGATCGCTCCGATGCCCGCCGCGTCCACAAAGACGAGCTGGGAGAGGTCAAGCACGATCTCCCGCACCTGCTCGTGCAGCAGCACCAGGAGCCGTTGATGGAGGTCCGCGGCATCGGTCAGGTCCAGTTCGCCCGAGATCTCGAGCATGGCGCGGCCCGCGTCGCTTTGGCTCTGAGTGATCCTCATCTCGGGCACCGTCGGCCCATCCACCTCATCGCTGGCGCTGCAAACGTGACGTCCAAGCCGCCTCGACTGTATCAGCGGGGGCGCCTTTTACCCATGGCGCCTACGGAGTATTCCTCTTTGGCGGATCTTTTCCGCCTCGCCGGACACGCCACCGAGGGGCGGTCCGCTGGGCAGTTCGAGGTACTCGGCGCGACCGTCGGCGATCAACAATGCTGGCAGGTGTCCGGCGCTCGCGATCCTCACCTGGCGCCGATTGTTGTCGACAAGGCCGGTGAGCGCGGTGGGGAAGTGCTCGTCACTCGCCACATTGATCTCGCGGCCGGAAAGCTCGAGGATGCGATCGCGCGCAAAGCCGAGCGCGGCGAGGGCGTGGATCGGGTAGCGCAACGGCGCCATGACGGTGGCGGCGCACACGCCCCGGCCCGCGGCGTCAGAGATTGCGCGCTGCTCGTGATCGAGCGAGCGGATCTCCCATACGAGCACTTCGGCGTGTCGGCGGCCCTGCGGCAGACGATCGGTCATCACCGACAAGGCGAGTCCGGTGCCGAGCAGCG
>JAJZKA010000128.1 GCA_021809805.1 Actinomycetes bacterium
GCCCAGGGAGATCCTCACCGGCGGGGCTGTCAACGAGCCTCACGCCACGGCGTTCAGCGACGCGTTTGATCAGCGTGACGCGCTCGCGCAGGCTTTGCGGGAGCTCCCGCGCGTGCAGCGCGAGATCTTGGTGCTGCGCTTCTACCTCGACCTACCGGTCACAGACACCGCACGGCTGCTTGAGCTGCCGGAGGGGACCGTGAAATCAAACACCTCTCGTGGCCTTGAGCGGCTGCGCGGGCTCCTGTCCCCGCCGGCCGGTGAGGTGAACGCATGTTGAGCGAAGACCAGCTCGGCGAGGCGCTCACCGAACGCCTCGAGGATCTCGTCGCCGCGATCGATCCGAGCGCGGCACTGCACGAGCGGGTCCAGCGGATCCCCGGCCCGGCCCGTGGCCGGCTCGCGCGCCTGGCTGCGCGCACACACCGGCGGATTCTGGCGATCTCGATCCCAGTTACCGCCGCCGCGGCCGCTGTGGTCGCGCTGCTTCTGGCTGCCGCAGCGCCGCCGTCGTTTGCTGTCACCCAGAGCACCGGCGGTGTGATCGTGGTCACGATCCGCCAGATCACCGGTCTGACCGGCGCACAGGCGAAGCTCCGGTCGCTGCACGCACCGGTGGCGATCGTGCCGATCACCAAAACCTGCCAAAGCCGAGTGCCGCTCAGCTACATGGCGGTCGGTGCTGTATCGGCGGGCGCGACGATCAGGATCACACCCTCACAGATCCCCGCGAACACGACACTGGTGCTCGCCGCCAAGCAGATCCCCGACAGCCGGATCGAGATCGCGGTCGGGCGCGTCAGCGGCCCGCCACCCACCTGCGCAGCCCCCGGACAGACCGGCCCCGGGCTCACCAACACCACACCCGCCCCCGGCTCGACGCCCTCGACACCCACGACCGCGTCAACGCCAAACATCTCCGCAACCCCCGCCAGCCAGCAGACGCCATGACGATCACCCAGCGATCCGCACAAGCAACCAGAAACCCGCCAGACGCCGGCCAATACTCTGGTGTGGTGCCGGGAGCCGCAGACACCCGCGATGCTCTCACAAAGCGCCAAGCGGCCCGGGAGAGGACCACGCCCGTCGCGTGGCTCGGACACGCCGAACTGACAGCTGCGGAATGGCAAGCATGCGGCAGGCGGCTCACAATCGTGGCGAACGCAACCAACTGGTGGCTCGGAGACTGGATCCGGTTCGGCAAACGCCACTACAACGACCACCACTACCAGCTCGCAGCCCACATCACCGGCTACGACGAACAGACGCTCGCGAACTACGCCTACGTCGCGGGCAGATACGAAACCTCCCGACGTCGGGAAAATCTCACCTGGAGCCACCACGCCCAACTAGCCGCCCTCACCATCGAAGACCAAGACCACTGGCTCGACCAAGCAACCACACTCAAACTCAGCGTAAGACAGTTACGCGACGCCGTGTGTAAAAAAAGTGCGAGGAAGACGCCGCGCTCGCTCGACGGCGCCACGGTTGCACCCCAAATCACATTCACAGAGAGCGCCATACTCTTCGCATGCCATCACTGCGGGGGGGTGACTGAGCTCCCACTTAGCGACCTGCCTAACGATCTTCCGCGACCATCGTATCGCCGGTGACCACCCGCCTCCAACGCGCAGCCCAACAGCGCATATCCGATACCTAGAAGGGCGCTGAAGAAGTGACTTTTCGCACGGCGCGGATCCTCGATAGGTGTCGCGCGGCAGGCTGGCGTCGGTGCTTGTCGCGTGCTCGTCGGCAGCCCGTTCGGACTGTTGAGCGCTGAGGCTCGGGCTCGGGCGCCGTTCTCGGCCGGTGGAGACGTTCCTGTGGCTCCTCGCCACGGTCACCCACCCGCCAGCGCGAGTCGCTGACCGATCGGGTTGAGGTTCACCAACGCAGCAGCCCAACTGGCCTGCAAAGTCGCCTTCTTGGTGCCGATGTACCTGCTTTTGCGAGCGCCGTAGCAGACCGTGAGCAGACCGAGCAATCGTTCGATCCTCGGACGGGTGTGTCGTAAATGCTTCGCGGTTTCGGGATCGGCGAGCGCATCGCGGGCGGCGACGATCAACTCTTCATGCTCACCGATCTGGATTTGGCGGCTCTCCCGCCCGGGGCAGCACCGCTCTTTCAGCGGGCAGGACCGGCACGCAGCCCGGGAGATCCTCGCGGTCCGCACCCCCTTCTTCGAGGTGCTGATCTGAGCCGTATGCCCCTGCGGGCAGGTGACCGTCCCCGCGGCCGGATCGATCGTGTAGTCCCGTTTCCCGAGGCGGCCCTCAACGATCTCACCCCCAGGAACCGGTGCGAGCACCACCACATCGCGGTCAGCGAGCTCTTGCCGGACAGGACCGTTGCCATAGGCGGTATCACCTAGGATCCGGGCGGGCCGCTGCCCGGCAGCCTGGGAGTCGATCAGATGCTTGGCCTGGGGCCCGTCCGGCCCACCGCCCGGCGCGATGTGCACCGCCATGATCAACGGCTCGCTCGTGTTGCTGACCGCGGCGGGGAGCTTGAAACCATAGAACCGCTGCGAGCTGCTTTTGCGTCCGTGCTGCATCTCCGGGTCGATCGTGGAGATGATCCGCCCCGGCCTGGTCCCGCGATGCAACCTCGGGACATCGTCATCATCGACATCGAAGTCCTGGCCGATCAACTCGCCAAGTAGATCGAACGCCGCTTTCACCGTCTCATCGCCCAGCAGCCCGTCAGCCTGCTCGACCGCCGAGAGCGCGCGCTGCGCGTCCTGCGCGACCCGGGTCAGCATCCGCTCCCGCTCGCTCTTCAGTCGCCATTGGCAATCCGGCTTGACCCCCGGCTGCGCGTAATCGAACTCCTGGGTGAGTCGCCGGGGGGAGTTGCACCCCCCGGCGACTCACCCACAGGCAGGCCGGGGTTGACGGAGTGAAGGACGACGCTTCTATACGAGGCTTGTCGGGCGCTTGTGACGTTTGCGTCGGTGTAGTGACGGGCTGAGATGGAGGCGTACGCCCCGGTGTCTCTGGGGTTTCTGGCGTCTTGAATGCTGGAATCCTTAGGAGGCGAATGAGACGTGCGCCGGCGCCGGACACTCCCCCAGATCCAGACGCAACTGCACCATCATCATGTTCGCCGACCCCATCATCGCGCCCGGCCAGGACAGCACCACTCGCGAGCACCCCGCGCCCGCCCCGCCGCAACGCAGCACCCCGTCCAGCACCCGCCGCAGCACCGCCAGCCCCTCAGGTTCTGTCCGACGTTCTGTGTGAGGTCTGGGTCTGAGTAGCGGCTTGTGGCCGCCGCGGTTCGGTGAGGAGCCCCGAGGGGCGACGAGCCGAACCGCGGCGGGCGCGGCCCGGAAAGGACCCCACATGACCAAGACAATGAAGAGCTCGCCGGTCACGATTGATCGGGTGGACGCCGCCCCTGTGCCTGACGAGGATGCCCTTGACCAGCTGGCTGGCCTGTTGCCCGCCGAGGCTCTCGGGCGGGCGGTGAAGGGCCTGACTGCGGATGAGATCACCGGCTCGGGCGGGCTGCTCACGCAGCTGGCGGGGCGGGTGATCGACGCGGCGCTGGCGGGCGAGCTGACCGACCATCTGGGCTATGAGCCCGGGCAGGCGCCGCCGGGCGGGACGGGGAACTACCGCAACGGCTCGACCCCGAAGACGGTCTCGACCGATCTCGGGCCGGTGGAGGTGAACACCCCGAGGGATCGCAACGGCAGCTTCGAGCCGCAGCTGGTGGCCAAGCGCCAGACCCGTTTGGCGGGCTTGGACGCGAAGATCATCGACCTCTATGCCGGCGGCATGTCGGTGCGGGACATCCAGTCGCATCTGGAGCGCCTCTACGGCACCACGAGCATCGGGCGGGACACGATCAGCCGGATCACCGACGCCGTGATGGAGGACGTCAAGGAGTGGCGCCACCGGCCGCTGGAGTCGGTCTACCCGATCGTCTACCTCGACGCCTTGGTGGTGAAGGTCCGCCAGGACCGCTCCGTCCAAAAACGCGTGTGCTACCTGGCGATGGGCGTCACCGTCGAGGGAGACCGGGACGTGCTCGGCCTGTGGTGGCAGGAGAACGAGGGCGCGAAGTTCCGGCTGGCCGTCCTCAACGACCTACACCACCGCGGTGTCCAGGACGTGCTGATCGCCTGTGTCGACGGGCTGGCCGTGTTCCCGAGAGCATGGGTGCAGACATGTGTCGTTCACCAGATCCGCTCAAGCATGCGCTACGTCGCCTACCAGGACCGCAAGCGCGTGGCCGCCGACCTGCGGCCCATCTACACCGCCCCCAACGCCGAAGCGGCCGAGGACGCCCTCGACGCGTTCGATGCCAAGTGGGGTGAGAAGTATCCGATGATCGCGCAGTCCTGGCGAGCCCGGTGGGACTACATCATCCCGTTCCTGTCACTACCAGCCGACCTCAGAAAGGCGGTTTACACAACGAACTCGATCGAAGGGCTCAACCGCCAGATCCGCAAGGCGATCAAGACCCGCGGACACTTCCCCGACGAAGACGCCGCCACCAAGCTGATCTACCTCGCAATCAGCCGCGCCGAGAGCAAATGGCGCAAGGCCTAAAACTGGACAGGCGCGCTCCGTGGCCTCAAAATCCACTTCGGAGACCTACTCCCCGACTAACCACAATCAACAAGCGGCCCAGGCCTCACACACAGAAGGCCGGACAGTCTCGTCTTCCGGAGGATCACATGCTCTCGCTCTCTCGCTCTCTCTTTCGTCCGGCTAGGCTTGCCGTAATCGCCGGGGTGTCAGTCGCGGTGGCTGCCGGCGCTGGCGTGACCCCGGTGTTTGCCGCCTCCAGGGCGAGGTCCGCTGCCGGTTACGCCGCTCCTAGCACTTCTGCGCCCCGAGTTGCGTTGGCCAAGGGGACCGGCAAAGGCGGGCACCAGACGCCGTCACCCTCGCCTGGTGTGGTGCCAGTGGGTGGCGGTGGCGGCTGTGGTTCGACGCTCACCGCCAACGAGGAGCTGATCAGCGGCGCTGAGTTGTGCTCCCCCGACGGCAGCTACACGCTCGACATGCAGACCGACGGCAACCTAGTCGAGTACAACGCCTCCGGGCAGGCGCTGTGGGCAACCGACACCTCCGGCCACTCCGGCGCCGATCTGGTGATGCAAACCGACGGCAACCTCGTTGTGTACTCGTCCTCTGGCCAGGCGGTGTGGGCGAGTGGCACCTACGGGATCGGGGGCGGCACGACCTACCTGAGCATCCAGAACGACTCAAACGTCGTGCTCTATGACAGCTCCGGGGCGGTGTGGGCGGTCCGGGACTTCTCGCCGCAGACCTACGCTCAGGAGATCATGTTCCACTTCGGCTGGAGCCAAGCGCAGTGGACTTACCTCGACGAGCTGTGGCAGCGTGAAAGTGGCTGGCAGTGGAATGTCTGCAACGGCGGTGGCACCTACCCAACCTGCGACTACGCGGGTGTCGCTTACGGTATTCCTCAGGCCAACCCCGGCTCAAAGATGGGTTCCGTTTGGCCAGACTGGCCCACCGACCCGTTCACGCAGATCACTTGGGGGGAGCAATATATAGCCGGAACCTATGGCAACCCGGAAAATGCCTGGAATCACGAAGTCAACTACGGCTGGTATGCCGTCACAGCTTCAGCCCGTTCGTAGCAGATCGGGCATCGCACTGACCAACGAATGACGACTATGTCCGCGCATCAGATACGTTTACTCTCGCCCTCTCGGCTGGCAGCACGCATTCTCGGCATCGTCAGCGTGTTAGTCATAGCTGGCGTATCGGTAACGCCAAGCTATAGCCGGTCTCTGCACAGACGCCAGCTTCAGCTCGCACCTATGAGCAGGCCCGTCACTGCAGTCAACTGGATGACAGTTCATCTTCCTGGTGCCTCAGAAGTCGTGCCTGGCACACGACGTGCGTGCGACATGGCTCCTTACGTGGATAACCACAGCCATCGCGCAGCCGCCTACTATTTCGTCAGCCACCAGCAGGATTACGCGGTGGTCCCGGCTGTCTGCCGATCCTTAAATCAGGCACAAGTCAACTTCTTCCTCTTCTCCATGCGACCTGGTAGGAAGCCGCAGTTGCGCGAGGTGATCTTCCAATCCGACGGCGCAGCATCGGGCCTTTTGACGCGCGCGGTTCCCACCGCGGCCGTAGCGGCTAGCCACCCGCACAGCTGGTCCGGGTGGTTCCAGTGGGCTGGGCCGAATGAAGTAGGCACGAAGGCGATCCCGGCGCGCACGGTCGGCGTCCAGATCAAAGGCTTGGAGCTGTCAATTCGCGGCCTAGTGATCCCGGTGGGTGGGCAGCCGCCGACTCCGACCTACACCGACCACGGCACTGTCCTGGCCAGCTACATATTCGGCTGGCATGACGGTCTGTTTGACTTCGTCCGCGCGACGGCTGGGGTGGCGCCGGCCAAGGCATAAGGCGGCCAACTTCGCGAGTCCTTGCCGGCGCACCGCCGCGCTTCGATGTTTCCGCGTCACGGCGTTACGCCAGCTGCGGCCCCGCACCAGCCAGAGCCGTTACTCGATCATCTGGCGGATCAACGACGCCAAGCGCCCTGACACGCGCGCACGGCGCATCGCCAAGTACCTCGACATGATCCGGCGCGGGCAAGCAATCAGATAGCGCTGCCAGCGACGTGCTTCCACACTCCGGATGTGCGCCGCCACAGCGCGTACGCCATCCTCACAAAGACCGATCGCTGAGCAAGCGAGAACTCGCCTGGAATCTGCTGATCGATCCTGGCGGGGGTCGCAGCGGCCCAGGTGCGCCCGCCGTCGGTCGTCTTCCAGAGCACATCACTGCCGGGCATGATCAGCCACGCGGCCGAGCGCGTGGGGGCGGCTAGGTCTCCCGTCGTGCCCGTTTCGGGCAGCTCCCCGACGGCGGAGATGTCGCCGGAGCGCACATGCCCGCCGGGCGTGCTGGCGGAAACGAGCTTCCATGTGCGCCCGGAGTTGGTGGAGCGCCACACGAGCTTCGCCTGTGTGCCCGCTGATGGTTTGGCGCCGCAGAACAACCACAAGGAGGTTGGTGAAGCTGCCTGAAGTCGCTGCGTGAAGCCGAAGCTGCGTGCCCCGCGGTTTTGCTCGCACGGGTCGCTGCGCCTAATCCAGGTTGCGCCGCCATCGGTTGTCTCGACTATCCCCGCATCCGCGGCTCGCTCGGTGCCGAAGCCCTTCACCAGCGCGAAGCCCACGTTCGCGCTGGGGCGCGCAAGGTCAGCCTCCCACCCACGCAGAGCGGGCAGTGTAGAGCGATAGGTCCAGCTGCGCCCGCCGTTGGTGGAGTCGTAGAGCCACATCACCGCCACCGCGTTGACCGCTGACGGCGGCGACTGGGGTGGACAGCCCCCGTTTGTCGGTCCACCACGAGTGAGAGTGTGGGTGGATGTGACGGCCGGAAAGTTAGCGTGACCGGCGGACGGACAGCTTGGGGTTGCTGCCGCGGCCAGTGTCGCTGAGGCGGGAGCGCAGCGAGCGCCGAAGCGGCACTGGCCGCGGGCGCGTCGGTGCCGGGCCTGCCGGTCGGGGTGCTGCTCATGCCGTGAGCTTCTCGGCAGGCTCGGGGTCTGCGAGCGGCCCAAGCACCGCCGGGGTGATGCCGTGCCCGGCGGCGAACGCGACCGGGGTGAGCATCCCGAGCGAGCTGTGGGGTCTGCGGTGGTTGTAATCCTCCCGCCAGTCTTCGGTCAACACCCGGGCCTCAGCCAGGCAGGAGAACTCCTCGATGTCAAGCAGCTCGTCGCGGACACGGGAGTGGAAGCTCTCGACGTAGGGGTTCTGCCACGGGGAGCCCGGGTCGATGTAGACGGTCTGGGTGCCGGCGCTCTCACACCACTTCTGGAGGGCGTGAGCGGTCATCTCCGGGCCGCCTTCCATCCGCAGGTGCCCGGGGGCGCCACGCTCAGCCACCAGGCCCTCAAGCAGCGCTACGACGGTGTCAGCGTCGATGCTGCGTGCCACATGCATCACCAACGCTTCGCGGGTGAACTCATCCACAATGTTGCAGAACCGCAGCACACGACCGTCTGCGGTCTGATCAGATTGGAAGTCGAACGTCCACACATGGTTAGGGCGCTCAGCGACCATACGGCGGTCCGGTGAGGTCGAGTCCCCAAGCCGACGGCGTTTGCGCTTGTGTTGCGGCACCCTCAGCCCCTCCTCACGCCACAGACGCCCAACCCGTTTGCGGTTCACATCGTGAGCCCTGCTGGCGGAGGTGATGATGCGCCCGGCGATACCCCCACCGCGGCCGGTCCTTGGAGAACTGCCGCAACTCCGCTCTGATCGCAGCGTCATCATCAGCACGCCTGGGCTCATACCGCTTTAGTCGAACGGTGCTGCCCCACAACCCGGCATGCCCAGCGCTCGCTCACACCGAGGCGGTCGCGCAACATCGCGACCGCCTGGTGCTTGCGGGCTGGGCCTACCAGTTTCCCCGGGCAACCTCCTCAGGCGCCCGGACCTCGAGCTCCTTGTCAGCGACGATCTGCTTCAACGTGACGTTCTCACGCTCAAGCTCCTTCAACCGCTTCGCGTCCTGAGCCTTCATCTCAGCCGTACTGGTTACGCCAACGATGAAACGTCGGCTCGCTGACCCCCAACTCCTTCGCCGCCTCAGCGATCGTCCTGCCCTCACCGAGCATCACCACAAGCCTCCCGCAACTTACGAATGATCTGCTGCGGCGTATGCCTGCTGCGCTTCATCGAGAGTCCTTCCTCGCCCATTCTCCAAGGCGACAAAAGCTCTCACAAGGGCCGGACCGAACCTACGGGGGCAGGCCAGTGGGCCTGCGGCGAGCGCCCAGATGTCGCTGCCTCGCTGAGCGGCCGCAACCAGAGCCTGGCCGAGATATGCGCGCCACCAACGCTTGCCCGCGTCGGTCGTCACGACGATGCTCGAGCCTCCGCCACTACCGCCATAGGCGTAGGCCTCGCATGCACTCCTCACCGCCAGGTCGCTAACAGCGCTGGCGCCGTCGGCGACCGGCAGGAAGAGGGCCGGCCCGTCGATCAACCATGTACGGCCACCGTCGCTCGTCTTCAACGGGAACTCCGATCCCTGCGGGCCGCCGAGCGCGTAGCCGACACGACCGGTCGCGAACTCGATGTTGTTCACCTCGCTGAGCGCGACCGTGGTTCCGATCCGCGGCTCATTCGTTCTCGGCGCATACGAGACCACGCTCGCCCTTACCGTCGACGGCACGACCACGCCCGCATCGGCGCATCCGGCGGGACTCGCGCCAGCAGCAAGGAGCAGCCCGACGAGCAGACCACCGCGGATCGCACCGATCTTGAGTGGCTCCTCCACGTTGGGGGTGGGTCAGGCGATGACCGGCCCGGCGTTCAACTTCCCGACGATGAGGTAGGTCATTGCGATGAAGTTGCGGTTCGACCGATACCCACGAGCGCGGCGTTTCGCGGCCTGGATCAAGCTGTTGAGCCCTTCCAGCAGCCCGTTTGAGACCTTGCTGTGATGCCAACGGATCACGCCGAGCCAGTGATCCTCGAGCATCCTCGCGAACCGCTTGAGCGGCTCAAGGCCGCTCGCGTCGACCTCGACGATCCAGCGACGCAGATACTCCTCCGCGGTGTCCGGATCATCAAGCTCATAGAAGCTGTCGAACTGCTGGGCCAGCGTGTATGCGCGGACCGTCTCCAATGGCTGGGTGAGCAGCTCGTCAAGCAGATCCCGCTGGCGGTCGGTCAGATTCTTCGGTCGCTTCAGCCACATGTACCGAGTGTTCCGAAGCAGGTCTTTGTGGTGCTTGGCCTCTTCGCGACGGACCTCGTCGACGGCCTTTGAGAGATGGCTTTTGACGTGGTAGCGATCGAAGGTGATCTCCGCGTTCGGGAGATGCGCGAGCGTGCCCTTCAGGAACGCCTCGCTCATGTCCTGGGACACCTCCTTGACCTGATCGCTGCTGCCGCCGTGAGTGTCCAGAAACAGCGAAAACGCTGAGACTGTCTCGTGATCTCGGCCCTCGACAACGAACACCCCACGCCGCTGATCAAGGTCAGCGAACACCGTGACGTAATCATGGCCGCGACGGCTGGACGTCTCATCCAGACCGACCCGCTGAACACCGGAGAGGTCCTGAGCGTCGACCGCCTTATCGACGTAGTGGTGCACGACCCGCCAGACCCGCATGTCCGACTCGCCGATCAGCCCGGCCAGCGTCGCAACCGGCATCTCGCGGACCATCGCCATCACCAACGCCTCGAACAACAACGTGAACCCCGACCGGGGCCCCGCCCACGGCACCGCAACCAACCGGACCTTGTGCTCGGGACAGACCACCCTCGCCACCCGCGCCGTCAGATACGCCTGATGCTGGAAGAAGTCCAGATGCCGCCAGGTCTTCTCCTCGGTGTCGTGGACCTTCAGCCCGGCCCGGTCGCATTCCGGGCAGCAGAACGTCGCACCGCGCGGGAAATCCACCCAAAGATCCAGACGCTTCGCCTCGGCGTCGAACTCGACGCTCGTGACCTGCCACGGCGCCGAGAACCCGAGCGCGGCCTAAAACCGAAGAACATCTTGGGCCTGCATGAACGACTCCCATCATCGACGATCAGAAGCCGCCCAGGAAACCAAACTTCAGCCGACGCTACCCACGAAAATCAGCGAGGAGCCTAGTAGGTTTTTGGGGGATTGGTGCTCTCGTTCCGCACTTCTCGGAGGTCATATCTCCCCCCACCCTTCGGCGTCCTGGGCGAGTCTGAGTGAGAGTGTTTCGAGTTCGGCGGCGAGCGTGCGTAGCTGGCGGGCGTTGTCGAACCAGGGCTGGTAGCGGCGGGCTTGCTCGGGGGTGAGGGTGCGGGTGACGGTCTTGCCGTTGATCTTGCGGGTCCAGGTGAAGTA
>JAJZKA010000129.1 GCA_021809805.1 Actinomycetes bacterium
TGGCGCCGAGCGCTTCTGCGGCTCAGTCGCTGCAGCCGTTGCCGCAGGCGCGCCTGGTTTCCCGCGTGCCGCTGAGCGGGCCCGCGCGATCGGTGGCCCGAGGGCGCATCGGGTCGCACCTCGGCGCCGAGGTGGTCCCGGTGGCGGGCGTTCGAGGCGGTCGACGCCGGGGAGGGGGTGTCCGGGGCGGCTAGAGCTCGGGGAGCGACGTGAGCTCGCCGTGGCGCCCGGTTGGGGCGTGGGCGTGTCCGGCCGGCGGCTCGAGGTCGGCGAGCTTGCTCGGCCACCAGTTCCATCGTCCGAGCAGGCTGACCGTGGCGGGGACGAGCACGGTGCGCACCAGGAAGGTGTCCATCAAGATCCCGAGCGCGAGCCCGGCGCCGATGTCACGGAACTGCGTGGAGCCGGGCCCACCGCCGGCGGCGACGACGAGCACCGCGAAGGTGCCCGCTAAGACCACGCCGGCGGAGGTGACCGTCGGGCCGGTCCGGCCCACCGCCCGGATGACGGCCTCTTTGAGCGTGCGGCCGTGCGCCTCCTCGCGGATGCGCGTCATGACCAAGATGTTGTAGTCCTCCCCGAGCGCGAGCAGGAAGATGAACATCAAGAAGGGGAGAATGAAGGTGAGGCCGCCGCTGTTTCCGAGGATCACGAAGATGATCGTCGCCAGGCCGAGGGCCGCGAGGTAGGAAAGGGCGACGCTCACGATCAGATAGAGCTCGGCGACCAGGCTCCGCAGGACGAGGGCGAGCAGGATGCCGATGGCGATGATCGCGATCGGGATGATGTGCAACAAGTCGGCATTCGAGGTGCTCGAGATGTCATAGAGCGAGGCGGCCTCGCCGGCGACCCCGCTGTCGGTCGCGCCGGCCGCGCGCGCCGCCCGCGCGACGACGTTGCGGATGTGCGGCGTGGCGTCGAGCGCGCTGGTCGAACCCTGCGGGCCGGCGGTGAGCGCCGCTTGGAACTGGACGACCTTGCCGTTCGGGCTGATGTAGCCGAGCGTCGTGCGATACGCGTTGTAGAGAGCGGGGGACACCTTCACGCCCGGCGGTGGTGTCGGCGCAAGCCGCTGGGCGGGACCGAGCTCCCGGGCGAGCAGGGCGTAGCGCGCCGGGGTGAGCGTCACCGCCGAGGCGTCGAAGGGGCCGGCCACGCGCACGAAGGCTCCCGAGGCGCGAAGCGCCGCCTCGGCGCGGGGGACCACCGAGGGGTCGGCGGCGACCGAGCGCGGGAAGGAGAAGACGAGGTTCGCGGGATTGATGCTCGAGGTCTGGGGGAAGTTCGCCGCGATCGCCGCATTGCCCCGAGCCGCGCTCGAGCCAGCCGGCGCCGACAATGCGCCGCCGAAGCCAGCGGATTGGTAGCCGAGGAGCCCGAGCGCGAGCGCTCCGAAGAACAGCACGCCGCAGGCCAAGGTGACCGCAGGGCGTCGCAGCAGCCGAGCGGTGAGGCGCGCCCAGGCACCATCCCCGCTCTTCGCCGAGCGAACCCGGTTCGGCCAGAACAGCGCCCGGCCGGCGACGGCGAGGAGGGCCGGGAGCAAGGTGAGGCCGGCGATCAGCATCACGGCGACACCCATGGCGAGGGGCACGCCGAGGTCCTTGTAGACGCCGAAGCTCGCGAACACGAGGCTCAACAGGGCGACGATCACCGTCCCGGCTGACGCGCTGATCGACTCGCCGACGCGCTCGAGTGCGTGGGTCACCGCTGCCTTGGGCTCGAGCCCGCGCCGCATCTCCTCACGGACGCGGTACACGAGGAACAGGCCGTAGTCCGTCCCGGCGCCGAGCATCAAGACGATGAGGAGCAACTGGGTGATCTCGGAGATCTTGAGGCCGTGCGCACCGAGGCCCGCGATGAAGCGCATCGAGATCGTGAGAGCGATGCCGGCGGGCAACAAGGTGAGGATCGGCGCCAACAGCGATCGGAAGACGATCAACAACACGACGATGATCAGCAAGAAGCTGAGGCCCTGGGCCTTGCCGCCCGCGGCGCTCGAGCTCTTCTGGTTGGCGACGTTGACGGCCACCGGGCCGGCGACGTCAAAGTGCAGCCCGGCCGGGGCTCGGGCGTCGCGAAAGGTCGCCGCGATGCGAGTGACCAGGGTCTTTTGCGACGCGACATTGCTCGCCTTGATGGAGGAGGCGATGAGCAGCTGGGCGGCCCTGCCATTCGCGGAGCTCGCCAGCCATCGGACCGATCGCACGGTGGCGACCGTGCGGGCGGCGGCGATCTCGCGCGTGATCGCCGCTGCGTCCGGAGGCGTGAGGGCCCGGTTCGAGGCGGCGACCACGGTCAGTTCGGTGTCGTTGAGCGATTGACCGCTGATGCTGCTCAACAGGGAGGCAGCGTGCTCGCTCGGCGCACTGGCCGGCAGGAACTGGGTGTTGTTGTTGTTGACCTCGCTGCCAAGCGAGGGGAGTGCCCGGCTCGAGACGAGGACGACGACGATCCAAAAGGCGATGACGAGCCAGCGGTATCGAACGACACCGCGACTGAGAGGGCCAAACAGGCGATGCATTCGGGGGAGACTCCTCGGCCGATGCGCTGGCGGGGGACCAGCGCGCGCGAGAACGCTAGGGGCCCGCGTCGAACGGTGCCAGGCGGCTGGAGGGCGCGCCGACCAGTGCGGGCGGGTGCGGTCTCAGCAGGCGCGCGCCGAACCGCTTGCCGACAGCGGGCGGTCGGCCAGGATGCGGCGCAGGGTCTGAATCGCGGCCGCCTCGATCTGGCAGATGCGCGAGTTGCTCACGCCGAGGATCGCCCCGATCTGCTCTTGGGTGAGGCCGCCGAGGAAGTGCAACGTCACCACCGTGCGCTGGCGCTCCGGCAGGCGGGTGACCGCCGCACGGACTTCGGCGAGGCGCTCGGAGGCGAGCACGGCGAGCTCGGGCTGGGGGTCCTCGGAGACGATGAGGTCGATGAGGCGAAGGTCCTCGTCATCCTCGCTGCCGACGCTGTGATGGAGGTGCAAGAGCTGGGCGGATTGGATCTCCGCCAAAATGTCGGAGTTCGGCGTGCCGTCCGTGCCCATGTGGGAGAGGACCTCGGCGGTCTCGGGCTGGCGACCGAGCTCGCTCGAGAGCGCGTCGGCGGTCGTGCGATAGGAGATGACGCGGCGCCGCACCGTGCGCGGGAGCCAGTCGAGGCGGCGCAGCTCGTCGAAGATCGCGCCGCGGATGCGCTTCATGGCGTAGGCGGCAAAGCGCGTGGCGCTCGTGCTCGGCCGCCAGCGCTCGATTGCCTCGAGGAGTCCCAGCAGGCCAAAGCTCTTCAGGTCGTCGGTCTCCCAGTAGGCCTTGACATTGGCCGGGAGGCGATTGACGACGCTTGGCACCAAGGACTCATAGGCGAGGATCAGTTCGTTGCGGGCGCGGCGGTCGCGGTCGTGCCAGAACGCCTCCCACAACGCTGCGTGGTCGTCGGGCGAACCCGCCCCGGCAGCACCTGCCACGCTCTGTAGTGGCCCAGTCGTCATCTCACGCACCTCTTCATCGGCCCCAACGACCAGTGGCAAAGGACTGTCGGCCGCTGGGTTCAGCAATCGGTTGACCCGGCCGATAAGCGGCGGTGAACCGTTTCGGAAAAGCTAGCGAGCCAATCGAGCACGTGCAATACGAAATTTCCTGTTCGGCGGGGGATGATCCGGCGACTACGAGCAAGTTCTCGGCCCGCGCGGGCACGTTCAGCGTCCCTGGCACGGCGGCGCGCGCGGCCGCGGGTAAGTCAGGACAATCTCCCGAAGCGCGAAGAAATCGTGCGCGACCTCGGACTCTTCAAACCACACAGCGTGGCGAAAGCTGCGCCACGCTGTGTGGTGGAGGCGTCCAGATTGTCCCTGGCGCGGTGAGAGGCGACCACCGAGGAGCCGAACCTCATTGCCGGGGACGCGCCATCGACCCTGAGGGAGGAGAGATCGCCATCGCCATCCGGCGGGGAGGTGTGATGAGGGGACTTCCCGGACCCGTGGAGTGGTCGCGGGCAGGTGGATGACTGCCTCGGTGGCAGCCACCGCCCTGGTCGAACTCCCGTTGCTGGTGCCGCGGCGACCCCCGGCGCCCGTCTCGGGCGTGGAGACCCGGCACCTCAGCGATCGATGGTCACGCGTCAGGGTCGGAGCCGCCGCCGACGTGCCGCCCGAGTAGGCGAAGGAGCTGGCGCGATGCGATGCCCAGGTTTCGCTTGGGTGAGCCGACCTGCGTGCCGGCAGCGCGCCAGGTGCTGCTTGCCCCGGTCGTCTCGTTGGAACAGGGCGATTTCCGCCTCTGCGACCCCTTTGCCGCCGCTGCGGCTCAGCACTCCAACGCCTCAGCGCTTTTCCCAGATCGAGACGTGCTTGGTGCTCGTTGGTGTGAATCCGGAGCGGTCCCAGTCGCCGAAGCGGTGGCAGAGGGTCATCCCGGCGATGCGCGCCATCAGGTCGAGCTCACTCGGCCACACGTAGCGGAACGGGATGGTGCGCCAACGCCCTTGGCCGTCCGAAGAGACGGTGAGGTGGTTCGAGGAGAAGGCCTGGGTTGCCACGTCGTAGCGGTCAAGGCCCACGTACCCGCTGGTCGCGTCGTGGCCGGGCTCGAGCGCGAAGGGCACCGTGTCCTGACCGGGAGGGAGTCGACGCAGGTCGGGCACGCCGACTTCGATGAGGAAGTGCCCGCCAGGAACGAGATGGGCGGCAGCGTTGCAGAACACCTCGACCTGAGCGTCCTGGGTGAGGACGTTGCAGATGGTGTTGTCGACGAGGTAGACGAGCGAGAACTCGCCCGCAACGCGCGTGTTGGCCATGTCGCCGATGGTGACGTTGACCTGCGCGCCACCGGGCTTGGCGGCAAGGCGCGCCGCCATCGCGCGGCTGAGCTCGATGCCGCTGACCGCGAGGCCGCGACGCGCGAGCGGGCCGGCGATGCGGCCGGTCCCGACGGCGAACTCGAGCACTGGACCGCCGTCCGCGAGACCTTCGAGCAGCTGCACGACCCCAAGGACGGCCTCTGGGGCATTCGCGCGGCCCGGTGCGTCGTAGCTCGCGGCAACGCTCTCGGGGAACCACCCGTCTTCGGGATCATCGACCCCGCCACTGCGGGGTGTTTCCCCGCGAGCGTGCTCTGCGTCCATGGCTGCTCCGATCCGTCTCGCCGAGACCTCCACGCGGCGTGTCGGCCCGCTCGGGTGCCATTGTGACCGGCGCGAGTCGCACGGTGGTGATCTGGACCAAGCCGTTGCTGCACCAAGAAGGAAGCCGGGGATGGACGCGCGGCGCCCTTTTCCGTGGGGCGACGTGGTGGGCCACGCCGACGCGGGGCGGTGGCGCGCGCCTTGGTCCTCGGCGCCTGTCGATCAGGTGCGAGGTCGATCAGGCCATTGCTGGGCTCAGGCCGGTGCCAGGCTGGCATCGCGCACGAGCACGAGCACGGGCTCGCCGAGGAGATCAAAGCCGACCACACAGCCGGCAGCCGTCCCGTCGTCTCCAGCGGCCCGAGCGGTCGTCACGACAGGGATCGAAAGGGCCGTGGGCGGGGGCAGCAGGCTCTTCACGTTCCCGCCAACGATGTTCGCCAGCTCGCCGACGGCGTCGGTGATCGACGCCTCGTCGAGGTCGGACTCGGCGACGCAGAACATGGAGGCGGCGATGGAGCGAGCGAGGGATCGCGGACAGCAGAGCTCGACGGTACCGTCGCACGAGCCCGTGATCGAGACCGCAGCGGTGATGGGCTCGCCCGCTCGTCGGAGCCGCTCGACCGCATAGGCGCTCGGCAGGAGGACGCCTTCGGCGGGCACGAGCGATGCCCAAAGCTGGCTCGCGATCTCCTCGATGGTCGCGGGGCTGATGTGTTCGATCAAGGGCACGGCTCAGCCTCCGGTGAGGGCCGCGAGGGCCTGTTCGGGTACGTGCACGCCGAGCAGGTTGAGCTTCTCGAGCACGGCGTCGCGCGTGAAGGGCTTAATGAGGTACTCATCGGCGCCGGCGAGCAGTGCCCGCACCATGTTCTCTTGCTCGCTCTCGGTCGTGACCATCATCACGGTCATGGGCTTCCAGGCGGGGTCTTTGCGGACCTGTTTGATGAGCTCAAGCCCATCCATTTCGGGCATGTGCCAGTCGACGAGCATCAGATCGGGGAGGCGGTCGGCGCTGCGAAGGCGGGCGAGGGCGTCGCAACCGTCTTTGGCCTGGGTGACTTCGGCGCCGATGCTCTGCAAGATGTTGGTGAGCAATGCCCGCATCGCGCGGGAGTCGTCGACGACGAGGGCGCGCATCAGTTCTCCTTTAGCTGGTAGACGGTGGTGCCGGCGACGCTGATCGGGACGAATCCCCCGACGAGCTCGCGGGTCGTCTCCGCGGCGCCGAGCAGTAAGAAGCCACCGGGTCGGAGGTTGGCGCGCACGCCGGCCAGAACTCGCTGGCGCGTCGGCGCATCGAAGTAGATGAGGACGTTGCGGAGCAAGATGACGTCCTGGGGCGGGATCACCGGCCAGGTCTGGGCCAAATTGAGCTGCTGGAACAACACGCGCCGCTTCAGCGAGTCGTTGATCTGGAAATGCGCACCTTCCCTGCTGAAGTACTGCAGCAGGTGTGCAGCCGGCAGGCCACGGTTGATCTCGAGCGCGCTGAAGCGCCCCTGACGGGCCCGCGCGAGCGCACCCGCCGCGAGGTCGGTGGCGAGAATCTCGACGTTCCAGAAAGAAAGCTCGGGGAAGTGCGCCTCGAGGATCATCGCGACGCTGTAGGGCTCTTGGCCCGTCGAGCACGCTGCGCTCCAGATCGATAGCGCCCGGCGCCCGCTATTGGCGGTCATGCGCTCGGCCAGCACGTGGTCGCGCAGCGCCTCGAAGGGGGACTTGTCCCGAAACCACGAGGTCTCATTGGTCGTCATCGCGTCGACGACCGCGGTCTCGAGCTGGCGGTCGCCGCGCAACAGCGCGCGCATCAGATCTCCAAGACAGGAAAGGTTCGCCTGTTGCACGACGGGGGCGAGGCGCGTCTCGACGAGATAGCGCTTCTCCTCGGTGAGCACGATCGCCGATTTCGCGAAGATGTAGTCCTGGAAGAAGGGGAACGTGTCTTCTTCGCGCGCGGTGAGGGTCACGCAAGGACCTCGCTCGTTCTCTGCAGCTGTTGGGTGAGGACGTCAGCGATCTCCCCGAGCGCGATCGCCGCTTGCGCCAGGCCTTCTTTTGCGACCGACCCGGGCATTCCCCAGACCACCGACGACGCCTCGTCTTGGACATAGACGCAACCACCGGCGTCGCGGATTGCTCGCGAGCCGGCGAGACCGTCACAACCCATGCCGGTGAGGACGAGCCCGACGACGCCGGCGCGAAAGCATGCGGCCGCGCTGCGGAACAAGACGTCCGCGGCTGGCCTGACGGAGTTCTCCGGCGGGTCGTCGATGGTGCCGAGCACGCAACGTGTGCCGGCGCGCCGGACGACGAGGTGCTTGCCACCAGGAGCGACATAGACGTTGGCGGGCTCGATCGCCATGCCGTCTGAGGCGTGGTGCACCGTCAGGACCGAGCGTGCCTGGAGGCGATCCGCGAGCAGCTCGGTGAACAGCTCGGGCATGTGCTGGACGACGAGCACCGGTACCGACAAGGTCGCGGGCAGCCGGGGGATCACCTCAGCAAGGGCATGCGGCCCTCCCGTCGAAGAGGCGATGACAAGCACGTCGGCGCGCGTTTCACGAATGGGGCGGGCAGGTGCGCGCGCCAGTTGCCGCGGGCTCCTCGGCGCGAGCTCGGAGGCTCGCTGGCTGAGGCCGAGGCGCGAGCGGCCCACGGCCGCGCACGAGCGCACCACCGGTATGAGCTCGGCGGCGACAACGGCCCGTCCCGTCTCGAGGTCGCCGAGGTGCGAGGGCTTGGAGACGTAGTCGGTGGCGCCGAGCGCCAGGGCATCGAGCGTGGCACTCGCTCCGCGGGTCGTCAGCGTGCTGAACATCACGACGGGAAGGTGCGGCCAGCGCTTGCGCAATTGCGCGAGGGTGGACAAGCCGTCGAGAACGGGCATCTCGATGTCCAAGAGGACGACATCGGGCTGGTGCGCTTCGAGCCGTTGCAGCGCCAGGTTGCCGTTTTGGGCCGTCTGGTTCACGACGATGTCGGCCTCGGTGGTGAGGACCTCGGTCACGAATCGGCGGACGACGGCGGAGTCGTCGACGACCATGACCTCAATCGGGCTCGCGCCCGCCGGGCTCATCACGCGGGCCTGCGCAGGCCGGCGTCCCGCTGGTGAGCGTTGATGGAAGAGATCGCGCAGGTGTCGAGCACTAACAAGAGGCGGTCGGGCAGCTTGAAGGTGCCGCTGAAGAGGCGCCGGACGCGCTCAGACGCCGTGGGGGGAAGCGGCTCGAAGGCGTCTCGGGAGGGGGAGACCACCTCACCCGCCTCGTCGACGAGCAAGCTGACCGCCTCGCCGTCGAGACGCAGCACGGCGATCATCGCCTGGCCGCCTTCCTCCCGAGGTCCGAGGCGCATCCAGTGCCGCACGTCGATCGTGGTGACGATCTGGCCGCGCAAATTGATCAGGCCGCGCACCTCGGCGGGCGCGAGCGGCACGAGGGTCGTCGGCTGGTCGCGGATGACCTCTTGGACCCGCCAGACCTCGACGCCGATCAACAGGTGATCGACTCGGAAGGTGCAGTACTGCTGGACAGTCGCGGAGATGACCGTTTCCTCAAGCAACGCGGCTCCCCCCTTGGCTGAGCTCGAGCGCGGCGCGCACATCGAGGACGTCGGTGGCGTGTCCGTTGACCACCGTCGAGCCCACGATCGCAATGTTTCGCCCGACCTGACGAACGTCGAAGACGCCTTCGACGATGTCGAGGATCTCGCTGGCGAGGAGTCCGAGGTGGCGCTCGCCGTCGCAGTAGACGACGAGCGCGACGCGGCCCTCGCGCGCCCCCAGCGTTGGTGCCGATGACTCCTCGAGCACCTCCTCGAGGCGCACGAGCGGCAAGAGCTCGCCCCGGTACTGCACGACGAGGCGCCCGCCGGCGTGTTCGATCGCCTCGGCGGTGGCCTCTTCGAGGCGCGAGACCGAAGTGAGTGGGACCGCCACCTGGCGTTCGGCGCCGACCCGCAGCAGCACGAAGGTGCGGTGGTCTGCCACCGCCGTGTCCTCGCCGAGGTCTCGGGCCGCTTCGGCGGCAGCCAGGCGGCGGGAGACCTCTTGGACCTGGGCCGTTGAGGCGACGCCCGGCACGTCCAAGATGAGCGCCACGCCGCCGTCGCCGAGGATCGTGGCCCCGGCGAAGACGGGAATCTGCTTGACGTGCTGGCCGAGTGGCTTGACGACGATCTCCTCGGTGCCAAAGACGTCGTCGACGACCACGCCCAAGAGCAGGTGGTCGGACTGGACGACGACGATCGTGGTCGCCTCTCTCTTTGCCAGCGCGTGATCGAGGTCTGAACCGGCCGGCGGGTGCACGGGCGGGGTCGCGCCGGATGCGAAGCCGAGCACCTCCTCGAGGCGCACGAGCGGCAAGAGCTTGCCGCGCAGGCGGTAGACGGTAGCGCCCCCGATGCGCTCGAGGTGCGTGCCGCCTTCTTCTGGCCGCAGCTGCACGAGCTCGAGCAGATTCGCCTGGGGGATCGCGTAACGCTGGGAGCGGCACCCGACGAGCAGGGCGGGGACGATGGCGAGGGTGAGGGGGATCTTCACCCGGAAGGTCGTGCCGGTGCCGGGCGTCGACAAGAGGTCAATGGTGCCGCCGATGCGCTCGACGTTCGTGCGAACCACATCCATGCCGACCCCGCGGCCAGAGACGTTGGTAACCGCCCGGGCGGTGGAGAAACCGGGGCGGAAGACGAGGTCGACGACCTCGCGCTCGGACATCTGGTCCAGCTCCGCCTTGGTGACGACCTGGCGTTCGAGTGCGACGGCGGCGATTCTTTTCGGATCGATGCCGGCACCGTCGTCGGCGACCTCCAAGATCACCTGGCCGCCTTCGTGATACGCGCGGAGCGTCATCGTCCCGGTCTCGCCCTTGCCCGCGGCACGGCGCCGCTCAGGGGTCTCAAGACCGTGGTCGATGGCGTTGCGCACGAGGTGGGTGAGCGGGTCCTTCACCGCTTCGAGCAGCGAGCGGTCGAGCTCGGTTTCGCCGCCTTGCATCTCGAGGCGGACGTGCTTGTCGAACATGGCGGACAGGTCCCGCACGACGCGGGGCACCTTGTTCCACAGGTGCTCGACGGGCTGCATGCGCGTCTTCATGACGCCCTCTTGCAGCTCGCTCACGATCATCGAGAGGCGTTGCACGCTCTGATGCAGGCTCTGATCGTGGGACGGGCCGGCGTGGGAGGAAATCTGGTTGCGGGCGAGCACGAGCTCGCCGACCTGGCCCATGATCTTGTCGAGCAGGTCGATGTCGACGCGGACGCTGCGCTCGCCGGTGCTCGCCGGTGCCGTGGGGTGCTCCCTGGTCTTGTCCTTGCCCAGATGTCCGTTATCTCTCGCCGAGCCGGCCGCGCCATCGGTGTCTGCTGGTACCGGGCTCGGGCAGCTCGAAGTCGGCGCGGCCGCATCGGGCACGAACGGGATCTCGGCGCTCGCGGCGAGGCCCGCGCGGTTGTTGCCGGCCGCTTTGTTCGTCGTTTGGCTCATGTGCATCGAGGCGGCCCCGGCCGCATCGCCGACTCGGTCGGGCAGTGGCGCGAACGTTCGGGCAAAGGATGGAGGCGGAGGAACGACGAGCGTGTGGCGCGCCGGCGTGTTGGCAGACTCACGGAGCTCGTCGGGGAGCAGGGCACCGGGTGCCTCGGGCTCGCCGGGGCGCTCAGGCGCCGCGTCGTCGCGCTGGAGGTGCTGGATGCGGGTCACGAGCGCGCTCAGGTCGCGCTCGTCCTCCTTGCC
>JAJZKA010000130.1 GCA_021809805.1 Actinomycetes bacterium
CGCCAGCACGCCCGTGCCGCGAGCGGGGTCATAGCGCGCCTCGAGGACGACGTCGCTCAGGTGAGCACTCGGCCGCCAGGACACCGAGACGTCGCGGAAGATCCCCGACAGCCACCACATGTCCTGGTCCTCGAGGTAACTGCCGTCGCAGTACTGATACACGGCGACGGCGACGACGTTCTCGCCCGGGCGGACCGCCTCGGTGATGTCGAACTCCGCGGGCATCCGGCTGCCCTGGCTGTAGCCGACGAACCTGCCGTTCAAAAAGACGTGGAAGGCGCTGTCGACGCCCTCGAAGCACAGCACCACGCGGCCATCAGCGCACCAGGGCGCCGGAACCTCGAAGCGCCGGCGGTAACAGCCGGTCGGGTTCTGCGAGGGCACCTTGGGAGGGTCGACCGGGAAGGGGTAGATGACATTCGTGTACTGCGGCGCGCCATAGCCCTCGAGCTGCCAGTGCGACGGCACCGCCATGTCCGCGAACGACGCGTCGTCGAAGTCCTCGCGCTCAAAGCCCTCCGGCACCGCACCGGGGCGCGGGGCGAGCGCAAAGCGCCAGGTCCCCGACAGGCTCAGCTCACCGGTCGCCTCGCTCGGGTCCATCGACGCCGCGGCCTCGGTGCTCGAATAGCGCGTGAAGGTGGTGTGCGGCGCCAGGCGGTTGCGCTCGAGCAGCGCCTCGTTGGCAAAGTCCGGGGGCTCGAGCGCCACCAGCTCGCGATAGGTCGGATCACTCACCGGCAACGGCACCAAAGCTCAGTCCTCTCGCGACGTATTTTTGCAGGAAGGGGAAGAGGATCAACATCGGCAGCACCGAGATCAGCGAGCCGATGATCACCTCCGGGTACAGCGGCTGACCGGCGCCCGGCTGGTTGAGGTCGCTCGCCCACGCCGACAGCCCGACGGTGAGGGGGAAGCGGTTCTCCGAACCGAGCAGCACGAGCGGCAGGAAGTAGTTGTTCCACGTGCCGATGAACGACAGCAAGAACAACGTGACCATCCCCGGCATCAACAGCGGCCGGGCAATCTTGGTGAGGATCCGCGCCTCACCAGCCCCGTCGATGCGCGAGGAGTCCATCAAGACGTCGGGGACGGCGTCCGCGCAATAGATCGACATGAAATAGACCCCGAAGGGATAGACGAGCAGCGGCAGGATCACGCCCTGGTAGGTATTGGTCAGCCCGACGGCGTGCTCGAGCAGAAACAGCGGGACGACGAGCGCGGTCGCCGGGATCATCAGCGAGCCGACAATGAGACCGAAGACCGCGCCGCGCATCTTGAAGCGGTACTTGGCAAGGCCGTAGCCGCACATCGTCGAGACCGCCGTCGCCAAGGTGGCCGTCACCACCGCGTAGATGATCGAGTTGATGAGCCACCACTTGAAGTACCCGCCGCCATAGGTGAACAGCGAGTGCAGGTTGGCCCCCCACAAGATCTGCTTGGCGGGCAGGAATGTGGCGGAGCTGAAGAGCGAGGTGGCGGACTTCGAAGAGGCGATCACGAGCCAGTAGATCGGCGCCAGCACGTAGAGCGCGGCGATGACGAGCGCCGCGGTGCCGGCGGTGATCTTGAAGCGGCGCGCGAGGACCGGGTAGCGCAGCCCGACGCGGCGCGAGGGGGCGGCCGTGGCCATCACGCCACCGTCCGGTTGCTCGTCCGAGGCATGACGTGGCGGCGCACGAGGCCGAAGAACGCGGTCGTGGCGACGATCGTGATCGCCGCCAGCACGACCGACTGCGCGGCGGCGAGCTGTTCGTTGCCGAAGGAGAAGGCCGTGTTGTAGATGATCTGATTCGGTGTGTAGCTACTGCCGATCGACGCGATGTCGTTCAAGATCACCGGCTCGTTGAACAGCTGCAGGGTGCCGATGATCGACAAGATCACGATGAACAGCACCGTGCGGCGGATCAGGGGGAGCTTGATGCGCCAGGCGATCGACAGCTCGCTCGCCCCGTCGATCTTGGCGGCCTCGAGCGCCTGGCGCGGGACGTTGGTGAGGCTCGTCAAAAGGATCGTCATGTTGTAGCCCGTGAACTCCCACGTGACGATCAACATGATGGCGTAGAGCGCGAGCCGGTAGTCGAGGGGGTTGACCGCCCCCGACGTGAGGCCGAGCTTGGCCGGGATCGACAGCGCCCCGTTCAGGTCCGGCTCGAGCAGAAAGCCCCACATGATGGCGGCGATCACGCCGGGCACCGCGTAGGGCAGGAAGTAGATGAGCGCGAAGAACCGCTTGCCCTTGCAATAGGGGCTATCGAGGAACATCGCCAGCAAGATCGCGAGGCCGATCATCACGCTCACCTGCACGGCACCGAAGTAGGCCATGCGTTGCACGCCGCTCCAGAACTCGGCATTGCCGATGACCGTGCGGTAATTGAGCAGGCCGGCGAAGCCTCCCGTCAAGGGCGACCGCAAGCTGAGGACGATCGAATAGATCAGCGGCCCCGCAAAGAAGAGCGCGAACAGGGCGAGGAACGGGACCGTCATCAGCGCTCCCGCCCGCCCCTGACGGCGCTCGTCGCTTCGCTTTGGGACCAACAACCGCCCCGGGCGGCGGGCGCGCCGTCGCGTCACTATGAGTTCAGCTGGCGCCTGCACCACGCTTGCTCCATGGCAATCCTCTTCCTTGTCGACCGCCGGCGCTGGCCGGCGCGAAGTAACACCTCGCGCCGGCCAGCACCGATGAATGAAGCTCTCTCAGCGAGCTGGAGCCTGCTCAGCCCTTGACCGAGTAGCCGGCGGACTGGGCGTAGGAGACGAGCTGGGACTGGGTCGTCTTCAACGCCGCGTTGAAGCTCTCCTTACCGGCCGCCGCGGCGGTCAGCTGGGTGGTCACGTAGTTCCCGAACTCGGTGTCCCACGGACTCCATTCGAACTTCGTCGGAACGTTGTTCGCGTACTTGGAGAACAGCGCGTTCACGTTGCCGACGAAGTTCGGCACCGGGGCGTTGAACTCCGGCACGCTGGCACGCTGCAGCGAGGCGGGGAACAGCCCGCGGCCGCCTCCACTCGGTGTCGCCGCCTTCTCGTCAATCGCGAGGCCGCTCTTTGAGGTGTTGATGAAGGCCGCGAACATCGCGGCGTCCTTCACCAGATTGGACGGGCAGTCCTTGGTGACGGCGTTGGTCGAGCCACCCCAGTTCGCCGAGGCGTGCGCTCCGGCGGTCCACTGCGGCATCTGGGTCACCGCCCAGCGCTGGGTCGTGTTCTTGGGCAGGTAGGCGTCGACCATGTAGGTGGGCGACCAGCCGGCCCCGATCATCGCGGCATAACGGTCCGTGGCGATGTGGTGGCTCCAGAGCGCGGTGAAGTCATTGTCCACCGCGACCGCTCCCTCTTTGATGAGCTTGCCCCAGTAGTTGAGGACCTTGCGCTCGATCGGGCCGTTCAAGTTGACCTTCCAGGTGCCGTTTGCCAGGAGGTGATAGGGGAAGGCTCCTGCCTGCCAGAACAGCGACTCGAGCTCGTCCGCGTCGTTCGGCGCGAAGTAGGTGAGGTACATCTTCGGGTTGGCCTTGTGCAGCGCCACGGCGTCGGTCGCGAACTGCGCCCAGGTCGCCGGCACCGGCAGGTGGTACTTCTTCAGCACCCCCGGCTGGTACATGAGGCCCATGGGGCCGATGTCCTCGGGCATCGCGTAGACCTGGCCGTGCTGGGAGACCTGGTTCCAGACCCACTTGGGGAAGTCCTTCTTGTAGGAGGACACGTACTTGGTGATCGGGAGCAAGTCCTTCGCGCCGAGGAACTGCGGCAGGTGGTCATATTCGACCTGGCTGATGCAGGGCCCCGTGCCGCCGGCGAGCGCCGTGGTCAGCTTGGCGTAAAAGGTGCCGCCCGAACCGTAGACAGGTGGCGGCTTGATCGTGATGCCCGGGTGGGTCTTCTCGAAGTTGGCGATGACCTTTTGCGGGTTCGTCGTCCACGTCCACCAGGTGAGTGACACCTTGGCGGCCCGCGGCGCCGAATGCTGGCCGATCGCCGATGCCCCGGCACCGGTGGCGATCAGCGCCGAGCAGGCGGCCGCCATGCCGACGGCCGCGACCGCACGCTTGCCCAATTTCATGCGTTCCCCCTCAATCTTCCCCCGACCGGGGCCATGCGGCACCCGGATCTCTCCATTGCGGCCCGACGGCTGCCCGTTCGAGCCATGCCCGCCTGGGAGCGCTCCCAACCACGGGTGCTGGGCACGATATCAGTCACCTCCCCACGCGGCAACGACGCGTAATCTTTGCGGCCGTGCCCCTGCGCCAAGACTGCGAGCGCGCCACCCTGGCGCCGGCGCTCCCGCGCGACGGCGCTCCCGCGACGGGCTCCCCCCTCGCGCCTGGGTCGCGACGGCGCCCGACGCTCGAGGACGTCGCACGGGCCGCCGGAGTTTCCCGAGGCACCGTGTCGCGGGTCATCAATGGCGGCCACAGCGTCCGACCGGCCGTCATGGCGATGGTGAACGAGGCGATCGCTCGCCTCGGCTACTCGGTGAACCACGCGGCGCGCAACCTCGCCCGCGGTCGGACCGGCTCGGTCGCCTTCGTCATCTCCGAGCACCAAGAGCACCTGTTCGAGGACCCGAACTTCGGCCTGTTCGTCCGCGTCTTCTCAAGAGAGCTACGCCGGCGCGGCATCCACCTGCTCGTCACTGCCGCGCAGGACCAGGGAGAGGAGAGCTTCCTCGGCGATTACCTGAGCGCCGGCCACGTCGACGGCGCGCTCTTGGCGCTCCCCCATGCGGGCGAGCCGCTCCTCACCCAGCTGCTCGACCGGCACGTCCCCCTTGTCGTGCTCGGCCGCCCCGACAATGAACGCGACGCGGCGCGCGCGTCTTGGGTGGCGATCGATGACGAGCGCGCCGCCTTCCTCGTCGCCTCGCACCTGGCGGCGCGCCATCGCGGGCCCATCGCCACGATCACCGGACCGCTCGACACGAGCAGCGGCAGGGAACGCCTCGCCGGCTTTCGCCGGGCGGCCGGCGCTCGATTCTCCGAGCAGCTCGTCGCGGTGGGTGACTGGTCCTCAACAAGCGGCGAGATCGGCGCCGAGGCCCTGCTCCAGCGCGAGCCGAAGCTGGCCGGGCTCTTTGTCGCCTCCGATCTCATGGCGCTCGGCGCCCTGCGGGTGCTGCGCCGCCACGGGCGCCGCGTCCCCGAAGATGTCGGAGTGGCCGGCTTCGACAACTCCGCCTCGGCGCTGAGTGCCGATCCCCCGCTCACGACCGTCTCCAACCCGATCGAAGCCACCGCCCTCGAGGCGGTCGCGATCTTGGGCCGCCTCATCGAGGGCGAGGAGGCCCCTCAGCACGTCCTGCTCGACACCGAGCTGTTCCTTCGCGCCTCACTTTGACCATGGTGTTGGCCTAACCGAGCGACCCACGCGCTGAACCACCTCGAGAAGTCCTCCGCCATTTGAGAAAAGACGGTTGTTCTTCGCAATCACCGGGGAGGAAAGCGTCTTCTCGCTCCAGATCACCCCGACCCTCTTCGAGGTCGGAGACAAGGTCGTGGCCACCCCGGAGTTCTTGGCTTTGGCCGGCTCACGAACCGAGCTGATCATCGACCCCAGCCTTTCTCACGTGCCGGGCACCAGCAGCGCGACGCCACGCAAGGCCATCACGTGTTCGCGGCCCACCACGTCGCGATGCGCGTGCCATGGCGATGGTGAGGGCCAGCGGGCGCAGCGTCACCCAGCCAGCACGGGCTGAGACCACTGCCAAGGCCGCGCCGCGCCGACGCCGGGGCGGCCGTCACGGCGCGAGCAGGCGCTGGAGACGTCGATTGGTGAGCAGCAGACCGAGCGCGCCGAGCACTGCCAGCTCGGCGATATGGAAGATGAGTCCAGGCGACACCGCGCCGACATCGAGCGAGCGGATCACGTCGACGCCCTGGTAAAGGGGACTCACCCGCACCACCCAGGCCAGCGCGCTCGGGTAGACCGAGAGTGGATAGAAGGTGCCCGAGAACAAAAAGAGCGGCAACAGCGCGAGCGCGGCGGTGTCGAGATCCTGCCAGCTGCGCATATAAGAGGTGACCGCCATGCCGAGCCCGGCGAAGCAAAAGCTCACGAGCGTCGCCACCGGCAAGCAGGCGACGGCCCAATAGGAATCGACCATGCCGAGTCCGGCCATCACGCCAAGGAACGCCGCGCCGTAGATGGTGCCCCGCAGCACCGCCCATCCGAGCTCGCCGAGCGCGAGGTCCGCGGTGCTGATCGGCGTGGCGAGCACCGCCTCGTAGGTATGGGCGTATTTGAGCTTGTAATAGAGGTTGTACGTGCTGTCGAAGATGGCGCCGTTCATTGCCTGAGCAGCGAGCAGCCCTGGGGCGACGAATTGCGCGTAGGTCACCGCTTTGCCGTCCACGCTCAGGCCGCCGACCAGGTGGCTGAGGCCTACGCCCATGCTCAAGAGGTACAAGAAGGGCTCGACGAACCCCGAGAACAAATAGACCCAACCGCGGCGGTAGACGCGGAGGTTGCGCGAGATCACCCGCGCCGCCCGTTCGGGGCTCGCGAGGACTGGCGTCAGCCGCCACGGCGCAACGAAGCGGCGGCGCGGCTCGGGCCCGGTCCCCTTCGCTGCGACCCCGGAGATGCTCATCGTCCGAGACGGCGCCGGTAGGTGTGCCGGGCAATGGCGAAACCACCGCCGGCCATCACCACCAGGTACGCCGCGTGCGCGAGGTTCCCCGGCGCGCCGAGGGTGCCCAGCGAGCACGCGCGCTCGAGCACGACCCCTTGGTACAGCGGGGTGCCCATCGCCAGCACCCGCAGCACCGCGGGCAGCTCGCTGATCGGGAAGAAGCAGCCCGAGAAGAGGAAGAGTGGCACGACGCCCAGCCGCTGGATGCTTGAGAACGCCGAGTCGTTGTCCCGCGTGACGGCGAAGGCCGCCACCGGCGCGCCGAAGGCGAGCGCCACCACCACGGCGATCGGGACGCCGCACATGGCCTCAGGGGACGAAAGCGCGCCGAAGCCCGCCGCCACGATGAGAAAGAAGGAGGAGGCGAACAGCGCACGCACCCCGATGAAACCGAGGTGGCCGATGACGATGTCGCCGATGCGAAGCGGGGACGCGAGCTGGCCGAGATAGGCGTAGTCCCACCGCATCGCGCCCATCACCGGATAGGTCGCCTCGTGCACCGCGATTTGCATCATCGAGGCGGCAAGGATCCCGGGAGTGACAAAGGCGAGGTAGCTGACGCCGCCGATCGTGCCGGCGCCATGCTCGGCGGCGAGGTGGTGGTTGACGAGGTGCCCGAGCCCGATGCCGATCGCCGCGAGGTACACGAGGGGGTAGACGACGTTGCCCGCGAGCGTCGAGCGCCACGTGCGGCTCCACCGGAAGCACCAGAAACGCAGCGCGCGCCAGGAGAGCGCGCCCGGACGCGGGGTCAGCACCGGGGCGACCGTGAACACGTCGGCCATCAGTCGACCAGGCTGCGCCCGGTGAGGCGCAAAAAGACGTCCTCGAGCGAGCCGCGGCGCACGAGGACCCCCTGGGGGTGGATCCCGGTGTGCTGCACCAGCTCGAGGAGCTGGTCGCCGTCCTCGCCGTAACAGCACAGGCGGTCGGTCAGCACCTCGACGCGCTCGGCGTGCTCGCGCAGCACGGCGAGCGCTCGCGCCCGGTCCGTTTCCTCAAGGCGCAACTCGAGCACCTCACGGCTTGAGTACTTGGCGATCAGCGCCCGCGGCGCCCCCTCGGCGGCGATCTGGCCACGGTCCATCACGACCAGCCGGTCGCAGAGCTGCTCGGCCTCGTCCATGTAGTGCGTCGTCAAGATCAGCGTCACGCCCTGCTGCTTTAGCTGGTACAGGCGCTCCCAGACGAGGTGACGCGCCTGGGGATCGAGCCCGGTGGTCGGTTCGTCCAAGATGACGAGGTCCGGGCGGGAGATCAGCGCCCGGGCGATCACGAGCCGGCGGCGCATGCCACCCGACAGCGCGTCGACCTTCGCCCCGGCGCGGTCTTCGAGCTGGGCGAAGGTCAACAAGGCGAGCGATCGCTCGCGCACGACCTTGCGGGGCAGGCCGAAGTAGCGCCCGTACAGCAAGAGGTTGTCGAGCACCGTCAGCTCGGTGTCGAGTGCGTCCTCTTGGGGAACAAGACCGATGCCGGCGCGGATCTCGGGGCCGTCATGGGCTGGGTCCATCCCGCGCACGACGAGCTCGCCGCCCGAGCGCGGCGACATGCACGCGACCATGCGCATGGTGGAGGTCTTGCCGGCCCCGTTCGGGCCGAGAAAGCCAAAGAACTCACCACGGGAGATGGAGAAGTCGATGCCGTCGACTGCGGTGAACTCACCGAAGCGCTTGGTGAGCTGGCGGGCATGAACCACGGTGTCCGACAGCAGCGACATGGGAGATCACCGTAGCCAACACCACAACGGCGCGAGACCACCCAAACCGCGCGCCGGCACTGACCGAGGTGCCGCCGCGCCAAGAGATCAAGCGGCCCCTTGGCGGTGCGACTCGTGCCGGCCGCCATGGGAGCGCGCGGGCGCCGAGACCATCTGCAGCGCGACCCCGGCACGGTCACGCGGCCAGCCCTCCCCCGGGCGGGTCTCGGGACGCACGGCAGAGGAGATCCGGACCACCGCGGCGGCGATCACCGGGCCCATGTCCGCCTTGGTCGAGCGCATCGAGCGCCGCGGACGACCCGCGCTGTGCTCCTCAGCCTCAGGCATCCCAGAGTCCACCTGCTCGTTCGGCTCCTCGTCCTCGGAATATCCATTCATCAGCTTCCTCCAACGCGCAGCGCAGCCCATGACACCGGTACCGTGATGGCTACGCCGATTGGGGGCTACCCGGCTCCCCGGGGATGAAAACGCGTCGTGGCCCATTCGTGCAGCTCACGGGCTCGGCGCGAGCGGTACAACCAACCAGACCTTCGAGTCGCAGGGGGCTTCATGGACGAGCTGTTCCAGGTCAAGGTGCGTGAGCAGGCCGGCGCCAGCGTGGTGAGCGCTGAGGGCGAGGTCGACGTGTCCACCGCGCCGGCGCTGCGCCAGCGCCTCTATGAACTGCCCGAGTCGGCCAAGGTCGTGGTCGATCTCTCCGAGGTGACCTTCCTTGACTCCACGGGCCTCGGCGTGCTCGTCGCCGCGCTCAAGCGCGTGCGGGAGAGCGATGCCGGAGGTGACCTCCGCCTTGTGGTGACGCGGCCGCAGGTGTCCAAGGTCCTCGAGGTGACCGGCCTATCTACCGTCTTTTCGGTGTTTCCCAGCCTCGACGAAGCGCTCGCCTGAGCGACGCTCCCGATAGAACGGCATGCACATGAGCGAATACCTGCAATCAAGCGACCTGCCAGGCTGGGGTGGGCCAAGCGACGAGCTCGAGCACGTCGAGCTCGTGCTGCCCGTCCGCCCCGAGCTGTGGGCGCTCGCCCGCATCACGGCGAGCGCCATCGCAGCACGCCTCGACTTCAGCGTCGATCAACTCGAGGACCTCCGGCTCTCGATCGATGAGCTCTGCACCTCATGCGCCGTACAGGCCAGTGCACGGAGCCGGCTGCACCTCGACTACCGCTCCGACGAAGCCTCGGTGTCCGTCGTGTGCTCCGTCTTCCCCGTGCTCGATGCCCGCAACGAGGAGGACCTGCAGTCTCTCGAACTCTCGGCTCGCATCTTGGAGGCGCTCGTCGATGAGCACGCAATCGAGGAGGTGAAGGAGGGGCGGCGTCGAGGCTGGCTCGTCATGCGCCGCGACTCCAGATCCTGATGGCGGTCCTCACCTCTGCCGGTCGCAGCGAGGAGCTCAACAACAAGCTGCGCCAGTACGCCCGGACGCGCGACAAGGCGCTGCGCGATGAGATCATCGCGGCCCACCTTGACCTCGTCGAACACCTCGCCCGGCGCTTCATGCGCCGGAGCGAGGCCTACGACGACCTTGTCCAGGCCGGCTCGATCGGCCTGATCAAGGCGGTCGACGGCTTCGACCCCGACCTCGGCTTCGAGTTCGCCGCGTATGCCTCAAAGACGATCGTCGGCGAGCTCAAGCGGCACTTTCGGGACAAGGGCTGGTCGGTGCGCGCCCCGCGGCGCGTCCAGGAGCTCTATCTCGGCCTCGGCCAGGTGGTCGATGAGCTGTCCCAGCGCCTCGGCCGCTCGCCCACCGTCAAAGAGCTCGCACATGAAACCGGCGCTTCTGAAGAAGAGGTGCTCGAGGCGCTCGAAGCCGGCCATGCCTACCGCTCGGCCTCCCTCGATACGCCAGGTCCCGAAGGGGAACCGCTCACCAGCCGGCTCGGTGCGGACGACGGCGCCTACGACAAGATCGACGAGCGCGACCTCCTGCTGCCGCACATCGCCCAGCTGCCAAGCCGCGAGCGCCTCATCTTGCACTTGCGCTTCGTCGAGGACCTGACCCAGTCCGAGATCGCCGCTCGCATCGGCATCAGCCAGATGCACGTCTCTCGCCTGCTGGCACGCAGCCTCGCCAAGCTCCACGACGCCTGTCAGGCCGACGCCTGACCTGCAGGGTTGGTGCCGATTCGTCCGGGAGTGGTTTCTTCCGCCAGAAGCGGGGCAATTCTCTTGTCGAGTGACGTATTTGGATGTCGACGAGGGAGTCTGACCATGTTTTTGGCTTTGTTGTTCCTCGCCGTGGTGCTGTTGTTCGGCGGGCTTGGCTTTGCGATCCATCTGTTGTGGATCGTCGCCGTGATTGCGTTGTTGCTCTGGCTGATCGGCTTCTTCGTCCGAGGTGCCGAGCGCAGCTGGTATCGATGGTGATGAGCGAACGCTAGCTCCGGGCCCAAAGCTCGGCACCATTGCGCGGCGATGCGCCGCAAT
>JAJZKA010000007.1 GCA_021809805.1 Actinomycetes bacterium
ACGCCTCCCGGCCCCGGTCATAGATCGCTTCGGCCTCGGCCTGGTCCATGACAACAAGTTCGCCACCCGCCTCCCCAACCCTCGCTATGAAAACCTACGCAGGCAAACCCAGGGACTGAACGCCTACCTGAAACAGCCTGTTTGCTGGACTTTTGCAGTGCCGGCGCTGGGACTCGAACCCAGGCGCTTCGGATTAAAAGATGCCTATTTGCAGGGCAATTGCTGTAGTTACGGGCGATTTCGCGCAGCTCTGTGCGGTTGCGTAAGGTCAAAAACGCAGAGTTCGGGACATTTCCTGGGACACGTGCCGTCAGCGCCCGCCGTGTCATCCTCGTCAGACCTCGCGCACACAGGGACACCTGGGGCCGCACGCACCGTGGGCCGTCAGCACCAGCCGCTCAACCGCGCTGAAACACCTCCGGGCGAAGCACTTCCGGCAGAATCGCGCAGACAACCCCAGTCCTTGAAACAGAACGCGGCCGACGCCGGCACCCACGACCATCATCGGCCATCCGCTTACGGCCGCCGGCATCTACCCACGCTCCAACCGAAAGCGTTTCCGCCGCGCAACACTGGAGCATCGTTCGGCGAACGCGCGGCTCGATGGCGCCGCAAGCTCGATCGATCGATCTGCGTCGACGCCTACGCGACTGCCGAACAGTCCTATGGCTGCGTCGCAGACGGCACCTCGCCGATCGGGTCCACCGACGAGCCTGCTTCCGGATCCAAGCCTGGCGTTGAAACGATTCGGTCTCGCAGCCCGCTGATCGCCTTGAGGCGCTTCGCTATGTGCGTTCTGCGGGCCGTCACATCGTAGGTCACGCCGATCACGATGACGACGCCGATGATCAGTGGCTGCCAAGAATACGAGATTGCAACGACGTTCAATCCATCCTGAATGGTCCCGATGAGCAGTGCCCCGAGGAACGCTCCAAGCGCAGTCCCTACACCACCGAACAAACTGACACCGCCTACTACCGCGCCTGCAATGGCATCGAATAGTGTGTCGCCAGTCCCACTCGATGGATATCCAGCCATCAGCTGAGACGTCGTGATGCAGCCGCCAAAGCCAGCCAGCAGACCGCTGAATGCGAAAGCGCCTATCTGCACCCGCCCGACGCGGATGCCAGCGAGCTCAGCGCCACGCTGGTTTCCACCGATAGCGTACAAGTCAAAGCCGAACACGGTGCGGCGCAGCAGCATCTCAGCGACCAGCACAATCCCTAAGACGATCACGAAAGCAACCGGCACCCCGCCAACGCTGCTCACGCCAAGGTAGGCGAACGACACGTTGTTGACCTGCACACTGGTCGCGTTAGAGAGCAGAAGAGCAAGCGACTCTCCCACACCTAGCATCCCAAAGGTCGCAAGGAAGGAGGGGATCCGCGCGTAATAGGTGATGACGCCGTTGATCACACCGGCCGCACCGGTGGTCAGGCATGCGAGCAGCAAGGCCAGCGGCCAGGGGACACCTGCGTTGGCAATAATCGCGACCAACACCCCGCCGAACGCTGCGAGAGATCCGCACGAGAGGTCAATGTTCCCCGTAAGTAGGACGAACGCTTGGCCGATCGCCAGCGCCATGACGACCGTAGCGTCCAGCGTGAGAGTGGCAAGGTTGCCGCTCGTAAAGAAGTGACTATTAAGTAGAGCGAAACCAAGGCCGACGAGGATGATGAGCACGATCGTCCCCGCCTCTGGCTTGCTCAACGCCTCCGCGATCAGCGTGCGGCCCCGGCGTGGACCCGGTGCTGGCTGACTAACTGCCGGCGTGTGCTCAGTGCGCTTCTGAGCCTCTGCTCCTTCGGTCATCTTGCCTCCCTCATCCTCTTTTTATCGCCGACACGCTGACCGCAACAGCCGAAGCCCGCAGTCGCTCCTTGCCGAGGCTCGGCGTCACACGTAGCCGATCGACCAAGCGGCCGCCGACCATGACGAAAACCTCGTCGCACGCGTCAAGCACCTCATCCTCATCGGTGCTTGCCAAGCAAACCGCCGCGTCGTTATCTACGGCGAGCCCCTTGATCATCTCCAATATCTGCGCCCGGGCGGCTACGTCGACGCCCAGCGTAGGGCCCTCAAGCAGAGCCACAGCCGGCGACCTCTGTAGCGCCCTGCCAATGACGAGCTTCTGCTGATTCCCGCCGCTGAGGCCAGTGATCGAGCCACGCCAATCACCTCTCACGTCAAGCTGCGCCACTAGACCCGCGGCGATCCGCTGCCGCTGCCTGCGAGTCGGGGCGAGGCTCCACAACGGCTTCGACGCAATCTGCCCAAGCAGTAGGTTGTCGCTGCCGCTCAGTGTCCTCACGAGCATCTGTGCGCGGTCACCCGACAGATACACGATGCCCCTGCGGACCGCATCAGCGGGCGTCCTGAAAGCCACCTGCTCCCCGTCGACCTCGATCGACCCGCCGGCCGGCACGGTGGCTCCAGCGAAGATGCTCAAGAGCTCTGACTGACCAGCGCCCTCGAGCCCGTAGAAGCCGTAAACGGTCCCCCCGTGCAACTCGAGGCTGGTCGCAGTCAAAGTTGAGCTCCACAGCTTCGAGCAGCGCAACCGGCAGGCTCCCGAGCGGCTTCCTGCGCTGTGGTCCGTCACTCGGCCGTGAACTGAGTGCGCGGTGCCGCCACCGCCGCCGAGCCCGTCGTTCGCGTCGGCAAAGCCTGTCATCAACGCCGTCATCCGCGCCACAGTCAGCTCGACTCCGGCGACTTCCCCGACCACCATACCGTCACGGAGAACCACCGCGCGGTGGGCCAGATCAACGACCTCGTCCAGGTGGTGGTCGACGAGCAACACGCCGACGCCGTGGCTCGCCGCCGAACGGATGAGCGCGAACAGCTCGTCGCGACCTCGGCCGCGCTGACCGGCCGTGGGCTCGTCCAGCAGCACGTAGCGCGCGTCCAGCGCCATCGCTCTCGCGATCTCGATTCGCTGCCTGTCGACGAATGGGAGGCTCCCGACCGTTGCTCCAAGATCGATGTTCTCGAGATGGCAGCGGGCGACGACCTCCGCCACCCGTGTGCGGGTCAGTCTCCGTGACGCAACAAGACGTGCGCGATCTGGCATGCCGAGCACAAGATTGTCCGACACAGACATCGTTGGGATGACCGAAAGCTCCTGCCACACGCAGCTGATCCCTGCGGCCATGGCCTGCCGCAGAGATCGCCCTTCCATCCGCTCGCCGTCCAGGGCGATCGACCCACGCTCGGGGTGAGCCGCACCGGCGAGAACCTTCACGAGTGATGATTTACCGGCGCCATTGTGTCCGACCAACCCCACTACTTCGCCAGGCATCACAGTCAATGAGACGCCTCTCAGCACCGGTGGCAGCCCTGGGCCGTAGCGCAGCCAAACGTCAGCGCACTGCAGCCCAGGGGCTCCGACGCGAGCCGGATCTGCCACCGAGTTGATCACGGCAGGGTGACCTGCTTTAGCTTGCCGTGGGCCTCGAACTGGTAGAACTTACCGTGCAAAAGCACCTGAACGGGCTCCTTGCCGCTGCCCGCGAACACCGCCGTGTTGTATGCGGTCACGACTCGCGAGTTCGCGTGCGTCACAGGGTTGCAGGGCGTGAACTCCAGGTAGGTCTGGTTGTGCTTTCCACTGAGGTACTGGCCCAGGTCGTAGCCGATGGTCGCACCCTCGACAGACGGGAACTGCGTCGCTCCCGCGACCATGACCTTGCCGCTTTCGATCGCCTGATCGGCAGGTACGACCGTCGCATTGCCAAACACATGGACCTTGCCGACCAGGTGCTTGCCAATGATCGCTCGAATCGCCCCGGTTGCGGCTGGCCCGTCCGTTGTCCACACGGTGTTGATGTTCGGATGGCCGGAAAGCATCTGCTGGGTGACTGTAAGAGCCACCGCGTACTGCGCCTCGCCGTTCACGGTCGCAACCACCTTGTCGTTTCGATGGCTCTTCATGATCGTCTGGAACGAGTTGTTGCGGTCCACCGTTGACTGCGCCAGGGGCAGGATGACTTTGCCTATGACTGCAGATTTGCCGTGTAGCCATGCGAGCATCTCGTCCGTGGACACGCGCCCGCACTCAGGATTGTTGCTTTCTACCGTTTGAACGATGTGGGCACCTTCTGCCTTCATCGCCGAAGCGTAAGGCTGGGTGTCGATCGTGAACACAGGGATCCCGTGCGCGTTGGCGTCCTTGATCGCCGGCACGATCGTCTGATCGTTGATGGAGTCGATCGCGATGGCTTTCACACCTTCGCTCACGAACGACTCGACCTGCTGTACCTGTGTAGCCACCGAGCCGTTTGCGTTAGCGGTCAGAACCTTCAGCCCCTGCGCTTGAGCGGCCTTCTTGAAGTAGTTCGTGATCGCGATGAAGTACGGGTCGACCTCTTGTGGAACCGACACCGCAACGGTCATTCCCTTGATTGAATGGCTCCGCAGAGCCTTGACTGCCCGCGTCGTGCTGCCAAGAGACGAGCCTGCTGCGACCGCAGCGGCGACCAGGACCGCGAGGACTCCAGCTATGGCTAGGGGTGATCTGAGGAGACGATGTCTCAATTTGCACTGCACCTTTCCCTCGTGTTTGCAATGTGACCGTCCGGCAGCCGCGCATCGCGGCACCGACCTAGCGAGCTGCCCTGCGGCGATTTCGTCGCAGGCATCGGGGACTGAGGCTGGCTGCCGACCATGTGTACCGGCAACCTGCGTCGTTCCCCACGCGAGCGCGCCCGGCCCGGGTGCTGCATGCATCGAGTGGAGAGTCGTAGCGCCCCTTCAGACGCACGCCATGGGCCTGTAGGCCCCGCCTGAGAGGGCCCGGCGTCGAACGCTGAGCAATGATCTAGACCGGCCCGTACAGCCTCACATTTGTGCGTTGGCCGGTCGCAAAGATTCCTCTGTCCAATCACCTCTCGCCTCCACCTTGCTGCTCATTGGCCGCGATTCGACGCCATTGGCGGCGACTCACGTTCCCTCTCGCGGAAAAACAAACACCCTCTCCCAACTAATGTCAAGGCACATTTGTGAGAGTGCGCGAGGGGTGCCCGTCTACAGCTCGATCCCGTGCGCCGTGAAGTTCTCTGGCGTCAGCGGCGCTGCTGCCAGCGAGTTCCGCTTTCCGGCGGGGGACGGAAACGGAGGCTTGGGCCCTTAGGGTCGGCTGTCGGCAGCTCCGCTGCCTGGGTGCGCAAACAGTTCACGGGCCAGCGCTTCATCGCAGACAAGCGTGTTGATCAAGCCGCCACGCAACGCCCCCAACACCGCGCCGGACTTCGCCCTTCCAACTGCTACGCCAATCGACACAGGCACCTGCCGCAGAGCAGGGATGTCAATGGCAAGCACGCGGTCGCTGATGCCGGGAATCTCGAGTGGCTGGCCAATCGCGTCGTAATAGCGACCGCAGACGTCTCCGACAGGCCCAGCGCTCCAGAACTTGGCAAGTTCGCCACTGCCGCTTGCAAGCTGTCTCAGGAGTGCCTGCGACGATCCGTGAGCAGGGTTGCCGATACCGACGAGCGCGACGTCCGCCTGTCGAGCGAGTTCTAGCGTAGAGCTGATCGACTGCTCGGCGCTGAGCACGTTGAGCGCCTCGATCGAATCGAAGACGCCAGGAGCGTTCAGGTAGAGGTAAGAGGCTCCCAGTCGCCGACCGAGTTCTCGCACGAGATCGTGGGCGCTCACGTGTGGCTCGAACGACGTCAGGCCACCAACCAGCTGCACGACACGCAAGTCTGGGCTGGTGGTCTCCGTGAGTGCCTCAACCACGGCCCGTACCGTGGCCCCCCACGAAACGGCGACAACTCGTGCCCCGACGAGCGCTTCCTCAAGCATCCTCGCGGCGCATTGCGCAACCGCGGGAAGCGCGGGACGGTCAGCCGGACTGCTGATCACACGCGCTCCGCGCAGATCGAACGCTGCCACCAACTCTGCCTCAGATTCGAAATCACGGTCCGCTTCGTCGTGGACGCGGAACTCAATAACCCCCTGTTCTCTCGCCGCCGTGAGCACCCTCGACAGATTGGAGCGCGTCATCCCCAGCTTGGCCGCAGCCTCCGCTTGGCTCAGTCCGTCCACGTAGTAGAGCCGCGCGGCTGCGGCCAGCACGCTGCGTGACCGTGGCGTCGACATGAGCAAACACTATCACACTTGTGACTTGACCTGCGAACTGAGCCAGCGCTAACGTGCGCAGCGTGAGGGCTTGGAGAGATGATGCTCACACATGTGAGTCTTTTGAGCAGCGGACGTGCAGCCTTGTCGGCCAGCTGGACCCGATGCTCTGCGGACTAGTGCTCGCTCCGGCCCGCGGATCCAACGCGTCTATCAAGCGAGGGTAATCATGAGCCTGTTCGATCTAGAAGGCCGCAACGCACTCGTCACGGGAGCGGGTAGCGGCATCGGTCAGCGACTCGCGGTCGGCTTGGCCGAATACGGTGCCAACGTCACCATTCTCGACCTCGCAGGGCAGCGGCAGGGCAGCGACACGACCGCCGAGCAGGTGAAGGCGATCGGGCGCGAAGCTCTAGTCGTCGATGCGGATGTCACCGACCCGGTGTCCGTCCGCGAGGCGATCGGACACCATGTCAGCAGGTTCGGGCGTCTGGACATCGCCGTCAACTGCGCCGGTGTCAACCACTCTTGCTCGGCCGAGGATCTCGCCCCGAGCGACTGGAAGCGCGTCCTAGACGTAAACCTCTCGGGCGTGTTCTACTGCTGCCAGAGCGAAGCAAGCTCGATGTTCTCGAGCGGTGGCGGCTCGATCATCAACGTAGCGTCAATGTCGGCGACGATTGTCAATCGCGGCCTTCTGCAGGCTCACTACAACGCGTCAAAGGCAGGCGTGAAGCACCTGACCTCAACGCTTGCGATGGAGTGGGTGACCCGGAAGGTACGGGTCAACTCGCTCAGCCCCGGCTACATCATGACTCCCATGATCAGCGGCCCGGACTGGGCCGAGAAGATCCGCGGCTTCGAAGAGCAAACGCCGATGCACCGCCTGGGCACGCCGGACGATCTGGTGGGTCCGGTGATCTTCCTTGCCAGCGCGGCCTCCGCCTACATGACGGGCACCGACCTGCTGGTCGAGGGTGGCTTCACCAGCTGGTAGACCGGTTGGGGAGACGACGACCGTGACAAAGCCAGTACTGATCGGACTCGACTTCGGCACGGGCGGCGCCAAGATCTGCGCACTTTCCGCCGATGGCGTCGTCCTGTTCCAGGAGTACGAAGAATATCCGCAGTTTCACGACCACCCCGGCTATTCCGAACACGACCCCAAGCTGTACTGGGCGGCGTGTCAGCGGCTGATGCGTGGCGCTGTCGCCAACGTCGGCGGCAACGTGGTCGCCATCGCGGTGTCGTCGGCCCTTCCGAGCCTTGTTCTGGTGGGGCACGATGGCGAGCCGCTGGGGCGTGCCTTCAACCTCATGGACCGACGGGCCTCACGTCAGGTTGCAGAGACGATCGAGAAAGTCGGAGCGGACCGGCTCCAAGAGCTGACTGGAAACCGCGTCGAGGACTATCCGTCGCTGGTCAGTCTGATGTGGGTCGCCGCAAACGAGCCTGAGCGCTTCGCGAAGACGGCAAAGGCCCTCACCATTGACGGCTTCATCGCGATGCGCCTGACAGGCAGAGCGACGCTCAACCGCAGCTGCGCCGCCTTCTTCGGTGTCGCCTACGACATCGCCGCCTGTCGATTCGACCACAGCGTTCTGGACATGCTCGCCATTCCGTCGGACAAGCTTCCAGAGCTAGTCGACTGCGACGAGCTGATAGGCACCGTACGTGACGCGGTCGCGTCCGGAGTTGGCCTGAACCCCGGATGCTTGGTAGCCGGAGGCCAAGTCGACTGCAACGCGGCATGGATTGGTGGCGGTGCCGTGGCGCCGGGCGCGTTCCAGCTGAACTTGGGCACAGCCGGCGTCATCGGTGTGGTTCACGACCGAAGGACCTTCCTCCACAGCCAAGCAGGCCGCGAGGTCGTCAACATCCCCTACACGACCGATGTTCACGGCAGCTACTCGGCGGTTGCTGTGACCATGACGGGAGGCCAGGCGCTTCGCTACCTACGCGACTTGGCAGGGCCAGAAGTCCTGAGGGCTGCTGCCAGCAGCCGCGGGATCTCCGCGTACGACCTTCTCACGCAAGGTGCCGAAGCGATTCCGGCGGGCAGCGAGGGACTGCTTGCGCTTCCCTACTTTATGGGAGAGCGGGTTCCGCTCTGGGACAGCCGCGCGCGGGCTGCCTATGTGGGCCTCTCCCTACACCACAGGCGCGAGCATCTCGTCCGAGCGATGCTCGAAGGAGTCGCATACGCTCTGCGATGGGCCTTGGATGTCCTGCGCGAAGGCCAACTCCCGATCACCGAGCCACTCATCCTCAACGAGGGCGGTGCCCGTAGCGCTCTTTGGCGCCGCATCATCACCGATGTCCTTGAAGTCCGTACCGCGGTTCTGGTGAGAGGCGGCGGCGCTGCGCTTGGCGACGCGATTCTCGCCGGCGTGAGCTGCGGCGTGCTGACGGGCTTCGACGCCGCTCTGCAGCTGGCGACACCGGGTGACCATCTTGAACCAAACCCTGCAGCGGTGGCCGTGTACCGGGAGGTCCTCCCGATATTCAAAGAGACCTACGAGGCGCTGCGCTCACCAAGTTCACGGCTCATCGCCCTCGCGCAAACCCAGACAGCACCCCTAGCGGCCGGCCGGACCTGACACGTCTGCGCATGAGGCAATGACCAGGGTCAGTGAACACACCGATGTTCTCGTCATCGGCGCGGGTGTAAATGGCGCGGCGGTGGCCAGAGAAGCGGCCATGCGCGGACTAAACACTCTACTGATAGATAAAACCGACATAGCCAGCGGCACAAGCTCAGCGTCGAGCCGGCTCGTGCATGGAGGCCCCAGATATCTCGAACATGGCGAGTTTCGACTTGTGCGCGAGTCGCTGCACGAGCGAGAGCTGCTGTTGTGGACCGCGGCACATCTAGTCAAGCCATACCAGCTGCTGATCCCTTTTTACACACACAACCGCCGACGGCCCTGGACGTTAGAGACCGGCATGCTGCTCTACGACGCCCTTTCACGCGGAAAGAGCACACCCAGGCACCGGAGGCTCTCGCGGCGCGAAGCGATCGCAGCCTATCCAGGCATTGAGCACCGTGGCCTCACCGGAGGCATTGTCTACGTAGATGCCTACGCATGCTTCGCTGAGCGACTCGCCGTCGAGCAGGCGCTTGACGTTCGTGCCGCAGGAAGCAGTGTGCTCACGCACACAGCGGCTACGGAGCTATGTCCTGGCGCGTCGCTGATCGAGGTCGCGCTCCGAGATGAGCTGACGGGAAACACCACTACGGTCCGCGCGCGCAGCGTGGTGAACGCCAGCGGACCATGGGTGGATTCGGTGCTCGGCTCCGTGCAAGGCTGGCGCGGCCACCGTCTCATTCGCGCGGTGAAGGGTAGCCACCTGGTGCTGGCGACCTATCCAGACGCACCGAGTACAGGGATCCACTTCGAGGCCATGACCGATGGCCGGCCGGTGTTGGTGCTCCCGCAATCCGACGGCACGATCCTCGTGGGCAGCACGGAACTCGTTGACGAAGCCGACCCCGGCGCGTTGTCGTGTAGCGATGCGGAGATCGCGTATCTCCTGACGGAGGCAAACCGCTTGCTTCCGTCAGCGCACTTCACTCAGGGCGACGTCTTGCACGCGTTTGCCGGCGCGCGTCCATTGCCGTACGCGGCTAGTGCCGAGCGTCCAGCTGACATCAGTCGTGACCATCACGTCGTCAGCCACCCGACCGTGCCTGGTCTGTTCAGTCTCACGGGCGGCAAGCTCACAACACATCGTGCCCTGGGCGAGATGGCGATCAACCGAGTCGTCGATCACCTCGCTCTGCAGCCCCGGCGGCGGTCCAGGCCGCAAGGCCCACGCCGTCATGCAGCACTCCGGCGGGCTAGCTGCAGTCCGACGCGGACGATGCCTTTGCCAGGAGCGCGAGTCGCCGATTGGCATGCCTTCGCGGCCCAGTGTGAGCAAGTATCCACGATGCCGGCAGCGGTGCGAGATCGCCTCCTCGCCGTGTACGGGGTCCGTGCCCTGAGCGTGTACGACGCGATGAGAGACAGGCCGGGGCTCCCGGCTCTCATTAGAGCGACGAATGACGTCACGACCGCCGAAGTGTGGGTTGCGGTCAAGGAAGAGTTCGCTCGGACGCTAGTGGACGTTGTGGCGCGCAGGCTCATGCTCGCCAGGACCGCCGACGCCGGTCTCGGTGCTGCCACTGCAGTGGCCGCTGTCTGCGCAGAGCTCCTGGGCTGGGACGCGCGCCAGACCGAACAGGAGTTAGTCGCATACCGCTCATGGTCCGCACGGCTTCGCCCCAACTGCCAGAGCGCGTCGGATGTTTCGCACAACCACCATTAACTGAAAGCTGTCGACACTCGCTCATGACAATCGCTGCCCTATCTGATCTCCTTACCGATGCGCGTGAGCACCGCTATGCCGTCGGGTACTTCGAAGCGTGGGACGTTTACAGCCTTGAGGCCGTGGTGGCGGCGGCCGAGGCCGAGGAGTCACCGGTAATAATCGGCATCGGCGGCTTGACAGCGAACCATGCCTGGCTACGTGAGCAAGGTATCGCCGTCTACGGAGCCGTCGCAGCGATGCTGGCAGAGCGGGCCAAGACGCCTACGGCTGTCATGTACAACGAAGCAGACAGCCTAGACGAGGCCCGTAGCGCGCTCGGATGTGGCTTCAACACGGTCATGATGGTCGGCCAAGGCATGACGATGGAGCGATTGATCGAGACTACGGCAGCGCTCGTGGCGGAAGCGCACGCCGCACGTGTTGCGGTCGAAGGGGAGTTTGACGAGCTCGGCGAGATGCGTGACGGTGTCTTGCACGACGAAGAGGCGCGACTCACCGACGTCGACGCGGCAGTGGAGTTCGTGCGACGCACCAATGTGGACTGCCTTGCGGTATCAGTTGGCAGCGTGCACTTCGTGACCGGCGGCTACACCCCGACACTCCATACGAGCAGAATCAGAGAGCTCGCAGACGCGCTCACAGTTCCCTTGGTACTGCACGGAGGCTCGGGCGTACCCCCCGAGCAGCTCCAAGCGGCAGTCGAAGCCGGGATATCCAAGGTAAACGTGGGAACCAGGCTCAAGCAGGTTTTCGGCGAGGGGCTCGCTCTGGGTCTGCAACGCGCTAGCGCAGACCCGAACTTGACCTATGGCTCGCGTCTCCCTGGCGATGCGATGACCGCGGCAGCGCTGGCGCTCACTCAAGAGATTAGGCGATACATGCAGACCCTCGGGTCCTCAGGAAAGGCGGCCAACAAGTGACCGACATATCAAGCATCGACCCTGCCACGGTCCCTGACGACAAGACGGAGTTAGGGTCGACAGTCTCCAGGCAGCAGGCGCTCGCCCTCCTTGAGCAGCTCGTGCTCATCCGAGAGTTCGAGCAGACCGCCTATCTGAGATACCTGCAAGGCGAGATCCCTGGGACCCTTCACCAGTACCAGGGCCAGGAGGCGGTAGCCGTCGGCGTGTGCTCGACACTACGCGCCGACGACTGGATCACGTCAACACACCGCCCCCATGGCCATGCTCTGGCTAAGGGCATGGATCCGAAGCTGGCAATGGCCGAGATCTACGGCAAGGCCAGCGGCTGCCTGGGTGCGCGCGGCGGCTCGATGCATCTTGGCGACCCTCAGATCGGGATGCTGCCCTCGATCGCCATCGTCGGGGGTGGCATCACTCTCGCCCCGGGGCTGGCTCTCGGCTTGGTTCGCCAAGGCACCGACTCCGTAGTGGCCTGCTTCTTCGGGGATGGAGCGGTCAACGAGGGAGCGTTTCACGAGGGCGTGAACATCGCTGCAGCCATGAACCTCCCGGTCGTGTTCGTTTGCGAGAACAACCTTTACAGCGCCTCGACACCGTTCGCGGAGACCACCCGCAACGCTGATGTCTCTTCGCGTGGCGCGGCGTACGGTATCCCGTCCGAGCGAATCGACGGGATGGACGTGCTCGCGGTCCGCGGTGCTGCCACTCGCGCCGTCGAGCGCGCTCGCCGAGGAGAGGGACCGACGCTCATCGAGTGCCTTACCTACCGCTTCGTCGGGCACAGCCGGTCGGACGCTCGCGGATACCGCCAGAAGGACGAAGAAGCGCAGTGGCGAGCCCGCGATCCGGTCAAGCGTTTCCCAGACTGGCTCGTCGCACATGAAATAGCATCGACCGCGGAAGTCGAAGACTCAATCGCGCGAGCGAAAGCAGCGGTCGCGGAAGCACTGTCATTCGCGCAGCAAGCGCCGCTACCAGATAGCGCAACCGCGGCTGACCTAGCCGTTGTCTACGGGGCGCCTCCGCAGCGAGTCGAGACCGCCGGACCGTTGGCTGATGGGCCGGAAGAACGGCTGCTCTCAATCGCCGAGGCGCTCCGTGAGGCAATCGCCGAGGAGATGACGGCCAACGAGCGGCTTCTTCTGCTGGGCGAGGACATCGGTGTGCCCGGCGGTTGGGGCGGAGCGTTCGGTGTCTATGGCGGGCTGGCTGAGCACTTTGGTCGCGAACGCGTTATTGATACACCGATCAGCGAGAAGGCTTTGCTCGGGGCTGCGATCGGCGCTGCAGTTACCGGCTGCCCGGCGCTGCCGGACCTCCAATATGCAGACTTCGTCTTTGAAGCGATGGACGAGGTGGCCAACGAAGCAGCGAAGCTGAGGGCTATGTCCAACGGGGCTCTCACCGTGCCTATAGTTCTGCGCTGCCCGGTCGGGGCAAGCCAGCGGGGGGCTCAGCATTCACAGAACCCCGAGAGCATCTTCATGCACATCCCCGGGCTCAAGGTTCTGTGCATCTCCGATCCTTACACCGCTAAGGGCGCCATGCGCGCAGCTCTGCAAGACCCGGATCCAGTGCTCGTGTTCGAGCACAAGCTCTTGTACGGCGCCAAACGCCGGAAGGAATCCGGATCGATCGACACGCGCGCATTTGTTCCCGAGACGGAATACGTCCTGCCGGTTGGGCAGGCTCGAGTCCGGCGCCGTGGCGATGACCTCACCATCCTCGCGACGTTCACGCAGCTGTACGCGTCCCTCGATGTTGCCGACGAACTTGCCGGCGATGGAGTTAGCTGCGAGGTCATCGACCCAATCTGGCTGGCCCCATTCGATTGGGAGGGGATCATGGCTAGCGTCGGGCGCACGCGGCGGCTGATCATCGTCCACGAGGCTCCACTCACGGGCGGCTGGGGAGCAGAAGTCGCAGCACGTGTATCCGCCGAGTTCCACGGCCACCTCCTCGCACCGGTGGTGCGACTTGCCAGCAAAGACGTTCCCATGCCGTTTGCTCCGACGCTCGAGGCTGCCGTTCTCCCCTCTCGCGAGGAGATTCGCGCAGCCGTCCAAACCGTGCTCGCTAACTGACCCCCGACACTGAAGGAGACTGCAGAATGGCAGAGGAAATTGTCATGCCCGCGCTAGGAGAGACCTCCGACGAGCTCCACATCATCGAGTGGTTGATCGATGAAGGGAGCCAGGTAGAACTAGGGCAGCCGCTGCTCGTCGTGGAGACCGATAAGGCCGAGTTAGAGGTTGAAAGTGTCGCCGAGGGCACACTGCTGCGAATCGTCGCCCCGGCCGGCGAGACTGTTAGCGCGCTTAGCGTGATCGCATATATCGGCGCGCCCGGCGACGAACTGCCCCCGGCCTGAGAGATGTCTTCGTCACCACACGACCTGCAGACTGTGACCGTTGAGCCATGGCCACAGGTTGACTTTGAGCGGTTCGGCCCCGTTGATCGGACGGCACTTTCCCGAATACGTCAGCAGATCAGCAGACGGCTCACCCGGAACGCGATGCTGATCCCTCACGTCACGCACCACGAACAAGCTGACATAACAGAGCTCGACAACCTTCGCCGATCACTTAACGAGAGCAACGCCGATGCTCCCGTCAAGCTGACGCTACTGCCATTCATGGTGGTGGCGCTCGCCCGAGCGCTGCAAGAATTTCCGCAGTTCAACGCTTCGCTTGACGCAAACGAGTTGGTCTTGCGGCATTACTACAACATCGGCATAGCCACTGAAACGCGCTCCGGCCTCCTTGTGCCGGTGCTGCGGGACGTTAACAACAAGGACTTGTATACAGTCGCTGCCGAGATCATGGCTTTGACCGAGGCGGCGCGGAACCGTGCGTTGACACCAGCAGAGATGGCCGGTGGAACTTTCACCATCTCAAGCCTGGGTGGCATCGGTGGTACGGGCTTCACTCCAATCATCAATGCCCCAGAGGTTGCCGTCCTCGGGGTGACGCGAGCCGCGATCTGGCCGGTGTGGACAGGGTCGGAATTCGCGCCGCGGCTACTGTTGCCGCTCTCGCTCTCATATGATCACCGGGTCATTGACGGAGCCGCGGCGGCGCGCTTCAGTGCACGAGTGGCAGAGCTGCTGTCAGGCTGGCTACCCGAGGACGGCGAAGCAGCCTTCTGATCGCTCAGACCTGCGTCGACCGGCTCATGCTTGCGAGCTTCGCTGGCCGACAGACAGCAGACAAGACGCTGCTGCGCATCATGGTTAGTCGGTCGTTCGGGAGCCTCGTGAGACGGGCATTATCCCGACCAGCAGCAACCGGATCGGCTACATCGCTGAGACGACCGCCGGGAACCGCTGCCACGGCGAGCATGGGTCGCTCCCACAGGCGCCCCGCGTACTCAAGACGGACCACGCGTGCATGGCCATCCAGGTCAAAGCGTGACACGGTCAGGCACCTGGCGCCGAGCCCGCGCGCCGTCAGGCTGTCAGGCCAATGCCAGAACGCCTGACCGCATCAGTCCGCGGATGTGGGACTCAAGCGCGGCGGCGACTCCGGGGTCGGCGACGGCGAGGCCGACCTCAAGGTTGGCGCGCAAAGCCTGGTGGGTGAGGTTGGCGGAGCCGATCAGGGCGCGCTGGCCGTCGATCACGAGCAGCTTGGCGTGCAGGACCCCGCCGCCTTCGCGTTGCTCAGCTGGCCAGCGCCAGCGCGTGATCCCATCGATCGTGGCGAAGGCGTGGTCGTGCCCGCGGTAGCGACCGTCGCTGTCCTGGCTGTTCTCGAACACCACATCGACCTGGCAGCCGCGTGCGACGGCGGCGCGCAGGTCAGCGGCGACCGTGGGGAGCGTGTGGGCGGCGAAGCTGACCAGCAGGATGCGGTCCTCGGCCCGGGCGAGCAGCTCGTGGAGCACCGCGGCGGTCAGGCGCTGCTCGCCGAGCGCGCCCGGTCCGGTCCAGACAGGCCGGGGGCGGTTGTGCTGGGACTGGCGGCGGGCGCCGGCACCGACACGCAGCGCGAGCGCGACACCGGCGCCGGTGATCGCAGGGTCAGCGTCCCAGGCGGCGGTGAGCTCACGCACTGCATCAAGCGCGGCGGGCGAGGCGCCGGCCAGGGCGGTCGCGCAGACGGGGCTGGGGCGCGCAAGCGGATCGCAGGCGCCCGCGAGCGTGGCGAGCTGGACGTCGCTCAAACGGCAAAGCACGGTGTCAAGCGCGGCGGCGACGCTCACAAATCGAGTGCCCCGAAGTAGGCGCTATCACGCCCGACGTCACGGTCCGAGAGGGTCTCAATGAGCGTGCCGCGGTCAAGGAAGCGGTTGCCGCGCTCACACGATGTCTCGGAGGCGAACTGGCAGGCATGACAGGCGGCCACGTGAACGGACCCGTCGATTCGGGGGTCGTGCTCGGAGCACAGCGGATCGGAGGAGCAGAGCTTGGCGCGCTCCAGCGCGTGGCGCACGAGCGGTCCGAGCTGGTCGGGCTCGCCGAGTGAGACCAGGCCGCCGAGCGTTCCCTCGCTGTCAGGCGCGGAGGTGTAGAGCAGCACGCCCGCCATCGCCTCGGTGCCAGCAGCCTCGCTGTCGGGGCTGGTTGCGTAGATGCGCTCGCGGATCGAGGATGCGGTGTAGCCGCATTCGAGCGCGAGCTCACGCAGCAGCGCGTGCGCGAAGCTGTGCAGCAACACATAGCGCTCACCGGGCCATGACTCCTCAGGGTCAAGGCCACGGCGCTCACGCCAGGCGCGGTGGCCGTCGTGCAGCACGTCCGCGATCCCCGAGGAGCGGTAGCGCTGCTCCCAGGCGAGCACCCGGTCCTCGGCAAAGCGGATGAAAATGCCCTCGCCGCGCACCTCGCTACAGGGCAGCCAACGTGGCGCCCCGCGCGTCAGTGCGACGATCCGGCCGCCGCCGCTGCCGAGCTCGTCGGGGGCGTTGATGCGCGTGAAGCCGCGCAGCGCGCTGACCTCACGCAGCCGCTCAACCAGCACAACGTCGCTGATCAGCCCGGCAAGCGCCGTGGGAGCGCCGACGGGGCGGAGCTTGAAGTCGGGCTGCTCGGGCACGGCGTCTGCGGCGGTCAGCACCCGCCACTCCGGTGTGAGCAGGTCAGCCGCATCACCAGCGCCCTCAACCCCCTCGCGGCGTGCGCGCACCGCCGCGCCGACAGCGGCGATGCCGAGTCGGTCGCGCAGCCCGCGCAGGCGGCGAAGCTCCGGGTTGGTGGTCAGGGTCACGTCGAGGAACTGCTCGCCGTCGGGCAGCAGGCCGACGATCGCCCACGCGTCGTCGACCGCCTGCGCCAGCTCACCGGCGGCGGACGGGATCGACAGCGCCGAGCTGAGCACCGGAAACCAGGCGTTGCTGGCGCCGAGCAGCAGCGTGACCGGCTCCTGATCGCAGCGCTCGGCGACACCGAGGTGCGGGTGGCGTCCACGGCAGCGCGGCGGCAGGAATGTCTTAGCGTCCTGACCGAACGCCTGTGAGAGCCGGCGGCGGCGACCGCACTGATCGCACTCGAGCTGCACGTCACCGGGACGCCCGCCGGTCCCGAGCTCGCGCAACTTGAGCGTGCCTGCACACGCGATGGGGCCGTGCAGAAACTCAACCCACGGGAAGTCGTCGATGTGGCCGTTCTGGCAGGCCATCAGGTAGCGGGCGGGAAACGCCGTCGGGGGTCTGCCGGCCCGGGCGCGCGGGCAGCCGTCATGCACATAGCGGGTGCGCTCCGGACGCCACGCGTCCTCACGGAGGGTGAAGACCCCGCTGTCGATCGCGGCCAGCCGGCTACAGACCGGGCAGCGCAACCAGCGCGGAAAGGGCGAGACGGGCACGCCGGAGCTGTCACCGTCGGGCACCACCGGCGGGGTGAGCAGCTGCTCGACCTGCGACCCGAGCGCCGCGCGCACAGCCGCGAGCAGACGGGGCTCAGAGACCGGCTCGCCGAGCACCCGCGGCCAGTCATCGAGGCCAAGCACGAGCGTCGTCAGCTCCGGCAGCTCAACGGTCGCACCGACACCGTAGGTGTGCATCAGCTGGCTGGGGCGCAGGTCCCCGACATGGCTTCGGTCCCTCACCGCCCACCGTCCGGTTTCGGTAGCGGCGCTGAGCGTAGCGGCGGCTCCCACGCCTCACGCGGCGCGGAGATCGCCTCCGGCCGGAGCTTCAGCGGCACGGCCAGCTCGACGTTGCGCATCGAGGTCGGGACCGTCCACTGACTCCAGCCCTCGATGCCGGGCTCGTGCAGCAGCGAGACATCGGTGTCGCTCTTGCCGCGAGCCTGATAGACGAGCGTGCGCTGACCGACCGACGCCTCGGCGCGCCAGGCGTCCAGCAGAACATCGAGACGCTCGGCAAGCGCGGCGGCGCCGCCGGCGACAAGCTGACGTTCGGCACGACGGCGGATCGCCGCCTTGACCGCGCGAGCGCGAGCGGCGGCGGGGTCGACGGCCGCAGCGCCGGCGTTGGCGTTCCAGTCCGGGCCACCCAGCCGCAGCAGCGAGGCGAGCACGCCGGTCAGCCCACGGTCGAGCGCGCGTGGCGCAAACGGCGTGACCGAGAACGCCTCGACCTGGCGATACAGCGTGCTGTGGTAGTGAGCGAAGGTCTCGTAGTGGGAAAGATCGCGGGGGCGCGCCCAGTTGTAGACGGTCAAGACAAGCCCGGGGTGACGGCGGCCGACACGGCTGGTGGCCTGGATGTACTCGCTGGTTGACTTCGGCTGGCCGGCGACAACCATGGCGCCGAGGCGGGGAACATCGACACCGACAGAGATCATGTTGGTCGCGAGCAACACATCGATCGAGTACAGCTCACCGTCCCGGCGCTCCTTACGCGCCTGCTGCGAGGGACGCTCGAGCCCCAGCCGGTCGAGCACGTCCGGGATGTCGGAGGCGGTCTTACGGGAGGTGAGCTCTTCAACGATCAGACGCCCACGGCCCTCGCCGCCGCGGTCGCCGAACATCCGGCTCTGAATGTCATCCTCGACCAGGCGGCGCATGCCGCCCAGCTCACGCAGCGAGTTGAAGTAACCAACCAGCGTCATGTAGGCGTCGGCCTCGCTGCCGGGCTGGCGCCCGAGCACCGTCCAGGCGGCGCGCAGCTGCGCGACATAGGTGCGGATGAGGACCTGCTTGAAGCGCCGACCGGGGGCGCAGACACCGAGATAAAGACGCCCCGGGCGCTCGTCGCGGTCGCTGGGCTGGTCGCGCTGAAGCGCGAAGAACGAGTCGCGCGCGTCCAGGCCGGGTGGTGGGAAGACCGCGAGATGGCGGTCAAACAGGCGCGCTACCTGGTCCCCGGCGCGGCGGATCGTTGCGGTCGAGGCGATCACCTTGGGACGCACCTGCTGCCCGTCAAGCGGCCAACAGCAGAGCTCATCAACAGCCGTCTCATAGAGCCCGACGAGACTGCCGAGCGGCCCTGAGATGAGATGCAGCTCGTCCTGGATGATGAGGTCCGGTGGGCGCAGCGGCTCGCAGTCGAGCACCGCGGCGCTGGGCAGCGGGCCCTGCCTGGGGTGCGAGCCCGGGTGCTCCTCACCGGCACTCAGGTAGCCGTGGCGCTCGCAGCGCCGCCGCACCTGCCCGAACAGTGCCTGAACCCGGCCCTCCCAGGGCATGCGGGCGAGCTTGTCGACGGTGGCGATCACAAGCGCGGGCAGCAGCCGATAGACCTCCTCGTCGACGACCACCACCGGCAGCCCCTCACCGGGGCTCGCGCGTGGCGTGAAGGCGCACTCACCGCCGATGTCAGAGCAGCTGATCAGGGTGCGGCCGCGCCGCGAGTCAACCTCGACGTCACGGCCACCCTCGAGCGCCGAGCCACACCAGGGACAGCGGGTCAGCTGCAGCGGTGAGGAGCCGCGCACGCCACCGCCGCGCTGGCGGGCCTGTCTGACCCACCCTTCGGCATCCTCGGTGCTGTTGGGGGTCGACGCCTGCCCGACCCAGAGACCGATGCGCATCGGCGTCTTGCCCCAGCGCCGTTGCTCAGCGCTCTCGCCACGGCCGTAGAGCGCGCGGCGGCGCAGCTCGCAGGCACAGAGCAGCGCCGCCGCGCGCTGGAACTGCTGGAGGGTGAGCAGACGCAGCGTGTAGCGCATCAGCACCGCCACACCGTGTGAGCCGTCGCGGCCGGCGACGACACCCTGCAACCGGCGGATCGCGAGCGCGAAGGCGGTCAGACCGAGGTAGGCCTCCGTCTTGCCGCCGCCGGTCGGGAAGAACAGCAGCTCGACGAGGGCGTCAGCGCCGCTGCGGTCGGCGTGCAACGGGTCAGCCAGCGAAGGCAGCGAGAGCAGCACGAAGGCGAGCTGGAACGGGCGCCAGGAGCGGTTTGAGGGCACGTCGGCGGCGGTGACCGCGGCATGTAGCTTCAGCGCCTGGTTGCCGCGACGCGCCTCCGCGGCGAGCGTGTGCACACGCTGCTGCCACATCGCATGGTTGGCAAAGCGAAACGCGGCGGCCACATCCGGCTCGGCAAGCGCCTCGATGCCGGCGCGGATCCTGGCAAGCGCTGCGCGGGCTACGGCGATGTGGTCGCGCGCGGTGTCGCCGAAGGACTCAAGGCCCTGGCCGGGATCGTCGATGCGACGCTCCTGCAAGTCGATCCAGGCCGCGTAGGCGTCAGCCAACGGCCCAAGCAGCAAGGGCAGCTGCGCGTCGTCGGTCTCGGCGATCGTCTTCATGTCGAGCGCCGCCTGCGCGGCGGTGAACGGCACGCGGATAGCTTCGTCGGTGAAGTCCTGTGGTGTCGGTGCGTCGGTGCGCGGGACCTCCTCGCCGGGCATCGGCTCGGTCGCGATCCTGACAGCGCGACCCGGCCGGCCGGGTGCCTCGCTCACGCGCACCCCCACCCCGTGGCCGACCGCGAGCTCCACACGGTCACGAAACAGCATCTCCAGGCCCGCGAGCTCCTCGCGGTCGACCTCGGGCGCAAGCTCTGCTGCGGGCAGCGAGCGGCGCACGAACACCGCCTCCCCGCCCGGGCCCGCGACGGTCAGTGACGCTTGGCAGAGCCATTGGCTGTCTGAGCGTCCCGTGGCGCTCTGCTGTCCGTTTACCAGGAACAGGGAGACCAGCAGCTCACCGCCACGTCGGCGGACGACACCGCGGATCACGACCTCGGGCGCCGACGGGTCAGGGACCAGCGGCTCGATCGGCCCGGCCCCGCTCAGCGGCACGTCCACCTGGCCGCCGCAGCTGCGCCGGCGCCAGCGTCGTGCCGATCGGCCGTCGCCGGCGAGCGCCTCGGCGCTCAACTGCCGCTCGTAGGTGCCCCAGGAAGCCTCGGCGATGACCTTCTCACAGCCGGCGTCGACGGCAAAGGTCAGGCCGAAGGAGGAGGGCACCAGCTGCTCCACCGCGGGCGGGCGGTCCTCGGCACGCCCCTCCTCCCCCTCATCGGCCGTGGAACCGCCGTCGGCGAGGTCATCCTCGGGCAGCAGCTCGGCCGCGAACGGATCGCCGTCGGGGTCATCCTCGCCGCCGGCCTGCGGTGCCGGCGGCGAGGAACCGGGCCGGAACCGGGGCGCGAGCAGGCCAAGCAGGTAACGGTCGACCGGCGCCTCGTCAAGCTCCTCCTGCGGCCCGGCAGCGGGGCCGATCAGGTCCTCACGGATCAGCTGCTCAAGCTCGGAGCGCAGCTCTCGCGCGCCCCTGGTCAAAAGCGGCTCAGGCATCGGCGGCAGCGCTGAAGCCAAGCTCGCCCAATGCAACCTGCAGATCCTTGAGCAGCGCAGCAAACGCCGGCAGGCGGCGCAGCTCGGCGATCCTCGCCTGGGCGCCCAACGGCTCAAGGAACGATGTCGGATCGGGCCGGCGGCGGTGGCGACGACCGGGGCGCGCGGCTCTAACCGCGGCGGCGAACACAGCCTTTGGATCGAGCAGCCCCTCGAGCTCACCGGCGGTCGTGGGCACCCCGAGCTCGGTGGCCGTGCGGGTCGTTCCCAGCACGCTGGCGAGGCTCGCGCCGTCGGCGAGCACCCAGGTTTCAAGCTCGCGGACCGGCACCACGGCGACACCGCGGCGGCCGGCGTCGCCCAGGTGCTCGCGTACGCGCTGGAGTCCGGGAGCGACGTTGTTTGAGCGTGCGGCGGCGGGATCGGCGCCACCGTCGGCGTGCACGAACAGGATGTGAAAGGCACTCTGCAGCCGTTGCGCACCGGTGGCGATGCGCTCGGCGCGCGCTGGCAGGGAGCGGTCGACCGGCAGCCGTTGCACCTCGCTGACCTCAACCATGTAGCGGGCACCCGTCAGCAGGTGCGAGACGGCCCGCGGCAGCAGCCTGTCCAGGAAGCGGTGGTCGGTCGGCCCTTCGGCGTAGAGCGCCAAACCGAGCCAGGCTGCTGTCACCGGACGCTCGCTGTGGCCAGATACTGCTCGACCTCGCCATGGGTGGCGAAACGGCCGATGTCATCGGGGTCCAGTGTCTGCTGGTAGAAGCGAAGCACCGGGCGTGCGTGGGTGACGACGTCGACCGTGCCGGCCGCGCCGTCGATCCTCGTGGCCGACTCGAAGAAGATGCCCTCACGCTCGGACTGCAGCGCGTTGACGACAACGGGAGAGTGGGTGGTGAGGATCAGCTGCAGCAGCGGCAGCCGGCCCTCGGTGCCCGTTGCCGACACGTCGACCAGCGCACGGAGGTGCTCGATCAGCGGGCCCAGGCGGGCGGGGTGAACACCGTTCTCGGGCTCCTCGAAGCAGACCAGGCCACCAAACTCGGGGTCACTCAGCGCGGTCAGCAGCGCGAGCACGCGCAGCGTACCGTCGGAGGCAACGCGACTTGAGTACTCGCCGGCATCCCTGGTGGCGATGACGATCTGCCATTGGTTCTCTGCCTCCTCCTCGCGCACGCGGACGCCGAGCACTCCAGGAACCAGGCTTGAGAGCTCGGCGGAGATGTCGGTCAGCACGCCCTCGGGGTCGTCCGGCTGCGCGGTGGCGGCCTTCAGGCGCGCGAGCACGGCGGCGAGGTTGGCGCCACTGGGCTCGAGCTGTGTGGGAGCGTGGCGGTCGGCAGGGCTGCGAAGGCTGGCTGGGTCGAGCTGCAAAAAGCGCCAGGAGAGCAGCTCCGCGCGCAGCGCGAAGAGATGCGGGAACTCGGCCGAGGTCATGGTCGAGAGCACCGTGCGCTCGGCCGCAGCGGCCGGTCGCGTGCGGCCCTGAACACCGTCCTGGCTGATGTAGAACTGCGGCGCGCCGCTGTCAGCGCGCGTCACCAGCAGGTCGGTGCGCCGACCGTACCCAAGCCGGGAGGTGATCGCTTCGGCCCCAATCCGCTTGAACGGCTTGGCCCATGCGTCATCACCGGCACCGATCCGCAGCGCCGCCTCGTGCACCACGAAGAGCCGCTCAAAGCCACCGGTGCGCCGGCGCTCGAGCACGAGCTCGTAGCGCAGCCGGGTTTGGATGAGCTCCCGCTCAACCCCCCAGGGGTCGCGGATGTCAGGCTCGATCAGAACCTCAACGGCAAGCCGCATCCGCTCGTCCACGGACCCCGACGGGGCGCGGTGAAAGAGCTCGCCCGGCTCGCCGCGCAGGCCACCCACGGCCGACCGCAGATCAGTATCCGCGAGCCTCGAGAGCAGCTGGATCGCGTCGAGCAGGTTGGACTTGCCGCTGGCGTTGGTGCCGGCGATCACGTTGAAGGGCTGCAGGTCAAGCGCGAAGTCGCGAAAGGTCTTGAAACCGTCGATCTCGATCCTGGTCAGCACGATCTAAAACGGTACTCCCGGCAAGCGACGCTCAATCATCGAGCAGCGACAGCGTCCCAGCGGGAGCCACCCGCGCGCGGGGCTTCGGCTTTGTCTTGGCGTGTAGCCCGCGCCGGACCTCCTCGGCGTAGCGCTCGTGGTTTAGCTCAAGCAACCGGTCAAGCAGCTCCTGGCGGGGCGCCGGCGCGAACGTGTAGCGGACGCCGAACTTGGTCTCGTGGAAGCCGTGGCCGAGCTCCAGGTCACTCCAGCCGTACGCGTCACGGACCGCGTGGTCAAGCTGTAAGTGCAGCTCGCGCAGGCGCACGATGTCATCGGCGTGCTCATCAGGATCGTGCACGCGGTTGTAGGTCTTGGTCAGCCCCTCCTGACGGTCCAGCATCAGTGCGGAGCGGTGCGTGTTCAATTCGCCGCCGAGGATGCCAATAGCGTCGGTCAGCGCGGGCTGGGGGAAGGTCTCGAAGCAGTCGCTCGGGGTGTAGTTTGGATCCGTCCGCATCGTCGATCCGCGAGCGATTGCCCACTCACGGTGAATCCAACTGGACAGGAGAGCCAGGTGCGCGGCGTCACCATAGGCGAAGACCGTGAGCTTGTGACCGAACACGCATCCGGTCGGTACAAGCATCGGCTGCACCGTGCGGCTGGTGATAGTGATCGCGATGCAGCGGTCGAGCGGGGCGATCGCGCGGTACAGAGCCGGCCGCCGCTCCGCGAACTGCCACCATCGAGACCGGTAGACCTCTCGATTGTTCTTCTCGCGCTCATGGCGCACCAGCGTCTCGACACGCGCAAACGGCTCCGTGTACTCTCGCGCCCGCTCGATCGGCCAGTCCCGGAAGTCAATCACCCAGCGTGACGGTGAGCCGTCCGGCCGGGAGTTGAGGTCCTCACCGACGAGGTATGGCCTGACGACCTCTTCGTTGCGAGAATCGGCGGCCTTCATCGCGTCTGCCTCTGCGCGGGAGAGCACGAAGCCCATGCCGAGCACGTTGGAGCCCTGGAAGGATCTGCCGGCGTTCACTTGCAGCCGGTGCGCGGTTCCGTCCACGCGGCTGCGGGTGGCCAGCGATGGTGTGATTCCGGAGACCTCGACGCCGTCCAGGGTGACACTCGCAGCCCAGCCGTCGCGGTGCGCCCAGACGGTTGCCATCTCAAGGTTCGCGCCCCCAGGCCAGGGTTCACTGGAGACCGCGCGGTGGAAGGCCCAGCCACCGGCGACCAGGCGCTCGAGGCCGACCTCGCGTGTGTCGCCCTGGGCGAGGGTGTTGGTCGCAATCAGGCCAAAGTCACCGCTGGGGCGAAGCAGCGAGGCGGCGCGCAGGTAGAAGTAGGCGACCAGATCGGCGCTGCCGCGCCGGCCGCCGGCGAGCCAGGCGACCAGGTAGTCGCGGTAGGAGCTGCCAAGCGCGCCGGTGATCTTCTGCCCGCCCTGGAACGGCGGGTTGCCGACGATCGCGTCAAAACCACCGCGCTCGGAGACCTCCGGGAACTCGAGCGCCCAGTGAAACGGCCTGCGGTCATCCCAGACCACCTCGGGCACATCCCCCACAGCGCGGCGACGCTCAACCAACCAGTCGTCGGCGAGCGCGCGCAGCTCGGTGCGTGCGAGCGCACGGTCGATCTCAGAGAGCTCATGGTCAAGCAGGGTGCGGATGCGACGGGCGACATCCGGCCCGTTCAGCGGGTCGGCGTCCTCGACACCAGCCAGAGCGGCGGCGACGATCAGGTCGCCGATCAGCCTGGCGTCGGCGAGTGCCGCCTCAGCCTCGGCCAGCAGGACGGTCTTGCGCTCGGCGTCGGCGATCTCACGGACGATGAAGTCCTCGAGCTCACGGCGCAGCATGAGCGCGCGCTCGAGCGCGGCGTCGATCGCATCGGCGTGCAGATCGAGGCTCACCTGCCGGTGGTGGGAGGCGTCGATATGCGCGACGCGCAGCTGGCGCAGGTCCGTGACCCCGAGCAGCGAGTCACCGAGGCGAAGCGCGTGGTCGACGAAGGAGAACGGACGGTCCTTGGCGAGCGTGATCAGCCACAGCGAGAGCTTGGCCATCTCGACAGCCATCGGGTTCTTGTCAACGCCGTAGAGGCAGCGCTCGGCGATCAGGCGGTGGGCGAGTGCCTCGCGTTCGAGCGGGTCGGCTGGTAGCCCGCCGCCGCCGGCCAGCGGGCCGGTAGCGGCGGCGGCATCAGTGGCTGAGGTCTCGGTGTCCCAGGCCTCCTGCAGACGCTTGGCGAGGTAGCGGCAGGCGGCGACCAGGAAGGCGCCTGAGCCCATCGCGATGTCGGCGACCCGCAGCTCGAGCAGCTCGGCGGCGGGCCGGAGCTTCCATTTGCGCTCGTCGCGTTCCTGGGCGGGGCCGGGGTCATAGACGATCGGGTCAAGCGCGTGGTGGACGACCTCCTCGGCCAGCTCGCGCGGGGTGTAGTAGGTGCCGGAGGAGCGGCGGTCAAGCGCCTGGGTGACAAACAGCGAGCCGGCGAGGAAGACGAGCGGGTCGCCGCGCAGATCCTCGCGCAGCAGGCCGTGGAAGGGAGCGATCCGAGCGAGCAGGTGGTCATCGCCTGAGCAGACGGCGCGCAGGCGGGCGCGGCGCTCATCGCTGGGCTCGGCGTTGAGCGTCTTGGCGATCGCCGCAGCGGAGCGGCCCGTCTCCTTTGCCAGGCGCTCGATCAGAGTCGCCTCGCCCGACGCTGCCCAGCGCTCGATGTCACCGAGCAGCAGCTCGTGCTCGAGCTTGCCTGAGCAGGCCAGGGCGGTGTCGGTGATGCGCAGCGCGGTGTGGTCAAGCAGGCCCTCGTAGACGTGGCCGATCTGCTCGACGTCAAGTGCCTCATAGGAGAGCAGCACGCTTGAGTCGCCCTGCAGCAGGGTCTGTAGCGCGTCGAGCAGGTGAAGCATCGTGCGGTCGTCGACCGGCAGCGGGCTGGCGCGGTGCTCATGCCAGCTGCTGCCGGGCGGGCGTCCCTCCAGAAACGGGTAACGGTCGGGGTCAAAGAGCCCGCCGCCATAGGCGGGAAGGCGTAGCGCGTCGTGCTCGATGCCGCCATGCACGGCGCGAAAGAGCGCTAAGACACGATGCCAGGCGGCGGTCGAGCGCTCCAGCGGGTCCTCGCCGTCACGGTCGGCGCGTTCGCGCAGCTGGGCGCGCAGCGTGCTGGCGGCGAGCGTCTGGGCGTAGCGCTGGTCCTCGATCGGAAGCAGCCGCCGCTCCTCGGCGACGAACAGGAAGACAAGGCGCATGATCGCGGTGACGGCGCCGCGGTAGACCTCGGCGCCCTCGAGCTCGCCGAGCAGCTCGCCGTGACGGTCCCGGTCGGCGCGGTCAAGCGTGGTGATCAGCAGCTCGACGGCGTGGCGGACCTGGGTGCCGAGCTGGTCGGCGACCTCCTGTTGACGCCCGGCGCTCTCGGCCAGCAGGCGTGTGAGACCCTGCTCGGCGGGGAGAGCAAAGAAGCGCCGGGCGCCGAGCAGGGTCACGAACGCCCTCAGCGTGAGCGGCTCCTCGAGCCATAGCTCAGCACGCCAGGCGCAGATTCCGGTGCTCTCCCCCGGGCGTGCCCAGACCAGCGTCCAGTCCATGCCGTTGGTGACGAGCGCGAGCGGGTGGCCGGTGGCGCGCGCGAGCTCGGCGGCGCGGTCAAGCGGGCTGGCGGCCCAGGCGTCGGCGCGCAACGGGCGCTCGAGCGGGGTGCCGTGCGGATAGCTGTGGACGAGCAGCACGACCGGGTCATCCGGCGCAGCGTGGTCGCGCACCACATATGACGCGCGCAGCAGCACGTCCTGAACGGGCACACGGTAGGCGGGGTCGGTGTCGGCCGGTTCGCTGACAGCCTCGCGCAGATCGAGCAGCTCGGTCAGCACCCACATGATCCAGCGCTGTTGCAGACGCGGGTCGTGCTGCCACTCCGCATACGCGAGGCGCAGATCGGCGATGCGCGTGACGGCCTCAAGACCGTCGGGGAGCAGCTTCTCAAGCACCGGCACCGTCAGAAACGGGCCCTTGGCCTGCACCAGGGAGAGCCACTCGGCGTGGTGTGATGCGATCTTCGGGCGTGCGCGACGGGCAGGCGGCATCTAGAGCCGGGCTCCTTCAGGGACGAGGAGGGTGACGGCTGCCGGGAAGAGGCGGTGGGTGGGGTCGCGGTAGCGGCGCGTGATCGCCGCCTGCTCACGTGCGATCTCCTGCGGGATGCGGTCGAGTCGCTCGCGCAGCGAGCGCAGATCCTGCTCGACCTGGGCGCGGTCACCGGCGTCAAGCTCAAGGCCTGTGATCAGCCGCAGCTGCGTGCCATCCTCTCCGAAGGCCTCGCGGCGGATCGTGGCCGCAAGCTCGGTCAGGGTTGCGGCGACGTGGTCGCGTTCCTCCTGCGCCCGGGCCTCAAGCGTCGTGACGAGCTGCCGGGCACGCTCACCGGCGCGGGCCTGAAGTGCCGCCCGCAGCGGCTCGGCGGCTTCGCGCAGGCGTGGCAGCAGACGATCCTGCAGCGTCACCGGCACCGCGTCGTCACCCGCCAACGCGAGCGCAGCCTCGGCTGCCTGCACGCCGAGGCGCTCAGGGCGAGCAGCGCTGAGCGTGACGGCGGCGAAGATCAGCTGCTCATGCAGACGGTGGCCGCTCGCACCGGTGATCACAAGGCGCCCGTGCGCAACAGCGGTGGGGTGCTCGAGCCTGTGGTCGGCGTAGCGGACGGTGACGCGATGCAGATGCCTACCGGTGCCCCAGACCTCGGCGCGCAGCAGCGAGAGCGACATGCGCACAAGCGGATGGCCGAGGTGGGCGAGCACGAGGTCGGTGCGACCGGCGGCGAGCCGGTCATCGAAGGTGATCGGACGCCGCTCGCTCGGGCGGGCGGGGTGCTCGAGCCCGATCGTGGCGTGCGCCCAGCTTCCGGAGAAGGCGGGCACCGTCCAGGTGCCGGGCTCCTGCGCGGGTTGCAGCGGCGGCTGACCGGCAAGCTCAAGTGCGGTCGCGACGACACGCTCGATCCGCGCGGGCTCGAGGTGCAGCGTGGTGCGGCTTGAGTCAAGCTCGTCGCGGAGGGCGGCGAGGCGCTCGCGCATGCGCTGCTCCTGGCTGAGGATCGCCCGGGAGGCGGCCTGACCGGAGAAGCGGGTCTCGTCGAGGCTGGCTCTGCGGCCGAGCATCGCCTCCTCGATCTGGGCGGCGATCACCGGCCCGGCGCTGCCGAGGTCGGTGCGGATCTGCTCGACCTTGGTGACGACACGGGCGAGGAAGTCGAGGTCACCCTCGAGCGAGCCGCGGGCGGCCTGCTGCCAGCCGGCGCTGACGGTGTGGTGCACCAGCACCTCCGGTGCGGGCTGGCCGTGGCGGTCGATACGCCCGTTGCGCTGTTCAAGCCGGTTCGGGTTCCAGGGGATCTCGGCGTGTGCGAGCAGATGGCAGTGGCGCTGGAGGCTGATGCCCTCCGACGCGGCGTCGGTGGCAAGCAGCACCCGCACCGGGAAGTCCGCCGGCGGCTCCTGCCACTGGCTCTTGATGCGCTCGCGTTCCTCGGAGGTGGTGGTGCCGTCGAGCAGCTCGACACGGGCACCACCGATGCCGCGGGCGGAGAGCCGCTCCTGCAGGTAGCGCTGGGTGGCGCGATACTCGGAGAAGACGATCACGCGCGTGTCGGTGAAACGGCCGTCCGGTTTGACGTTGGCCTGGACCCAGTCGAGCAGGCGTGTGGTGCGGGCGTCCTCACGGTCGGCGGCCGTGCGCGCCCAGGCAAGCAACCGGTCAAGCAGCTCAAGCTCATTCTGTGACGGCTGCTGGGCATCAGCCTGGGCGGCGGCGTCAATGGCAGCGCGTGTGGCCTCGCCCACGCCATCATCGGCCGACTCATCGTCGGCGGCGTTGGCGGCATCATCAAAGAGCTGGGTGAGCACCGACCTGCTCGGCCGCGTGGTCTGGGGGTCGAGGCCGCGGGTGATCGTCTCGCGGTGGACCTCGAGCGTGCGCAGGAACGCCGCCGGCGAGGAGAACAGCCGCTTCTTGAGCAGCGTCGTAACGAAATCGGCGGCGACACGCGCGGACGCGCTCTCATCGAGCCGGGCGCTGCGCGCGGCGGCGTAGGTGGCGAGCGTGGCGTGCACGTCACGCTCGCTGTCCGGGTGCTCAACCTCGAGCATCACGATCCGGCGGGCCGGGAAGCGCGGCGTGCCGTCGTCGTTGCGCAAATCCTGCTTGAGCCGGCGCACCGTGACCTCCCGGATCGCCTCACGCGGCGGGCGGATCCCGCGCGCGAAACGGTACGGGTCAAGCAGCTCAAGCAGCGCCGCAAACGAGTTGTCATAGCCGTTGTGCGGGGTGGCACTCAGAAACAGCCGGTGCTCACTGTGGGGCGCGAGCGTCCGGATCGCCTGGGTGCGCAGCGTGTCACGCGCATAACGGGCGTTGCCGCCGCCGGCGGGCGCGCAGTTGTGAACCTCATCGACGATCAGGACGTCGTAGCGTCGGGGTATCTCTGGGTGCGCGGGAAGCACCTCGCGCAGCAGCCGCATGCCGAGCTCACCCTTCAGCCAGTCGATCGAGACGATCAGGCGCGGGAAGTTCGCAAACGGATTGGCGGCAACACCGCGCGCACGACGCAGCTGCCCGAGCATCGCGCGGTCGACGATGCGGAACTCCAGACCGAACTTCTCACGCATCTCATCGCGCCACTGCAGCTGCAGAGCGGCGGGACAGACAACTACCGCGCTGCGGGCGCGGTGGCGCAGGATCAGCTCCTGAACAACGAGCCCCGCCTCGATCGTCTTGCCCAGACCAACGTCATCGGCGATCAGCAGGGTTGTGCGCGGCGTGCGCAGCGCACGCACGAGCGGCTCGAGCTGGTAGTCCTCGATCGTGATGCCACTGCGAAACGGGGCCTGGAGCGAGCGCTGATCGGCGCTCGTCACAGCACCCCAGCGCACAGCGTCAAGAAAGGCGTCGAGCTCGGCGGGCTCGTCCAGATGTCCGGCGGCGATGGCGGGCAGCTCGGCACGCGCGATCACCTTGGTGCCCGGCTCGATCTCCCAGATGACCTCAAGCTCCTCCCCGGTCGCGTCATCCTCAACCGAGATCAGGCTCACCAGGTGCTGAACGGGGCGGCCGTCGAGCTGTGCCTGGGAGTCACGGGTGACGTCACCGACGACCCACATGCGTCCGCGCACCAGCGCAAGCTGCCCCGGCTCTGGGGCGAGAACCGGCTGCAGATCGTCCGGTTGCGCGAGCGTGGCGGTCACGGCTTGAGAGCCTAACGCTCGTGGCCTTGGCGCCGGCGTGAGTCGAGCGCGTTGAGTTCGTGCTCGTAGTCGCGGCGTGCTTGCGCGAGCGTGTCGCGGTACACGGCCTGGGCGTGGTCGAGCTCGGGCTTGTAGGCGGGGTCGCTGAGCGCTGATGAGTGGTCGAGTGCGCGTTCCCGGTCGTCGAGGTCTTCCGCAGCGAACGGCTGGTCGAAGTCCATGGCGTGCTCCCGGATCGCCTGAAAGTGGTTGGAGAAGCCCTGGAAGCTGCCCCGGTCCTCTGCGTTCTGCCGGATGTGCAGTTGCAGCGCGTCGAGAGTGTCAACGCCCAGGTGTGGATCAGCACCAGCATCTGGTCGTCGAAGCGCAGGATCGAGTTGTAGCGGTGGGCGATGTGCTGTCGGACCTGGATGCCCGGCGGTCCGTGGATCTGATCGAGGATCCGGCTGCTTGCCTTGATGTGTTGGCGGATTACCGGTTCTGGGGCGGGAGGTGGGTGGGGCGGTTTCGTGGTCGGCCGACCAGCCGGGCTCGAGGGTGCGTTCAAGCTTGGCTTCGTAGACGGCTGCGGGTGAGGCGGCGGCGATCACGATGCGGACCTGTGCCGCGTGCTCGGCGTGTTGGATCAGCAGCGCCCGCCAGTCAACCCGCCCGTCACGGCTGAGGCTCGCCCCCGGCGGCGTGTCCGGCTCGACATCGAAGGCAGCGCGATCGGCGCGCAGCGGCGCGGGCTCTGGGTCCTGTAGATCTGGTCGGAGCTGGGGCTCGCTGAGACCGAGCGCTTTGGCGACCGTGATGCGGTGGCGGCGGTAGGGGGTGCGGTTGGTGCTGGGCCGCCGCCGCGCGGTTTTGACGTTGACCTGCACGGCGTGGGCGAGGTACTCGATCTGCATGTCGGTGGCTTTGATCGCGTTTGCCAGCAGATCGTTTGCGACCGGTCGTCTCCTCCGAAAATGCCCGTGGTTACGGGCGATGAGTGTAAAGACGTCCCAAGACGTCCCAAGACGTCCGAAGTTGTCCCAAGACGTCTTTGAAGACGTCCCGAGATGTCCTTGAGACGTCCCTGCAGATCGCTCAGGGTGTCGTTTATGCATTCAACGCACTCACCCAACGGCACCCGGGCCAGCGCGGACCCGGATCGTGTGCCGCTCACCCGCGCGCGTGTGATGACACCGACGGAGGTGGCGGAGCTTTTGCAGATGCCGCTCTCGACCGTCTACTACCTGGCCCGTAGTGGGCAGCTGCCGCACAGCCGTCTGGGGCGCAGCTACCGGTTTTTGCGTGACGAGATCGAGACGCTGTTGCGCGGTGACCGGCGATGAGCGACTTTGGGCCCTCGCATCAGTCACCGCGCCAGCATCCAGGACGCGCGCTGGTGCTGACCGTGTTGGTGGCGGCACTGTTGTCACGCACCGCCTTTGATGTGCTGTTGCTGGTCGCGATCGCACGGCTGGGACTGTTTTTGTACCGGCGTGCTCCCCTGCCCGCGAGCGGCCGTGGTGGCGGGCCGGCTGGTAGCGGTGGCGGTGAGCGGCAGATCGAGCGGGCGCGTGCCGCGACGGCAAGCGGTTGTGTGTATCTCGGTGCTGGCCAGGACGGCAGCTGGCGGTTCTCAGCCCCGGAAAGGGCGGTGCTGGTGCTCGGCCCGCCGCGCTCAGGCAAAACCTCGGCGGTGATGATCCCGGCGCTTTTGGCGCACAACGGCCCGGCGGTCAGCACCTCAACAAAACCTGATGTGCTCAAGGCCAGCGGCCCGGCACGCTCGCTGCTTGGGCAGGTGTGGCAGTTTGATCCGACCGGCACAGCGGTGCAGCTCGACGGGGTGCGCAGGCTGCGCTGGTCGCCGCTTCTGGCGGCAACCAGCTGGGATGGTGCGCTGCTGATGGCACGCGCGCTGGTCAGCGGCACCGGGGTTGGTGCCGGCACCAGCGATGTGACGCACTGGTCAAAGCGTGCGCAGGCGCTGCTTGCACCGATCTTGCATGCCGCCGTGCTCGGCGGGCGTGGCATGCGCACCGTGGTTGAGTGGGTTTCAGCACACGAGCTTGAGGAGCCGCTTTCGATCCTGCAGGCCACGGGTGCTACCAGCCTGGCTTCGAGCACGCTTGCGGGGCTTGCGCAAACAGACGGGCGGGAGCGCGCGTCGATCTTCTCCGCCGCCGCTGATGCGCTTGACGCCTACAGCGCCACCGCGGCCCTTGAGGCCACAGACAACCCGGACTTTGATCCGTGGCGGTTTGTGCAGTCCCGCGACACGCTCTACATTCACGCACCCGCCGATCAGCAGCACCTCGCCGCCCCACTGGTGTGCGGGCTGCTTGCGGACATCAGGCGCGCGAGCTATGAGGCGCACCGCTGTGGCCGGCTGACGGGCCGGGTGCTGTTCGCGCTGGATGAGCTTGCGAACATCGCACCGATCACGGAGCTGCCAGCGATCGCCTCAGAGGGCGGCGGGCAGGGTTTGCTGCTGCTCGGCGCGCTGCAGGACCTATCCCAGGCCCGTGGCAGGTGGGGTGAGGCAGCCGACGGGTTTTTGACGCTGTTTGGCAACAAGCTGATCCTCGGCGGGATCGCCGACACCAAAACCCTGGAGTCGGTGTCGGTGATGCTCGGCGAATACGACCGTCGGCTGATCACCGAAAACCACGGGCACACCCCGGGTGTGTGGGGCACACGGCAAGGGCACAGCGTGAGCACGCAACGCACCCGGGTGCTGTCGCCCGGTGAGGTTGCAAGCGTCCCCGCCGGGCGTGCGCTTCATCTGCAGGGCGCAAGCTGGGAGCTGATCAACCTCACCCCCGCATTTGCCAGCGAGCCGTGGCGCACAATGACCGCGGGGACGCTCCGGTGAGCGGTTTTTGCTGGGACGTCCTGGGACGGCTTGGGACGTCTGCACCCTGTGCGTATAGTCTGGGACTGGGGGTTGATGACGCTGCATCAGAGACCCTTGGGGGGTACTGGTGCTGACCGTCGCGAAGGTCACAGCACGGGTCGCGGCAGGGTATGCGAGCTACCTCGAGGGCAAAACCGCGCCCGGTGAGCTCGGTGACTACTACCTCAAAGACGGCGAACGGGTCGAGGCACCAGGACGCTGGGTTGCTGGCGCAAACGCGGTCGGCTGTGACCCGGCCGAGCGGGTTGCTGGCGGGCAGCTGCGTGCCCTGATGGCGGTCAAACACCCGGTCAGCGGTGTGGCGCTGCGTCGTGTCGGGGCAAGCGGCCAGGCGGTCGCTGCGATCGACGCGACGTTCTCAGCACCTAAATCGGTCAGCGCCATCTGGGCGCTCGCCGACCCGCAGCTGCGCGCGAGCATCGAGGCCGCGCACGAGCTGGCGATTGACCGTGCGATCGCCTACGCCACCGAACAGGTTGCGATGATCCGCCAGCGCGTTGACGCCGCTCATGTTGAGCACATCAAAGCCACCGGTGTGGTGGCAAGCAGCTGGCGGCACACAACCGCCCGTGCCGTGAACGGGCGTGCACCGGACCCGCAGCTTCACTCCCATGTGCTGCTTCACGCCGCGGTGCGCGGTGACGGGCGGCTGGTCGCGATCGACTCAAAAGCCTGGTTTGTTCACCGCCGTGAGCTTGGCGGCGCCTACCGCACCGAGCTCGCCCATGAGCTCACAAAGCTCGGCTACCAGATCGAGCGTGGCACCGGGCGCGGCGGACGCTACTTCGAGATCCACGGTGTCCCACGACCGCTGATCCAACGGTGGTCAAGCCGAACCCAACAGGTGCAGGAAGCGATCCAACAGCGCCTGACCCGCCGGCGAGCCGAGCTGCTCGTGACAGTCGCCGGTGGCGGCAGCCAGGCAGCCCAGGCCAAACAGACCCTTGAGGTGATGGAGCGCTGGGGGCGCCTGCAACCGGCCGAGGACCGGTTGCTGCGCGTCAGCACCCGTGCAAGCAAACAACCACGAACACTCGGGGACCTTGACCGGGCGTGGCGCGCGACCGGACAGCAGCACAACTTCACCGCCGAGACGGTCAGGACCATGCGCCCGCAAACAATGACGGCAGTTGATGCGCCAACGGTCGGGCGGGCACTGACAGAGTTTCAGGCGACGTTCACCGACCGGGAGGCCAGAGCGGTCGCGCTTGAGCGCTCAGCCGGCACCACGATCCGGGAGGCGCTCACCGTGCTCGATCAGCTGCACGCGACCGGTGAGCTTGTCCAGCTCGCTGACGGGCGGCTCAGCACCCGGGCACAACGCCAGATCGAGCATGCAACCATCCATGACGCCCGGCAGCTTGCCGTAAGCGCCGCCACCCCGATCCCCGCACAATCAGTTAGCGCGGCCGCCGCCACGGTCAACAGCCGGCTCGCAAAGGCTGGTGGCGCTCTCTCCAACGAGCAGCGCCACGCACTTGAGCTTGCCTGCTCGCAGGCAAGGCTTGTGGTCATCGAAGGGCAGGCAGGGACAGGCAAAAGCACGGTGCTTCAGGCGGTCGCGCTCGCGCACCAGCACGCCGGCCGTGAGCTGCTGGTTACAAGCACCGCCGCGCTCACCGCACAACGACTCGCACACGACCTGGTTGAGGTTGGTGTTGATGCGCGCGCCTACTCAACCGCCGCGCTGGCGCACGCCTTACAAGACGGGCAGCTCGAGCTCTCAACCGCCACCACGATCATCCATGATGAGGCCGCGCTTGCCTCCACCGCAGAGCAACACCACCTGATCGACGCGGCCAAACAAAGCGGCGCGCAGCTGATCCTCGTAGGTGACCCGCAACAGAACCGGCCCGTCGGCGCCGGTGGCCTGTGGAGCATGATCGAGCACCCAGCACAAACCGTCGGCGCGCACGTGCGCCTGACCACGAACCTGCGTGCCCGCGACCCGGCCGATCAGACAGACCAGCAGTCCTTCCGTGCCGGCAGGCACCACGACGCGCTACGCGGCTACCAAAGCCGTGGGCGTCTGCATCTCGCAGGCGAGCAGCGCACAACCGAAGACCAGGCGCTTGAGGCCGCACACAACGACCGGGCCGCCGGGCGTCACACACTGGTGATCACCCAAACCTCAAACGAGCACCTCGACCAGCTAAACGCCCGCGCCCAGGCGATCAGGGCACACGCCGGCGAGCTCGGCACCCGGGCGATCAAGCTCACCGACAAGCCCTACCGGCTGCATGAAGGCGACGAGATCCAGCTGCGCCACAGCATCCACCACCCCACCCACGGGCCGCTTGCAAACGGCACCAGCGCAACCATCCGTCACATCGCCCCCGATCAGACGGCGCTGCTCAAGCTCGCAGACGGACGGCAGGTCACGCTCACCCAACAACAGCTCCAGAAAGCCGACGCGCGACTCGGGTACGTGCAGCACCCCTTCCCCGCCCAGGGCGCGACGACCGACACCACACACGTGATCGTCGCCGAGCACGCCACCCGCCAAGGCACCTATGTCGCCATCACCCGCGCACGGCAGCAAACACACATCTACGCAAGCGTCGAGCCCGACCTCGGGGAGGAGCCGCTCAGTTGGCTCAGCGACATCGTCGGACGCGATGAGCCCGAGCGCCCGGCGATCGCTGTGCCACTCGCCCGCGCACCCGAACCACCGATCACCCAACCCCGCGAACGTGAGGCGACCGACCGCCCTGCACGCGAGCTGGAGCACGTGATCGAGCCGGTGATCGAGCCGGTGATCGAACATGACCTCGGCTGGGAGATCTGATGCCCCGCGACCGGACGCACGGACCCGCTCCGCGCGCGCGGAAACCTCACCGAGCGAAGCGAGGTCCCAAGCGACCGACTCCGCGCGCGTGAAACAGCCGTTATGAGAACCGGCCGGCAGCGACACCCACCCTTCCCTTCCAGGCAAACAGCCTCACCCGCCAGCAGAGCCCCTCGCCTGCCAGCTCCCAGCCAGCGCGGACGCTCGCCGCCTGGTCGCGCGGTGCCATACGCTTGCTCCAACACCGTTCTTGAGAGACCGAGTGGCCGACCACGACACCCAAGACGACGATCCTGAAGCCGACGAAGGCACTGGCAAACAAGCCGGCGCCAGCTGGAGCGAGACCCGGGACCAGAACCCGGTCAACGAGCGCGATGCCGCCGCCTACCAACGGCTCATGGAAGCCGAAGCACGCTTGTATGAATGGTGGGAGCAACGCCATCCCGCCACCACCCACATCACAGAACTCCTCGCCAGCCCCAGCGAAGACACCAACCACCTCTGGCTTGCCGCGCTCGGCGAAAAGGTCGCCGCAATGGGAGGACATCTCAAGCTCACCGCCGTGTTCGGCAACGAGACCCTGACTCTCCTACGCGAGCCGGGGCCCGGAAACCCTGAACCCGCTGCCTGACCCCGGAACCCGAGGGGCCGGTACGCCCCCGATTCACAGGTGGTGGCCGCCTGGGCCAGGCCCCGGGAGCCTCGCCGGACTCCCGGTCCGGACACTCCGGTCCCCGGCACGCCCGGGCCGGATCGCGGTCGCAAAGGCCGTGGCAACAAGCCGCGCGCCAACGGCATGCGGCGCGCAGTGGAGGCGCTTGATCGGGGCCTGGATGCCGGCGCGGCCCATCCGCCCCCGCACGCATTCGACGTCAGCCCTGGTGATCATCCGCGTGCCGACCGTGTTGGGCACGTCACGGAAGCGCAGCGAGCGCTGGGGCAACGTTGCCGCTCGACGTCGCGCTGCGGGCCACCGAGGCTTCGGTAAGGAACTTGCCCAGACCGGCTGGCGCGCGCTCACCAAAGCAGCGTCTCAAGACCGGCACGCAGGCGTGGTCATGGTGATACCGAACATCTCAATGAGGACGACGGTTCGTCGCCAAAGGGCTCGTCATGCGGAGCGGGAGCGCAGGCGCAAAGCGATCATGCGCACCGCCGCGATCTAGCAGCCTCTGGTTACTGGCCGAACGCACGGCAAGGGGCCTAGATGATTGATTCCACGGTCTGGGCCGTGGTTTTGGGGGTTTTCGAGGAGATATAGGCAGCAGGGTCGAAGTCGGCGGTGCTCACTTGCATCGCCGACCCGAAGGAGTCTCGATGGACGCCGACCTCGACCTGCTGCTCACGACCGTTTTTGTGACGGCCGACGATCTCCTGCCTGAAGCCAGCAAGAACGTGATGCGAAGGTTGACCGACGCTGAGGTCGTCACGCTCGCGGTTGCGCAGGCGATCACGGGCATCCCGTCTGATCGCCGGTTCTTGAAGGTCGCTGCCAAGCGGTTGGCGCATCTGTTCCCGGTGCTGCCAAAGCAGTCCGGGTATTTGAAACGTCGTCGCCGGCTGACCGAAAGCATGGAGTGGCTGATGGGCGTGTTCGCCAGCCAGAGCCCCGGATTCCAGGACGATCTGCTGCTCGTCGACTCCACCCCCGTCGAGTGCGCCAGGTCGCGTGAAACGGTGAAACGGTCCGCGTTGGCCGACGCCGCCGACTACGGCTATTGCGCCAGCCAAGCCCCCATTTCTGGGGGTTCAGGCTGCACGGACTGTTCGCCCCGGACGGCACCCCGATCGCGTTGCAGATCACCAGCCCCAAAGACAGCGAACGTGACATCGCGCTCGGGTTGCTCGCGCGTGGCGGTCACGGCCGCACACTCACAGTGATCGGTGATAAGGGATACGCCGGCCGAGACTTTGAGGCTGCCGCCCACGATCTCGGCGCCCACATCATGCGACCAAGACGCAAAGACGAAAACCAGGCCGGCCGGCCCCATCTCGCTCCGATCCGCCAACGAATCGAGAGCATCTTCTGGACGATGAAAGACATCCTGACGCTGGAACGTCACGGTGCCCGGACACTGCCCGGACTCAGGGAACGGTTGCTCGCACGGTCCCTGACGCTCGCAGCGTGCGTCACCCTGAACCACCAACTCGGGCGCCCCAGCCGGGCACTCGTCGACTACATCGCCTGACCCAACCGTGGAATCAACCATCTAGTCCGGTGGTGCGGAGCAGACCTGGCGGGCCCGCCAGTTGTTGCCGTTGCCATAGCTGCCGGCGACGACTCCGAAAGTCGGAAGCGATAGCCCTGACCCGCGTGATCACGTTGCTGACACCGCCGGCCGAGCAGACGCGCACCTCCTCTGCCTGTTGTGCGGCGGTGACAGAGAGCTCAACGCCGCGCGAAAGGTGCGTCGGCGCCAGTGCCCGACAGGCGGAACCAACATCGGTCAGACCGAGTACGCCGGTCGGGCGAGCGCCACGGCTCCTGCGAGTGCGCCGACATGCGTCAGCGAGATGGTCACGATTACACCGAGGTCCGCAGCCCGCCGGGCAACTGCACCGTGAAGCTCCAGCTCACAGCGCTCCCCGCCGCCGACGACCTCGATATCGAGCGGGTCGAAGCCGTCAATGCCGAGCGCCTTGATCACCGCCTCTTTGGCGGCGAACCGAGCCGCAAGATGCTCGATCGGGGAGGGCTGGCTCGCGGCGTACGCCCACTCTCCCGGAAGGAAGAGTTCATCCGCAAGCGTGGCAGTACGCACCAGGCGGTCGGCCAGACGTTCCGTCTCAACGAGGTCGATACCGACGTAGGGCGTCGTCATGGACGGATATTCGCACAGACCGAGGGAATTTCCATCATTCCGTCGGATAATCCGCTATCCTGTTGGAAAGTCCGACAGGAGGATTTCTCGTTGTCAACGACAACCGCGCCGGTCGCGCCCCAAACAGACTGGACGGAGCAGCAAATCGGCGAGCTCGTCGTCGAGCTGCTTGCCGACCTGCTGCATCAAGACGCCGCCGAGCTCCGCACCGCACTACTGGAGAAGGGCAGCAGCATGCCCGTCGACTCGCTGGATCTCTTCGATGTCCTCGCCGAGTTCCGCCAGCGCACCGGCCTGAAGATCCCCAAGCGCAAGGTCAGACGCGACACGATGCGCTCAATCGGAGCGTTCGCGTCATTTGCCGTGCGCGAAGGCAAGAGCTGATGAGTTCACGCGGCGACATCGCACCCGACGACGGCCAGGAGCTCGCGCGGCGCCTTCGCGAGGCACGCGAGTTCACCAACCTGTCTCAGCAGTTCGTCGCCGACCAGACCGGCATCTCCCGCTCGGCGATCTCAGACATCGAGCGCGGAAGCCGGCGGGTGGAGAGCATCGAACTAAAGCGTCTGTCAGCTCTATATCGCATGCCGGTCGACTATCTCCTCGGTAACGAGCCACCTGCCGACCTCGCCGGCGCTGCCGATGATCCCACCACGCGCGCGCTCGCCCGCGCGACCGGTGAGATGGGCGACGCCGAGAAGGAGCAGGTGCTCCGCTTCGCTCTGTTCCTGCGCAACTATCAACGGCCGCCAACGGAGGAGTCGTGATCAGCTGGGCCGACGCCCACCGCCGTGCCGCCGCCGCAGCCGGGGAGCTACACGGTGACCTCAACACTGACCTCACCCGGCCGGTCGACGTCTTTGGAGCTATAAGCCAGCTCGGCCTAGTGCTCGCCTTCGCGCCGCTGGGGCGCGTGTCTGGCCTGTATCTGCCCGAACAGCCGACCCCGGGAATCCTGCTGCACTCCGGGCACCCGCGGACACGCCAGCGCTACACCGCCGGACACGAACTCGGCCACCACGTCTTCCACCACGCTGCGGAAGTGGATCTCGACACGGAGGATGCTCTGCGACGCGGCAACGTCGATGGCTGGCCAGACCACGAAAAGGAGGCCGAGGCGTTCGGCGCCTGGTTCCTGATGCCACGCCGGCTCATCCGCGTCGGCCTCAGCGAGCTGGGTATCGATAAGCCCGAGGATCCACTCGATGTCTACGCGCTGTCGCTATGGCTAGGGACGAGCTACACCGCCACCGCCCGACAGCTTGCCGCGGTGCGGCTGGTCGACTCCAGCGACGCGGACCGCTGGGCACGCGTGCAACCGCGTGACATCAAACGGGCACTCGCCGGAGACATGGTCCCGGACGACCTGCACAACGACGTGTGGTGGCTCGATGCACGCCACCACGGTCATCCGATCGACGCGCGTCCCGGAGACCGACTCGTGATCACCCTTGACGAGATTCCCGCCTCGGGCTACACGTGGCGCTTTGAAGAGCAGCCCGCCGAGCTGCGTCTGCTCGCCGACTCCTACACCGACGCGTGGGAGCCCGAGCTTGGCAGGACCACGTCGGCCGACGACGAACTGGTCGGCGGCGCTGCGCCGCGCTCGCTCGCGCTCGAGATCGATCCGGCCGCAACGCCAGGGGTCCACCGGGTCGCGCTCAGTAAGCAACAGCCGTGGCGAGCGGCATCGATCATGGAGGAGTACGAGCTGCTGCTGTCGGTCAACCCGGCGCTACACGGCATCCAGGTTCACGAGGACGAGCTGGCCCTGCCCGCCTGATCACGGTGATCGACCACCGCTCCGTTCAGACCCCGGTGCGTAACCAGGGGAACCGCCCGACGTGCGTCGCATTCGCCACGAGTGCAGCCCACGAATGGTCCGCCGCCGACCAGATCGTGCGCTCGCCCGAGGATGCACTTTGGGCCGCCCACCAGGTGGGCGAGGTCCCCGGTCGCGAAGAGACCACCGTCGCCTGGGCGTTAGAGGGCCTGACCCGCCATCACCATGCTACCGATAGCGCGTGGCCTTACGGGCAGCCGCATTGGTCTCAGGGCCGGCCCGTCGCGGCTCTGGACCCCGGCAACCGGCGCCCCTTGCCCGGGTGGAGCGCCCTAGAGTTGCCGGCCTTCGACGAGATCGCATCAGCGCTTGACGCGGCCCGCCCGGTCGTACTAACCGTAGGCGTTGTCACGACGGTATGGTTCGCCGGCGGTCCGCTGATCGACGCCGAGCCTGGAGCCAAGACGCCAAGCACCCATGCCGTTCTCGCTGTCGGCGCGCTTGAGGCGCCCGACCGGCTGATCATCAAGAACTCTTGGGGCGAGGAGTGGGGCGAGCACGGCTACGGATACCTGACCCGCCGCTACGTCGACCACTACGCGCTCCGCGCGCACCGTCTGGAGGACAGGTGACAGCCCTCGATGACCACTACGCCGTTGCCGCCAACATCTCCGCCGGCTGGCTCGATGCCGTACGGATGCTCAACCAGACACCCGACTACAAAGCGATCCACCTCGTGATCCGCATCCTCGATCCGACCACGGAGGACCCCGCGATTCGCGCCGCCGCGCAGAAGCTGATCGACGACCACAACGCCGCCAACGACCACCGGCCCACACGGCACAAGGCCGCCATCGACACCACGCGCAACACGATCTTTCCGGCGCGGTGGGCAGAGCGGACCAACGGGCCCGAGGAGTTGGTCGCCTACTACCGCGACCGCTACAACAAGGGCGGCCTTCTGGGATTCCGCGACAACGCACGGGGCACTTATTTCGGCCGCATCGTCGCGTACCCGCACGGAGACGGCGAGGAACCGGCTGACCAGCTCAGCGACACGATCCGCAAGCTGAGCAACGAACGAGCCAACCCTGGCCCCAAGAGCTCGCGCTATGAGATCAACATCTACAACGAGCGCTATGACCGCAGCCCGATGAGCTTCCCGTGCCTGGCGCACCTGTCGGTGCACTTCAACGCCGGGCGCCTGGAGATGCAGGCCATATACCGCAACGAGTCACTCGTCGGCCGCGCCTATGGCAACTACCTCGGCCTCGCCCAGCTGCAGGCCTACATGGCCCGTCACGCCGGTCTCGACGCCGGTGAGCTGATGATGACGCTTGGCCACGTGGAACTCGACTCCAACAAGACGCCGATCCGGGCGATGCTGGCGGATTTCGAGCCAAGGGACTGACCCTGCGCAAAATGCGGGTTCGTCAGCGGTGCTCCCGGCAGTCATCCGCGCCAGATGAGATGCTCCGGCGCTATGCAAGCCACACCCCGTCGCGAGGTCTTCGACACCTACTGGCGCTTCGCCGCAGAGCGCCAACGGATCTTCGAGCGCCGTCGCCTGGATCCGGTCGGACCATGGACCGACAACCCAATCCTTCAGCGCTACAAGTTCTGCAACACCTTCCGCGCCTCCGACCGGATCTCCCAATATCTGATCTCACGGGTCATCTACACCCCGGAAGCTGCTGACCTGGACCCCGAGGATGTCTTCCTGCGCATCGTGATGTTTCGCCTGTTTTCCAAGGAGCGCACGTGGGAGGCCCTCGAACACGCGACCGGCGGTGTCCGTCGGTCCACGCTTGACCCTGAGCGGCTCGCCGGCGTGCTCGATCGGCTCCGGCGCGACGGACCCATCTACACGGCAGCGTTCATCCTCTGCGCCCACGACGCCTACGGACACCGCATCAAACACCGCAACCACCTCGAACTCGTCGCGCGGATGTTCGCGCCCGGGGCGCTCGGCGCCGATCTCGCCAGTGCGTCGAGCCTGCGCGACGTCTACGAGGCGCTGCGCATGTGGCCCATGATTGGCGCGTTCATGGGCTATCAGCTCGCGATCGATCTGAACTACTCCGATCACCTCGACTTCGACGAGAACGACTTCACCGTCCCCGGTCCAGGAGCGGTCCGCGGGCTGCAGAAGGTGTTCGCCGATTTTGGCGACCGAACCCCACAACAGCTGATCATGGACATGGTGGAGAGCCAGCAGGAGCACTTCGACCGCCTGGGCCTCGAATGGTCCGGCCTGCTCGGCCGCCCGTTGCACGCGATCGACTGCCAGGGCCTGTTCTGTGAGACCGACAAGTACGCCCGCGCTGCGTTCCCGGAGCTGAAGAGCAACCGCGTGCGCATCAAACAGGAGTTCCGGGCCGATCCGGCCCCGCTTGAGCTGTTCTACCCGCCCAAGTGGGGGATCAACGAGCATCTCGCTGGGCCGCCAGCGCTCGCCGGCGCGCAACTGACGCTCGACGACACCCGCCTGCGAGCGATTCCGTCCTGTCCCCATCACCCGGCAGAGCGCGCGACGCTCTTCGATATGCCCGCGGTCGCTGTCGGCTGAGAGCACACCGCATGCACGTCGCAGACGACGCACCGCTGGCTGAGCTGACCGTGCTGCTCGAACGGCTGCATCGACACAAAGACGCCGCATATGGCGACGCCTGGCGCAAGCGGGGCGAGGTGATCGCGATCTTCGCGAACCTGGCGCGCAAGTACGACCGCCTGCTCGTCGCCTTCGACGAGCAACGACCGGCGGCAACCGACCCACTCGGCGACACCGTCGCCGACCTGTGCGTCTACGCCGCCAAGTACCTCACCTGGATCGCCGAACTCCACCCCGCCGAGCTCGACCGCGCCGGCCTACCCGTGCCCGCCGCCAACCAGATTGCGGCGAACCGCGGGCCCGACGCACTGCGCCTCGTGCTCGAGGCGGTCGCCGCCACTGTCGGCCAGCTGCCGCCGGACAGCGCCGCCGCCCGGGCCCGCGTCCGCGCGGACTTCGAAACGCTCGAAGCGGCTCTGATGGCACAGGCCAGCCCGGACGCGCCGGGCGATCGACTGCTCGACTTCACAGCCAAAGCGCGCCTCGCCTGGGCGCTCGCCGCCGACAGCGCGACGCTACTCGCCTGCCTAGAGCAGGACGATCCACGCACGACCGCCCGCCTGCGCGACCAAGTCACCGCCATGGACCGGGCGGCTGGCAGGCGATGACCGACTTCGCCGACCAGCTCGTGACGCGCACGATCGAGCGCGTGCTCCGGCGCGATGCCCGCGCCGTCGCGCTGCTCGGGCTCACCCCCACCGCGCTCGCCGTGCGAGCAGCGCTCGACCGCGCCGGATTGGGGCAGCGCGTGATCGGCATCTTCGTTCAGGACCCACCGCGGGGTGACGACAGCCTGCTCGCGCTGAGCGAGCTCGCCACCCGACCCCACGACCTTCTCGTCGTCTGCGAAGACGCAGGTAAGGCCGCGCTGCTCGACGCCTACCGCGCCCACGCCGGCGCGCAGCACCCGCCGCCCGATGCGGTGATCGCCGGCGTCGCGCACCTCGCCTTCGCCGACCCCGACTTCGATGAGCTAAACGCCCCGGCGCTCGTGCCCTCCTACGCCACCGGCTCGCCCAATACGCGCGAGCACCTGTTTGCCTGCCTGAAGGCCGCGACCGCGGCCGGCCTACGCGGAGCGATCGTCGAGTTCGGCGCGTTCAAGGGCGGAACTACCGCCTGGCTGGCCCGCGCCGCCGCCCATCTCGGCCTCGGCGACTGTCAGATCATCGGGCTGGACTCCTGGGCTGGATTTCCGCCGCGCCGCTCGGTGCTCGATCTCTACGAGCATCCACGCTGCGTCTTTACCGACCTTGAGGCCGTCCGCGCCTACGTGGAGCCTTTCGGCGTGAAGCTCATCGCTGGCGACATCAGCGACACTTACCGGCAGCTCGAGGGCATGCCGCTGCTGTTGGCGTTCTTTGACACCGACAACTACAGCCCCGCACGGGCGGCACTTGAACTGTGCGCCGACCAGCTCGTGATCGGCGGCAGCATCGTGTTTGACCATGTCGCCACCGTCTCGGACTACGTCGACACGCTCGGGGAGCGAATGGCAGCCTACGAGGTGCTCGGCGCCCGCGCATTTCAACACCTTCACGGCACCGGCGTATTTACCAAGCTGGCCTGAGGCGCCCGACGCTCAGTCGATCGGCTCGAACTCGATCGCGCGCGCCTCGAGGTCCAGGTGCACGATTCCTCCGCGTGCCGCATAAAGCTCACGCCAGATGGCGAAGCCCCGCAGGATCGTCTGCTCCCATTCGTGTGCGGAGCGGTCCCGCACCTCGAGACGCGAGACGAGCCTGATGATCGCCTGCAGCAAGGAGAAGTCGACATGCTCGACACCGTCGAGAAACTGCTCGTCACGCCCATACTCAAACACGAAGGCCGAGATTGCCTCCTCGATAACTGTTGCGCGGCCGCCGTCCTCGACCTCGCGGACCTTCGCGTCGCTGTTGCGTTTAGCCCCGAAAAACAGCCTGGTTAGCGGCGACCAGCCCAGCATCGCTGCGTAGCTCAGATGGAAGACGTCGTGATAGCGGTACCCGTCATCCTCGTAGGCGTTATCGGTCAGCTGGCTACCGAGCTGCTTCCCATCGGGGCCGAAGAGACGCACGACCGTCTTCTCGCCGTCCTGGGACTCGACGAAACGGACGTGGGTCTGTCTCGGAAGACGCTCATGTTCGGGGAAGTGCTCATCGCCGATCGGCAGGGGAAGCGTCTGGCCGTCGCGTGGCCAACGGCCGGCCACCTTCCGCAGATTCTGCTGTGCGATCTCGTCCAGCCCCAACCCCAGCTTTTCAGCCAGATTCGCCACGTACCAGAGCACATCTCCGAGCTCTTCGGCCATCTGAGCGTTGAAAAGCTTATGTGCGTCACCGTCGCGCAGACGTTTCTTGACGTGACGGACCAGCGAACCGACCTCCGAGCTCAGGCCGATCACCGGAAATAGTAAGGCGCCCTCATCATCCCCAGGACGTTGGTCTGTTCGGTTGGCCTCCTGCTGGTAGTCGTTCAGGTCCACAAGTGAACCGTACGTGGTGCAGCGGTCCGGAATCAACCGGCGGCCGCTTACCCTGCGGCGATGCCTGATGAGACGTGGTCGCGGCGGCTCTAAGCCAGCCACACGCGCCGCAGCATTCGTCTCCCTGATCACCGATGTGCTCGTCGGCGTTGGTTCATGACTGCGGCAAATGGGCTTAGGTAGCCCAGCACAAGGCCACAGGACAGCAGCCGTCACGGCCTCTCGTATTGAAGACTGACTATCCCTTTCGCCGGAGAGGCAGCTCACCCGACCCCACTGCCTCGGCGACAACTGGCGGGCCCGCCGGGTCTGCTCCGCACCACCGAACTAGGCCCTTACCGTGCGTTCGGCCAGTGACGTGAGCCTAAGCGATCGCCACCCGCCAGCTATCGCTCCCAGCCTGGGACGAGATCCGCGGTCGCGAGTGCCTTGGCGACCAGGCAGCGGACCCGGAACGCGACTGCTGAACGAACGCTGTGCCCAGGACGGAATGGCGGCGCTTTGTTCCGGGGCCGGGACCCCGGGCGTGCTCAGGCGGGCCTTGGGCCGGGCTGGTGCTCGCCAAGCCCGAAAAGCCGAGCCGGCGCTACACCCGCCTCAGCGTATGTCACCGGGCGCTGCTCGCCCCCCGATTCCGCGAGAGGAAGGGACGCTCGGCTCGAGCCGGTGCGTCGCCCACGGGTGCAACCACAGCGTGGGGCAGCGTGACGCGAAGCTCCCCGGGTCAATATTGGTACCAGCCAATGCAGCGAACACCCGGGTAACGAGCAGCTCGCTCTCACGCATCCAGAAGCCGTCCTGCTGACGGACCGTGGTGGCGGGCGCAGACGGGCCGTCACGCAGGGAGTGGACTGCGAGACTGCCGAAGAGCGCCTGCCCGACCGCCAGTTCGTTCGCGAGCCTCGACAGGAGGTTGACCGCAACGACGATGGACAGACCAGGATCCTCATAGCGGCCACTCTGATTGCTCGGGAACAAAGCCACGCCCCACAAGCCCAAGCCGCAGCAGACGTGCTGCTCGCCAAACCCGAACGCAACATGGCCGTCTGCACCGCTCGCATCCACAAGCTCTGGGGATCATCTGGCTCAGCACTCATACGAACGTGACCGCTCAGAGCTTTCCGAGAATCTCGCTTCGCCAGATCCGCGTTACACAGCCGCAGCGGCAAAGTCCAGGCGGCCTGATCGCTGCAACACGCAGCCTGGGTCAGCCGGCAACACCGACCGGCGGTGAGGGCAGCAGCCCGAGCAGATCGCCAGGCAGCCGCTCGCTGGCTTGCCAGTACTCCAGGCCGACCAGGTGACGGTCGGTGGGATCAAGCTCGCGCAGACCAAAGTCGGTCTCCTCGGAGATAACGACGTTGGGGTCGTAGTCCTCGAAACGAAACCACGCGATGTCGGCCTTGGCGTCATAGTGGCCGTCGATCTTCACGGTCTTCATGCTAGCCCCGCCGCCACAGCGTGACCACAAGCGCGGTCAACTCGTCACCCTCCGGATAGTTGTAGGCAACAACCAGGCGCCCCACTTGCACCAGCCAGTCCGCTGCACGCGCGTTCCGCGTACGCCCGTCATGACCGCCAAGGATCGCGTCCTCGACATCCAGCCTGGTGACGGCCAGCAGCTGCGCCTTGACCAGCGCATGGTCGGTCCACAGCACGGCCAGCGGACCGTGAGCTCTCATCGAAACCGTGCTCCGGAGAAGGACCGCGCGTGCAAGGCCGGGCCTTACTTTTCCAAGCGTCCCGGAGCGTGCCCGCCGCTCTCCCGCAGGACGGCCTCATCCCGGGTGCGCCCGGCCGGCTGCTCGATCGCGAAGGCCGCGGCAACCAGCCGCGCGTCATCCGCGTGCGGGGCGTAGTGCAGGTACTTCATCGTCGTCTGGATGTCTGAGTGGCCCATCCACTCCTGCACACGGCGCACATCAGCCTTGGCGATCATCCGCGTACCGAACGTGTGACGCAGGTCATGGAAACGCAGGGTCCGAAGGTTGGCACGCCTAAGCGCGGTCTTGTAGCGGATCCTCAATGCCGAGTCCGACAGGTACTGGCCGGTCTCGCTGGCGAAAACCAGGTCATCGTCACCGATCCAGTGCTCGCGGGCGGAAAGCTTCGCCAGGGCAGACGCCACATCCGGCGCCATCGGCACCGAGCGAACCTTGCCTGACTTCGGGGTCGTCAGCTGCCCGCCAGCCCAACTGGACCGCACACGGATCACCGAACCGGAGAAGTCGACGTCGCGCCAGCGCAAAGCCAGCAGCTCACCCATCCGCAGACCCGTGAACGCAGCCGTCAAGTAGATCGCGCCATCAAGCTCCGAGGAAGCGGCGCGCACCAACGCCCACACCTCCTCGGGCGCGAGCACCTCAATGTCACCGCTGGAGCGTTGCGGGTGCTTCTCGACCCTGGCCAGCGGGTTCCCGTCCAGCCCATACATCCGCTGCGCGCGCCGGAAGATCCCGTGCAGCTGAATCAGCAGCTTGTT
>JAJZKA010000131.1 GCA_021809805.1 Actinomycetes bacterium
CGGCGACGAGCGCCCGGAACTCGGCGTGGCTTTTTTCAGGGACGAGCTCGAAGCGGTCCGGCAGATCAACGCTGACGCGCTCGATCGCCGCCTCGGCGAGCAGCTCGTCGAGTTGTCGGCGCGCCTGCTGGCGCGAACCGAGCACGACCGCGGTGGTCCGATCGCGGTGGCGCACCGCCGTGAGTTTGGGGAGCACGAGTGCTCCGGGGGCGTCGGGATCAAAGGGCAGCGCGCCGAGCGCAACGGCCCGACCGGCCCGACCGACCGCTGCGAGCAGCGCGGCGGCTTGGGCCGATGCGCCCGACGCGGCGGTGCCAAAGGGGAGGACGATCCGCGCGGCGATGCCGAGACCGAACAGGCCGAGCTGTTCTCGTTCGAGGACCCGACCAGAACGGCGAGCGGCGCTCTGGAGGAGGTCGGCCTCCTCTGGGTGGAGGACCAGCTCGGTGAGCTCGAGCTGGTGGGGCTCAAGGGCGCGACCTTCAGAGTCACAGAACAGGGCCGGCGCGTCCTGTTGGGTCGCAGCCAAACGGGCAGATTCGGGCTTCATCGGCTCCACGCGGTCTTGGAAACGGTGCGTTCCGCAATCACGAGGGTGTCGGAGCGCTTGTCCCCATCATGGGCCGACGGCAGGTGGCCGTGACAATTTGGACGATGCCGCCCGACAGGCGACGCCGCTCGACCTGCTCGAACCCGGCCTCGTGCAGCATCGAGCGCAGGTCTTTGATCGAGGGGAGGTAGGCGAGCGACCGAGGGAGATAGCGGTACGCGGCGGCGTCGGAGAGCGCGGCGCCGATCTTTGGCACGACGCGCTCGAACCAGATCTTGTGCCCGAGCCGCAACAGCGGTGAGGAGGGAACGTCGACCTCGAGGAGCGAAATCCGCCCGCCGCGGCGCAGCACCCGAGCGGCCTCGGTGAGCACGGCGCCAAGATCGGTGAAATTGCGCACTGCAAAGCCCGATACCAAGCCATCGATCGAGCCTTCGTCAAAGGGCAACTGCAGGCCGTCGCCTTGCACGAGCACGCCGTGGCCCTCGCGGGCCGAAGACAGCATCCCAAAGGAGAGGTCGGCGCCGATCGCCCGGTACTGCGCACTCTGCAACATGGCGACGAGATCCGCTGTGCCACAACCGAGGTCGAGGACAATCGAGCCCGGAGCGAGCTCCAACATGGCGATCGCCTGGCGCCGCCATCCCTGGTCCATGCCAAGGGTGATCACCCGGTTGCACAAGTCGTAGCGGGGGGCGATGGCGTCAAACATCGCGCGCACCATCTGGGTCTTCGTTGCCCCCGTGGGCAGCTCCTCCTCGGGGTCGTTCGTGGTTGTAGACGCGCGCGTGCTGGAGGGCGAGGCCGGCTCCTCCATGGCGTCAGCGGTGGAAGTAGGAGCGGACGTAGTTGCGGCTCATCGGGTGCACGAGCAAAACGACGAGGGCGATCTCGAAGATCAGGCTGAAGATCCCGCCGGCCAGGATGCTGCCCGCGAAGACGATGAGCAAGACGAAGGGCAAGAAGGCGGCGATCAGCGCGAGGACATATCCCCACTTGTGCTCGTTCGCCAGGCCGTAGCCGCCGGCGACCTCGCCGATCACGAACAACAGCCCGAGCGCGGTGATCGCCGCGCTGCCAGCAAAGATGTAGGCGAGCAGTCCGAGCGCGGCGTTCCAATATAAGAGCCAGGTCGCGATCTGCAGTGTCTGAGGCAACGAGCGGGGGAGGAAGCTGCGCGCCGAGAACGACCGGCGGGGAGGCCCGCCTCCCCAAGGGCTCTGACCATACCCACCGCCATAACGCATGGCTCCATTGTGACAGGTTGACGATTGCGTGACGCCGCGGCCCCTCTCCGTGCTCGTTGCCACCTCGGCCAGCCAGCAGCGATCACGGCGCGTTGGCTAGCTTCGGCGGGCGTGGATCTCCACGAGCTTGCAAGACGGCTGCGCGTCGCCGTGGCGACGGCGGTGGTCGGCCACGACGCCGCCCTCGATTTGTTGCTGGTCGCGCTGTGCTGTGGCGGCCACGCTCTCTTAGAAGACGTGCCGGGCGTGGGAAAGACCCTGCTCGCCCGCTCGCTGGCCGGGGCGCTCGGCTGCTCGTTTCGCCGGGTGCAGCTGACCCCCGACGTGCTGCCCTCTGACGTCACCGGCTCGAACATCTACAACCAAAAGACCGGTGAGTTCGAATTCCGTGCCGGACCGGTCTTTACTCAGATCCTGCTCGCCGACGAGATCAACCGGGCGACCCCGCGCACCCAGAGCGCGCTCTTGGAGGCGATGGAGGAGCACCAGGTCACCGTGGATGGCGACACGCGAACCTTGTCGTCGCCCTTCTTCGTGCTCGCCACGCAGAACCCGATCGAGCTCGAGGGCACCTTCCCGCTGCCCGAGGCCCAACTCGACCGCTTCTTGGTTCGGGTTCGCCTCGGCTATCCGAGCCGGGCACAAGAGGCCGCGGTCCTCGAGCGCTATGAGGCGACCGACCGGGTCGTGCCCGAGGCGGTGACCGAGCCCGGAGAGCTTGCCGCATGGCAGGCCGCGCGCGCCGCAGTGCACGTCGCACCGGCGGTGCGCGGCTACGTCCTCGACCTCGTCGCGGCCACCCGGGCCGATCCGCGCCTCGAGCTCGGCGCCAGCCCTCGGGCCGCGTTGATGCTGCACCGCGCCGCACAGGCCCGCGCGCTGTTGGAGGGACGCAGCTTCGTCGTCCCAGACGATGTGAAGGCCCTGGCCAACCCGGTGCTCGCCCACCGCTTGATTGTCTCGCCGGCGACGCGGCTTTCCGGAGAGGACGCGGACTCGGTGCTCGCCGCCCTGCTCGCCGAGGTGCCCGTCCCCGTCGAGGCGTTGGAGGACGCCGCATCGTCCCCCTCGCCGTGACCCGGCTGCGGGTGTTCGGCCGCCGCTTCGTGCTCGCCGAGAGCTTCGCTGCCCTCGGCCTGTTGGCCTTCGCGCTCAGCTCGGACACCCTTGCCCTTTGCGGCTTCATCGGCGCGTTCGTGAGCCTGGCATTGCAGGCCTGGCAGCACTACGCGCTGAACGGCCTGTCCTATACGCGTCGGCTCTCCGCGAGCCGGGTGCGCTTTGGCGAGCCGGTCGAGCTCGAGATCGAGATCGTCAACGACAAGGTGCTGCCGCTCGCTTTCGTTGAGATCGACGACACCTTGCCGCGCCACGTGGCGATCGACGGGGCAGCGATCACCCAGCACTTCGGCTCGCCGCCCCGCCTTGTCCAGGTGCTCGGTCTCCTTCCCTACCAGCGGGTCCGCCGCCGACTCGTCCTCACCTGCACCCGCCGGGGCGAGCACCGCATCGGGCCGGCGACCTTGACGAGCGGCGACCCGCTCGGCGCCCGCCTCAGCCACACGACCGTGCCGGCCAGCGACCGTCTCCTCGTCTATCCCAAGCTGTTCGCGCTCGCGCCGCGCGGCATCGCGTCCCGGGTGCTCGTCGGCGATCACAAGAGCACCAATCTGTTGGCCCCGGATCCGACCCGCGTGGCGGGCGTGCGGCCCTTCCAGCCTGGTGATCCGCTGCGCCAGGTCAACTGGCGGGCCACCGCGCGCACCGGCGAGCTCGTCGTGCGCCGCTTCGAGCCGAGCGCCCAGGTGAAAGTGGCGATCTTCCTCGACGTCTTCTTGTCGGGCGTCAGCGCGTTCGCACCCGAGTCCGACGAGCTCGAGCTGCTGATCGCGCTCTGTGCGTCCGTGGTGAGCGAGCTCGACGCGACCGGGATCCCGGTCGGTTGCTACAGCACCGGCAGCGCGGGTGGGCGGCCGCTCGCGCTCACGCCCCGGCGCTTCGGGGCGGCTGAGGTACTCGAAGGTCTGGCCCGTCTCGTCCCCCTCTACTCGCTCAGCTTCGAGGCGCTGCTCGCCCAGGCGAGCGCGCGCCTCTCGCCCGCGACAAGCCTCGTGATCCTCGCGACCGAGCTCTCGCCTCCGGCGCTCGGCGAGATCGCCGAGCTGCGCCGGCGCTTTTCGGTGAGCGCCGTGCAGCTCGAGCTGCCCGAGTGCCCGCTGCTTGCCGCCGAGGGCTTCGATGGGTTCTTGAGGACCCCCTACCTCGAGGATTGGCGCGAGCGTGAGGCCCTCGAACTGGCGCGTTAGCGGGCCGTTCTCGGCCGCGCTCGTCCTCACCGAGTCCGTCTGGGCCTCGGTGCTCGCGACGGCGCTCGTGCACCCACGCGCCGGTGCCTACGAGGACGTGCCGTTCCTCGCGCTCTTCTTCCCGGCACTGATCGCGCTCAGCGTCGCGAGCGTGATCGCGACACGCCTCGGATCGATGACCGCGCGGGCGACGGCGATGGTGGTCCCCGGTGTCGTCGCGATGGTGCTCGGGGCGCTCAGCTACGACACGATCGTCCTCGGCGGGGGGATCAGCGACGTCCTGCATCCCTGGGCGATGAGCGGCGCCGCCGGCCACGGCGCGGTCGTCGCGCTCGTGTGGTGTGGCCTGGCGGCGCTGCGCGGCGCAGTGGTTGGCCTCGCCGAGCCTCGGGTGCGCCAGGTGATCGTGTCGCTCAGCATCGGCACGGCCGTCGTGCTCGTGACGCTCGTGGCTGCCGCCATGCACCACGGCGGCGGGGCGCCCGCCCTGGCGCGCAGCACCGCGACGATGCTCGTCTTTGCGGTGCCCGCCGGCGTGGCGGCGATGGGGCTTTCGCGCGAGCGCCAGCTCGAGCGGGCCGGGACCGGACGGGCGATGCAGCGTGCCGGGGTCGCGAGCCTGTTCGGAGTGGCCGCACCGATCGGCATCGCCGTCGCTGCGGCGCTCGTCTTGGTCGCCGTCGCCAGCCTGGTTGCGTCGCCCGTCGGCCACGGACTCCAGGCGGTCGTGCGAGGGATCGGTGCATTGATCTCGGACGTCTTTCGCCTCTTCGGCCATGGGCACTTGAAGTTGCCCGCCCGACCGGTCTCCCCGGTGCCTGCAGCGCCGTTGCACCCACTCGGGCGGCTGCATTTCCACGAAGGCCCCGCCGGACCGATCCCTTGGTGGCTGCTCGCGCTCGGGAGTTTGCTCGCCGCGCTCGTCGTCACCGTGGCGGGCGTGGTGTTGATGCGGGTCTTGAGGCGACGATCCCAGCGCCCGGCGCGCACCGCCGCGATCGGCGAGGAGGTCCGCGACTCGGTGTTCTCGCTCTCCCACTTGTTCGCCCAGCTCCGCTCGGCACTGGCGCGCCACCCCGACGCCGGCGACGACGGCGCACCTGCCACCGCCGAGGACACGTCGGCCTCGATCCGCCGCCACTACCGCCGCTTGCTCGTGAGTCTCAGTGCCGGCGGCCTCGGCCGCCGGCGGAATGAGACCGCCGAGGAGCTGGCGGCGCGCCTCGCCGCGCCAGCCGGTCCCGCCGCCGGCAGCCTCAGCGCGCTGACGACACTGTATGAACAGGTCCGCTACGGCACTGCGGCGGAGGACAGCGGGGAGGTGGCGCGGGCCGGAGCGCTCGTCGACGAGGTCGCTGCAGCCGTGCTCGCGCACCAAGCACGAGCCGCCAGCGAGGAAGCGCCGGACTGAGCGACGAGGCGACCGCGCGGCGATACGGTCACCTGCATGGCGAGCGTGGTTCACCGGGCCGATCAGCACCGCTTCGTGATCGAGGAGGACGGTGCGGAGGGTGAGCTCGTCTATGAGTTGAGCGAGGGTGAGGTCGCCTTCGTGCACACCGGCGTGCCGCCGCAGATCCAAAATCGTGGGCTCGCCGCCGAGCTCGTGGCGGCGGGGACCGCCTGGGCGGCGTCCGAGCAACTCGTCGTCGTACCGCAGTGCTCCTACGTGCAGGTATGGCTGAAGCGCCATCCCGAACAGGCCGCCGCGCTCACCATCTGCTGGCCGTAGGCAAGCATTTCGCTCGGGCGGTCCCGGCGCCCTGGCGATCTCGGCATGCGATCCTCAGGTGCGAGTGTGGCTCGCGCACCGCGCAGGCCGACGCGCGAAGGGCCCTGCGCGTGCGCCCGCACCAAAGCGATACGTGGTTGGGCGCGGACCACAACGCCGCGCCGTGTGACTGATCCCAGGGGAGGCGGTCGCCGTCGTGACCCAACCGCTCATCGCGTCGCCCCGCTACGGTGGGGCCCGTGCGCGACGACCCGGGGGGACCGGCGAGCGGCCCGCCGCAACGCGATCGCACCGCGCTGCCGGCTGCGGAGCGCGCGCTGACCTTTCTCCCAGGCGACCCACCGCGCGCGGGCACGTTCGTCACCTATCAGCGCACCGGAACGGCGCGTGCGGGCGATCACGAGCCCGGCGAGGCACTCGAGCTGGAGATCGTGCTGCCGACGGCGTCCGGTGCCGCGCTGCGCCGCCGGGTCGTCCCTGCGCGGCGCCTCGACCTCGCCGACGCGATCGTCGCGCTCGCTGATCTCGAGGGCGATGTCGAGGGCGCGGCGGTCTGGTCACAGGTGTGCTCAGCCGGCCTCGGGCTGATCGCCCGGGGCCGGCTGTATCCGACGATCACCGCGACGGGAATCGACGCCTGGCGGGCTGGCCCGCTTGATCCAGGTGATCGCCGACTGCTCGCAGCGCTCGCCGAGGCACTGCCACCCGCCGCGCATGCCCTCTTGCTCCCCAGCGCTTCGCCCTTGCGCGTCCGCTCGGCCGCCAGCTTGATCCAGGCCTGCTGGGACGCCCTCGCCGACACGCTCCCGCGCACGGCGTCCGCCGCGCTGATTCTCGCAGGGACGACCCCGCGCGCCGACGTCCCATTCGCCTCGCTGGCCCCGGTTGCCTGCGCGCAGCTCAAGCCGTGGCTCGTCGATGCCGCGGCGGGCCTGTCGGCCGAGACGGGCGCGGAGGTCGCGCTCCGGATCGAGCTCGAGGCGCTGGGCGAACGCGCTGGGGGCATCGAAGACGCGTTCGACGATGAAGATGACGAAGCTGGCGCTTCGTCGCCGTGCGCAGAGCACCGCAGCGATGGGGCGGAACCAGCGGCTCGGGTCGCGCGCGCCGTGCTCCAGCTGACGAGCCGAGCGGAGGGGAGCCTCGTGGTCGACGCCGCCGACCTCTACCGCTCACCTGCGGCGGTCGTCGCTCGCTTTGGCGAGGATGCCGAAGTCGACCTGCTGCGCGCGCTGCGCCGCGGGGCGCGGGCCTGGCCGCCGCTCGAGACGCTCTTGCACGAGCGGGCGCCGACGCAGCTCGAACTCGACGAGGAGCGGCTCGGCGAGCTGTTGAGCGATGGTGCGAGCCTCTTCGAAGGAACGGGCATCGCGCTGTTGTGGCCGGCAGAAATCCTCGCTGGGGACATCGTGCTGCGCGCCGCAGTCGTTGCCGCCCCGGGCGTCGTGACCGAGGCCGGGTTCGGCCTCGAGGACCTCGTCGAATTCACCTGGCAGGCCACCTTGGGCGGCGAGCAGCTCACGGAGGAGGAGATCGACCAGCTCGCTGAGGCCAAGCGGCGCCTGGTCCGCCTCCGTGGGCGCTTCGTCGCCGTTGATCCCGCGCTGATCGAGCGCCTGCGCTCGCGCCGCCGGCGTCTGAGCGCCGCCGAGGCGCTCGGCAGCCTGCTGGCGGGGACGATCGACGTCGAGGGCGAGGCGGTGCCCGTCGTCACCGAAGGCCCGCTCGGCGCGCTCGCCGAGCGGTTGCGCGCGCTTGGCGCGGCGCCGGGCGAACTTGGCGCCCCGGCCGGGCTCGCGAGCGACGTTGCGCTGCGTCCCTACCAAGCCCGCGGGGTCGCCTGGTTGGACGCGATGTGCGCAGCGGGGCTCGGCGGGTGCCTCGCCGACGACATGGGGCTCGGAAAGACGCTGCAGGTGATCGCGCTGCATCTGCATCGCGTGGCCAAGGGCGTCGGGCCGACGCTCGTGATCTGTCCGACCTCGCTGCTCAGCAACTGGGAGCGCGAGGTGCAGCGCTTCGCACCGAGCACCGTGGTGCGCCGCCATCACGGGAGCGCGCGCGACCTCGAGGACCTTGCTGCGGGCGAGATCGTCGTCACGAGCTACGGCGTTGCCCGGCGCGACGCCGAGGCACTCGCCGGGGCCGGCTTTGCCCTCGTGGTCGCCGATGAGGCCCAGCACGCGAAGAACCCCGCCACCGCAACGGCGCGGGCGCTGCGCAGCATCGGTGGTCCGGTGCGACTCGCACTGAGCGGGACGCCGGTCGAGAACCGCCTGAGCGAGCTGTGGTCGATCCTGGACTGGACGACACCCGGGCTCCTCGGGCCCTTCGAGCGCTTCGTGCGCACGGTCGCCACGCCAATCGAGCGCGAGCGCGACCCGGTCGTGATCGAGCGGCTGGCCAAGACGGTGATGCCCTTCGTGCTGCGCCGCAAAAAGACCGACCCCGAGGTCGCGCCGGACCTCCCCGAACGCATCGTCAGCGACGTCCCGGTTCCCCTCACGAGCGAGCAGGTCACCTTGTATGAGGCCGAGGTGCGCGAGGCACTCGCGGCGATCCGCAACAAGGACGGCATCGCGCGCCAGGGCCTCGTGTTGCGCATGCTCACGGTCTTGAAGCAGATCTGCAACCACCCCGCGCAATACCTGCATCAGCGCGGTCCGCTCGCTGGCCGCTCGGGCAAGCTCGCCGCGCTCGAAGAGCTCATCGACGTGATCGCGGCGGGGGGTGAGTCCGTCCTCGTCTTCAGCCAGTTCGTCGAGTGCCTCGCGCTCATCGAGGCGCGCCTTTCTGAGCTCGGGGTGCCGAGCCTGCTCTTCCATGGCGGCCTCGCCGTCAAGCGCCGCAGCGAGATCGTCTCGGACTTCCAGGCTCGGAAGGCGCCGGTGCTCCTCCTTTCGCTGAAGGCCGGGGGGGTCGGCCTCAACCTGACGCGGGCCACCCACGTCGTGCACTTCGACCGGTGGTGGAACCCCGCCGTCGAGGATCAGGCGACCGACCGGGCGCATCGCATCGGCCAGGAGCGCCTCGTCCAGGTCCATCGCTTGATCGCCGAGGGAACCTTGGAGGACCGCATTGCCTCGCTGATCGAAAACAAGCGCTCCCTCGCGGAGGCGGTCGTCGGCGGGGGCGAGGCGTTCCTCGGCCAGCTGAGCGACGAGGAGCTCGCCGATCTCGTGCAACTTGGGAGCGCACGGTGAGTCCGGCGGATCGCGTCGGCACCACCGGCTCGGGCGGGAGCGGGCGAGGAGCCCCGCCCCGCCGCCCGGGGAGCCGACGCGGCTTTGGCGAGTCCTGGTGGGGGGCGGCCTGGATCGACGCACTCGAGCAACGGGCGCGCCTTGATCCGAACCGCCTGCCGCGCGGTCGGACCTATGCCCGCAGCGGCGCGGTCGGCGCGCTCAGCGTCGCTCCTGGCGAGGTGCTGGCCGAGGTGCAAGGAAGCCGACGCTCGCCCTACAAGGTCAAGGTCCGCGTCCGCCCGTTCGCTCCGGCCGAGTGGGAGCGCGTGCTCGACGCCCTTTCGGCTGAGATCGGTCACACGGCTGCACTGCTGGAGGGCGAGCTGCCCTCCGCTATCGCCGACGACGTGGCCTCAGTGGGCCTCGATCTGTTGCCGGGAGCCGGCGAGCTCCAACCCCGCTGCTCGTGCCCGGATTGGGCCGATCCCTGTAAGCACGCGGCTGCCGTCTGCTACCTCATCGCCGATGTCCTCGACGCCGATCCGTTCACGGTGCTGTTGCTCCGCGGCCGCACCCGCGAGGAGGTGCTCGCCGCCTTGCGCGCCCGCCGAGGTGACAGCGTGAGCCCGCGAACGGCTGACGCGCTCGGCGCCGAGCCGAGCGCCGATGCGGGTGTGGTCGCGCGCGACGCCTGGGCGCGCACTCCTGCCGCATTGCCGTCGCTGCCGGCGTTGCCGCGCCGCGCGCTGCGGCCGACCGTGCTCGCGGCGGATCCGCCGCCTGGCACCGGTTTGGACGTCGCCTCTTTACGCAGCCTTGCGGCGGACGCCGCCGAGCGGGCGCTGTTGCTGGCGCGCGGCGCCGGAGATCACGGGCTCTTGCTCAGCCTCGAACAAGACCTCGCCCGACGCGCCGCGCGCCTTGTGGGGAGCGGCGATGCGCCAGGTGATGGAGAGGCCCTCGAGGACCTGGCGCGACGCGCCGGCCTGGCGGTGCGCGAGCTCGCGATGCGCGGACGGGCCTGGCGAGACGGCGGTGCTGAGGGCCTCGGCACCTTGAGCGAGTCGTGGGATCCTGATCCCCGCGCGCTCGAGGTCGGCAGGCGGCTCCTGCCCGGAGCGGTCGCTCGCCACAACCGGCTGACAAGACACGAGCGTCAGCTTCGTCTCGGTCGAGATGGTCGCTTCTACCCTTACCGCAAGGACCATTCGGGCCGCTTCAGTCCCGACGGCCCGCCGCTCGGTGAGGAGATCGAGGAGTCCGTAGGGGCACTCGAGGACCCGCTCGGGCCCGACGCCCCCGCTCGCTGAGCAAGGCCACCGCCGGTGCGCGGCGATTTGCGATCTGACCGCGCGCAGCGGGGTCCCGGCGGCCGAGGTGCGCCTGAAGCCCTCGCCCGCCTCGCGGCCCGCCATCGCGCCGAGAAATGCAGCGGCTGAGGTGAAGATCGGCCTTGAGACCTATGAGATGACGAGTGATCTGGTCCGGGTCGTTGAAGGCGTCGACGATCCGGCCGTTGGCATCTGCCTCGACCCGGCGAACACCGTGGCGCGCCTCGAGCACCCGCGCGAGACGATCGACCAGGTCGCCGGGCACGTGGTCAATCTCCATGTGAAGGACTTCTCCTTCGCGAAGGCCCGGGGGCTCGTCGGCTTCTCGCTGAGTGGGTGCGAACTCGGCAC
>JAJZKA010000008.1 GCA_021809805.1 Actinomycetes bacterium
TGGCGACGTGCGCGTCATCGCCGGCTCGAGCCGGGGGCGTCGGCTCCCGGCCCGCCTCCCCGGCACCGTCCGGCCGACCGCCGACCGGGTGCGCGAGGCGATCTTCGACGTGCTCGGGTCGATGGGTGGGGTCGAGGGCGCGTCCGTGCTCGACCTGTACTGCGGGAGCGGGGCGCTCGGGCTCGAGTCGCTCTCGCGGGGCGCGGCGTCGGTCGTCTTCGTCGATCACGATCCCGCGGCCCTCGCCGCCGTGGAGACGAACCTGAAGGCGACCGGGCTGGCGTCCGCCAACGCCACGCTCGTGCGGGCCGCCCTGCCGGGCTGGCTCGGCCGCGCCCCGCAGGTCGACTTGGCGCTGTGCGACCCCCCTTATGCCTTCTGCGACTGGCAGACGCTGCTCGAGCTGCTCCACGCGAACGTGGCTGTGCTCGAGTCGTCGCACCCCGTCGTGCTCCCCGAGGGCTGGATGGTCGCGAGGGAGCGCCGCTACGGCGGTACGCTCGTGACCGTGGCCCGTGCCAGAACGGCTCCATCGTGAGCGTCGCGCTCTTCCCCGGGTCCTTCGACCCGTTTCACAACGGCCACCTCGAGGTTGCCGAGCGCGCCACTCGTCTTTTCGACGAAGTCGTGGTCGCCGCGTTGCGCAACCCCCAGAAGAGCGAGCCGCTCTTCTCGCTCTCCGAGCGCCACGAGATGCTCGAGGAGTCACTCGCGCATCTCGAGCGGGTTCGCATCGTCGGCGTCTCGACCCTTGTGGTCAATGTTGCACGCGATGTCGGCGCGACGGCGATCGTGAAGGGGCTCCGGGCGGTGTCGGACTTCGAGAACGAGCTGCAGATGGCCCAGATGAACCGCCAGCTGTCGGGTGTCGAGACGGTCTTCATCCCGACGAGCTCGCAGTACTCGTTCATCGCTTCGCGGCTGTTGCGAGAGGTCGCGCGCTACGGCGGGGACGTCTCCGCGTTCGTGCCGAAGCCGGTCGCTGCCCACCTCGAGCGGCGGTTCGCCCGTGAGTCCGGCGCCGAGAGCGACCTCGACGTTCCCGACGCAGCCGGCGCCGACGCAGCGGGCCCCGACGCGGAAGTGGACCGGTAGAATCGTGATGGATCTGTTCGAAGACGTACCCGGTGACGACCTGTCGGCCGAGGCGCCTGACGCGGCGCCGACGGCCGAGGGGCTCATCCGCCGAGCGATCGACACGGTGAACGCGGCCAAGGCCATGCCGCTCTCCGCCTCGGTCCTCGTCTCTCGCGAGGAGCTCGTCGAAGTGCTCAGCGCGGCGTTGGACCGCCTGCCCGGCGAGCTGCGCGAGGCGCGCTGGCTCTTGCGGGAGAAAGAGGAGTTCCTGGCCGACCGGGCGCGCGAGGCCGAGGCGCTTCTCGCCGACGTCCGGGCTCAGGCCGAGCACATGGTGTCGCGATCGGAGGTCGTTCGGCAGGCGAACCTCGTTGCCCAGCGCATCTTGGACGACGCCAACGACGAAGCTCGCCGGCTTCGCCACGAGGCGGAGGACTACTGCGACCAGAAGCTCGCGGGGATGGAGATCGTGCTGGACCGGATCACCCGCACGGTGCGGGCAGGGCGCGAAAAGCTCCAGGCGACGGCGCCGCCGCCGGTCGTCGAGGTCAAACCGGCGGAGGAGGGTGACGAGCCAGGCTTCTTCGATCAGGACCTCGCATAGCGCAAGCGGGACGCCGACCGGTTCGGCGGGAAAGGAGGTACAGGTGGACTCCTTCGTGGTGCACGTGGCCAAGCTCCGCAGGGTGCTCGGCACCCGTTGGCACGAGGTGCGCACCGGACCGGTGGACCCCGAGCACGTCATCGCGCCGAGGTCCTCGGCGGACAGTACGGTGCCTGACGGCGCCGAGGCGATCTGCGAGGTCTCGCTCGAGTCGTTCTCCGGAGGCGTGATGGTGACCGGGACGGTCGCCGCGCCGTGGCAGGGCCTGTGCAGACGGTGCGCCAAGCCGGTCGACGGCATGCTGCGGATCGCCGTGAGAGAGCGGTTCACCGAGCCGTCTGCCAGCTACGGCGACCCCGAGGACGACGAGGCCTATCCGATCCACGACGACGTCTTGGACCTCGGGCCGATGGTCCGGGACGCTGTCGTCCTCGAGCTCCCCCTGGCGCCGCTGTGCCAGGAGGACTGCAAGGGGCTCTGTCCCCACTGCGGCGTCGACCGCAACGAGGAGGAATGCCAGTGCGAGACGCCACGCGATCCCAGGTGGGCTAACCTCGATGTGCTCCGGTCGGCCCCCTAGCCCGCTGTCGGCCGGTGGCACACCCCGGCGTATTCCCGGGGCACTGGTACGGGGGAGCCCCCGGGCCACCGACTCGCCGGCGGTTGCCGGCACGGATCTGGAGCGCAACTGACGATGGCCGTCCCGAAGAAGAAGACATCCAAGTCCAAGGGGCGGAGCCGCCGCGCCGCGAACTGGCGGCTCGAGGCGCCGCCGCGCAGCCTCTGCCCCCACTGTCACCAGGCGAAGCTGCCGCACGTCGTCTGCCCGAACTGCGGTTGGTACAAGGGACGCCAGGCGGTCGAGGTCGACTGAGATGCCCCGGGGACGCCCCCCTCGTGGCGCGCGGGCCCCCCGGCTTTCGGGCAGTCTGCCGGTCGCGTTGGACGCGATGGGCGGCGACAAGGCGCCCGGTGAGATCGTGGCCGGCGCGCGCCGCGCTGGTGAAGAGGGGATCGACGTCGTCTTGGTGGGCCGACCCACAGCGCTCGGCGAGACCGGTGACCTCGAGGTCGTCGCGGCGAGCGAGGTCATCGAGATGGGTGAAGACGCCGCGCAGGGCGTGCGCCGTAAGAAGGACTCGTCGCTCGTTCGCGCCGCGGAGCTCGTACGTGACGGCGCGGCCAGTGCCATGGTGAGCGCCGGGAACACGGGTGCGACGATGGCCTCGGCGCTTCTGCGCATGGGGCGGCTCCCCGGTGTCGCTCGCCCCTGCATCGCCACCCCACTGCCTCGTCTCGGCCGCGCGCCGGCCGTCCTCGTCGACGCGGGGGCGAATGCCGAGTGCACGAGCGCCATGCTCGTCCAGTTCGCCCAGATGGGTGTCGCCTATGCGTCGTCCCGCTATGGCGTGCGGGATCCGTCGGTGGCGCTGCTCTCCATCGGTGAGGAGCCGACCAAGGGCACGCCCCTCGTGAAGGAGGCGCACGCGATCCTCGCCGCAGGGGCCGGCGTGCGGTTCGTCGGCAACGTCGAGGGCCGCGACCTCATGCCAGCCACCGCGGACGTCGTCGTGACCGACGGCTTCACCGGCAACGTCACCCTGAAGGCCCTCGAGGGGTCGCTCCGGTTCATCGTGGACACCCTTTTCTCGGTGTTCTCGACCGACGATGCCACCAAGGCCGCCGCCGAGGTCCTGGTGCCCCATCTCCTCCCCGTCGCCGCCGAGCTCGATCCCGAGAACACCGGGGGCGCCATGCTGCTCGGCGTCGACGGGGTGTGCGTGATCAGCCACGGCTCTTCGAGCGCCACTGCGATCCTCAACGCCGTGCGGGTCGCCCACGAGCTTGCCGAGGGCGGCTTGGTAGACCGCTTGGCCGAGGCGGTGAAGCCCGGCTGAGGTGCCGTGGCCGACGACGGGCCCGGTCGTCGTGGCTCTCCGAGGCCTGCCCGTTGCGATGTCCCACCGGGCAGCCCCCGATGTGCTGCCGAGCAGCCCTGGCAGTGGCACTGCGGCCCAGGGTGCACCCTGTGACCCTGTAACATCGGGGTTCGTTGCCGGCAACACCGGGGTTCGTTGCCGGCCCTTTGAGCCCAGGAGCCCGCGTGCCTGCAGAGACCCACATCGAGCAAGCGCCACTCGACCGCCAGGCGGTGTTCGAGCTGATCCGCGACCAATTGGCGGACATCCTCGAGACCGACCCCGGGCGCATCAGTGAGGGGTCATCGTTCTCCGAGGACCTCGACGCCGACTCCCTTGCCCTCATCGAACTGGTCGAAGCGCTCGAGGAGGAGCTGGGTGAGCGGACGGTGGGGTTTCGGATCGACGACGAGGACCTGGAGGATCTGCGTACCGTCCGTGACGCCGTCGACTATGTCGTCGCCAAGCTCGGGGCGGCCTGACCGGAGGCACGTGGCAGGATCCAGCGACGGAGCATCGAGGCTCGCGGAACGCCTCGGTCACGAGCTTGCCACCCCCGCACTGCTCCAACAGGCGCTCTCGCATCGCAGCTGGTGCGCCGAGCAGGGTGGCCAGCCATCGAACGAACGGCTGGAGTTCCTGGGGGACGCCGTCCTCGGCCTGGTCGTCGCAGAGCACTGTTATCGGCGCTTCCCTGAGATGCCCGAGGGGGAGCTTGCCAAGGTACGAGCGGCGGTGGTGAACGCCCGGGTGCTCGCCGAGGTCGCCGACGAGCTCGACATCGGCAGTGCGATCCTGCTCGGCAAGGGGGAGGAGGCCTCGGGAGGGCGCACCAAGCCATCGATCCTCGCGGACGCCTTCGAGGCGGTCATCGGCGCCCTGTACTTGGACGCGGGGTGGAGCGCTGCCGAGCAACTCGTCCTGCGGTTTCTCTTGCCGCGGATCGAACGAGCTGCGGCGGAGCCCGACGACTTCGACCAAAAAGGACTGCTCCAGGAGCTCGCTGTCCGCCACGGCGAGGGGATCCCGCGCTACGTGGTGGTGGGGACCGGCCCCGACCACGACCGCCAGTTCGAGGCCACCGTGTTCGTCAACGGCGTGGAGCGGGGGAGCGGGACCGGCGGGACCAAGAAGGACGCGGAGCAGGACGCCGCCCGCCACGCCCTCTCGGAGATCCGACGTGCCTGAGCTTCCCGAGGTCGAGACCCTCCGCCAGGACCTCGCGAAGGAGGTCGTCGGCAAGAAGGTGAAGACCGTCTCGGTCTTCAATGGACGTTCCGTCAGACGTCACCCGAGCGCCAAGCACTTCCGGGGCCTGCTCGAAGGTCGAACGTTGAAGGCCGTGGGCCGCCTCGGCAAGTACCTGCTCGTCTCCTTGGACAACAAGGACACCTTGGTCATCCACCTGGGCATGAGCGGCCAGCTGCTGCGCGTCAAGAGCCCGAAGGAGCCCAAACCCAAGCACACCCACGTCGTGATCACCTTCACCCAGGGCGGCGAGCTCCGCTACGTCGACCCGCGCACCTTCGGGGAGATGTTCGTCTCTTCGCCGCAACCGCCCGCCTCGACCAATGGCTCGTCGCTGCCCGTCGGCATGGCGACGGGCGACGGTGCCGCGCTGCGTCGCCAAGTGCCCGAGCTCGCCCACCTCGGATTCGACCCCATCGAGGACATGATGAGCTGGGACCGCTTCGGGGTTCTGCTCCGCCAGCACCGTACCGGCCTCAAGGCGCTGCTCATGGACCAAGAGTTCGTGTCTGGCATCGGGAACCTCTACTCGGACGAGATCCTCTTCAGCGCGGGGCTGCGCTACGACCGTCCGGCGTCCGGACTGACCGCGACCGAGGTCCGGCGACTCTACCGAGCGATGGTTGAGACGCTCTCTGACGCGATCAAGCACCGTGGTTCGACGCTTGTCGACGAGCAGTACCGTGACCTCTTCGGGGAGGCGGGCGACTACCAGGGCAGTCACCAGGTCTACGACCGCGAGGGCGAGCCGTGCCGCAGGTGCCGGAACCCGATCGTGCGGACCAAGGCATCGGGGCGCTCGACGTACTACTGCGAGCACTGCCAGGTTTGAACAACCAAGGCCCGTCCAAAAAGGGCTGTGCGCGCGGCACTTCGGCCGTCGACGCTGCCCGTGCGCCGTTCGCCCCGGACAGGGCCGACGCAGTCTCCATCGCCGGCCATGCGCAGGCGAAGGGCCGGAGATGGGCACAGGTGTCGCGCGCCCGCACCCGTCCGCTGGGACAGCCCGCCATTCGTCGCACGTGACGGTCTTTTCGACCCTGCCATGCCAGCCGCGCGTGGGGCCCTGCGACTGTCACGGGAAGGGCGCCGAAGCGTTGGTATGGTCGGCGGCCGATGTTCCTCAAGTCACTCAGCATGAAGGGGTTCAAGTCGTTCGCGGACCCGACCGTGCTCGAGTTCGAGCCAGGGATCACTGTCGTGGTCGGTCCGAACGGCAGTGGCAAGTCCAACGTGGTCGATGCGGTGACCTGGGTGCTGGGCGCCCAAGGACCGCGCTCGCTGCGCTCGCAGAAAATGGAGGATGTCATCTTCGCGGGAACGAGCAGCCGACCGGCACTCGGTCGGGCGGAAGTATCCCTGACGATCGACAACAGCTCGGGGAAGCTGCCGGTCGGCATGGCCGAGGTGACGATCACGAGGACCCTGTTTCGCTCGGGTGACAGCGAGTACGCCATCAATGGCACCGCGTGCCGGCTGCTCGACATCCAGGATCTCTTGAGCGACTCGGGTGTCGGGCGCCAGCAGCACATGATCATCGGCCAGAACCAGCTCGACACGGTGCTGACGGCGCGCCCCGAAGACCGCCGCGCCCTCATCGAAGAGGCGGCCGGAGTGCTCAAGCACCGGCGTCGGCGGGAGCGCGCGGAGCGGCGCCTCGAGGCGACCCAGGAGAACCTCGAGCGCCTCGGCGATCTCGTGCGGGAGCTGCGCAGGCAGATCCGCCCGCTGGAGCGCCAGGCTGCGGCCGCCCGATCGCACGCGACCATCTCCGCCGAGCTGCGCGCCGTGCGCATCCATCTGGTGGGCACCGAGCTTGCCGAGCTTGCCGCTCGGCGTGCCAAAGCCGCCGAGGATCTCGCAGCGCTCGTCGAAGAGGAGCGGTCGCTCCACGAGGCACTCGAGTCGCTGGATGCCCAGGCCGCCACCACCGCTGCGGAGCTCTCGGCGAACCGCGAGGAGGACCTCGCGGCGGCCTTGGGCCAGGTGCAGGCGCTCGTAGAGCGGGCGCGGGGCACGGCGAACGTCTTGCGCGAGCGGGCGCGCGCCCTCGCCGCGGCCCTGGACGCTGCCGCCGACGTGGATGTCGTGTCGACCCTGGAGGCCGAAGCGTCTCGGCTCGCCGCGGAGCTCGAGTCCGCGACCCATGAAGAAGCGGCGCTCGGTCCTGAGCGCGCCTCCCTGGACGTCCTCGCCCAGGACCTCGAAGCGGCGGAGGAGTCCTTCCGCGCCCGGTGGGGCGATGGCGCCGGCGAGCAGGAAGAGCTGCGGGCACTCGACGACCTGCGGCGCCGTGTGGAGCTCCAGCGCAGCGCGATGACCCATCACCGGCGGGCCCTTGTCGCGGTCGACGGCCGCCTCGCGTCGGTCGCCGAGCGTCTGGCGGCGACCGCGGGCGCGATCGAAGAGCTCACTGCCCGCCGCGGCGCGCTGGAAGAGGAGGCGGCACGCCTCGCTGATGCCGCTGCTGGCGCAGAGAGGGCGCTCGCAACGGCACGCGAGCGGGCCGACGCGGCGGAGCAGGCCGTCCGAGTCGCCGACCAGGAGCGGCACCGCAGCGCCGCCCGCGCCGAGGCACTCGCTCGCGCCCTGCGCGACCTGGAGGGAGCGGGCGGGCGCGAGATCCTCTCCGATGTCGACGGCGTCATCGGCGCTCTCGCCGACATCATCGAGATCGACGCGGGATGGGAGGCGGCGTTCGACGCAGCGGCAGGTGCCTCGATGGCCGCGGTGGTCGTCTCGGGGCGCGTAGCGGCGCATGAAGCACTCGACCGCCTCCACCGCCAAGGCGCGACCGGCGCGCTGCTCGCAGCAGGACGCCGGGGTCGAGAGGACGCGCCGCTCGCGCTGCCTTCGGGTGCCGAGCCGCTCCGGGACCACGTGCGGCGCCGTCCTTCGGTGGCTGCCGAGATCGACGAGGTGCTCGATGCGCTGGTGGGCAGGTCGGTGCGCGTCGACAGCTGGGAGGCGGCGCTCGACGTCGCCCTCGATCGTCCGGACCTCGTCGTCGTGACGACCAGTGGCGATCGCTTCGCCGACTCCGGGTGGCGCATCCGCTCCTCCAAGGGCGTCGTCACCGCCGCAGCGGTGGAGGATGCCGAACGTCGAGCGGTCGAGGCCGCGGCACGCGCAGAAGAGTCAGGTGCCGCGGCGCGTGCTGCACGCCAGGCGCTCGATGTCGCGACCAAAAGCGTCGGTGATGCCGGGCGAGCGCTCGCGGGCAACGACGCAGCGCGTGCTGCAGCTGCCGCCGAGCTGCGGCGCGCGAGCGAAGAGCGGGACCGGGTTGCCGAGCTCTTGGAGGAAGGTCGACGCGAGCGGGACGAGGTTGCAGCGCGCCTCGAAGATGCCGAGACGACGCTCGAGGCGCTCGAGGCCTCGCTGCCGCGGGCCGAAGCCGCCGCCGAGGCGGCAGCCTCGCGAGCGACCACGCGGGCGGGGGAGGCGGAGGGGTTGGCGGCACGCCGGCGCGAGCTCGCGACGGCCCGTCACGCGCTCGAGGTACGCGAAGCCAGCCTCTCTGCCCGACGCCGTGTGCTGCTTGCCCGCCAGTCCGAGGTCGAGCGCCGCCTCGCCGGACATGCTGAAGAACGCGAGGCCGCTGCCGCTCGCCGGCGTCGCCTGGAGTCCGACGGTACGGCCCTCGAGCGTCTTCGTGCGGTGGTCGAAGTCGAGAGTCGCCGTCTCGAAGCGGTGTTCGCGTCCCTACGCGCGGCATACGCCCGCCAGACCGAGCAGGTGCGTGCTGGCTCTGCACGGATGGACTCGATCCGTGCAGAGCGAGCCGCGATCGAGCGACGCCAGGGACAGGTACGTGACCGAGCGCGGCTCTGCGATCGGGAGGTAGCAGAGACCTCCCTGCGCGCCGAGGCGCTCGAGGAGACCGTCACCACCGAGCTCGGTATCTCACCCATCGACGCACAGGCGGCACCGGTTCCCGAGCTGCCAGAAGGTGTCAGCGCACACGCGCACGCTGCCGCGCTCGCACAGCGCCTCTCGTCGCTGGGGCCCGTGAACCCGCTCGCGCTCGACGAGCTCTCCGCCCTCGAAGAGCGCCACCGAGCGCTCGACACGCAGATGGAGGACGTGCGCGCCGCGCGTCGGCAGCTCCACGACGTCGCGCGGCAGCTCGACCACGAGATCGCCGAGCAGTTCGCCGCTGCCATGGCCGACGCCAACGAGCACTTCTCGACGCTCGTCGCCGGACTGTTCCCCGGGGGGACGGGCCGCCTGACGCTCACCGAGCCAGCTGACTTGCTGCGCACGGGGGTGGATATCGAGGTGCGTCCAGCGGGCAGGAACGTGCGGCGTGTGTCGCTGCTCTCGGGGGGTGAGCGATCGATGGCGGCCCTCGCGTTCCTCTTCTCCGTGTTCCGCAGTCGGCCATCGCCCTTCTACCTCATGGACGAGGTCGAGGCGGCCCTTGACGACGTGAACCTGCACCGGTTCCTCGCCTTGGTGCGCGAGTTCCGCCACGAGGCGCAGCTCATCATCGTGAGCCACCAGAAGCGCACGATGGAAGCGGCCGATGCCCTCTACGGCGTCACCATGGCGCCAGGCGGTTCCTCGCAGGTCGTCAGCCAGAAGGCGCGCACCGACACCGCGCCAGTGGCCTGAGCCACCGCGCCCTCTACGTCGCGCGCCGGTAGGCTCGGCCGTCCATGGTCGACCTGTGGATCGTGCTGGCCGTCGTTGCCTTCTCCGCGCTCGTGATGGGCGGCATCAGCATTGTGACCGGCCAGCGTCGTGCGCGTGGTGCCGGCCCGGCACCCGAGACCGGCACTCGTCCCGCCCCCGGTAGGCCACCGCGCACATGGCCGCGGCGACCGCCGGCCACACCCGTCCAGCCATCCGCGCCGCCGGCACCCACTGCCCCCCCTGTGCCAGTCGGCGAGGCACCGCCCGCCGCGCCGCGCGAGGCCGCCGAACCCTCCGGGTCCGTGGCGACTCCCGCACCGGTCGAGGCGCCGTCGTACCGATCCCGACTCGGCCGGTCGCGCGGCATCTTCGCTGGGCTTCGGTCCCTTCGGGGCCATGGCGTCGAGCCGAGCGCGTGGGACGACCTCGAAGAAACGTTGTTGCGTGCAGATGTCGGAGTTGCCACGACCGACGCGCTGCTCGGAGATCTGCGTCGACGGGTGGCAGCGAAGGAGATCGCGAACGGCGACGCCCTCGTCGACGCGTTGCGTGCCGACCTCGTCGATCTCCTCGAGGCCGGACGGCGCTGGGACTCAGCCACGGAGAGGCACGATGGCGACCACCCGGCAACTGCGCCAGGGACTGGGCATGACGAGGCGGAGCCTGTCGGGCGAGAGCTCCGCTTCGACGACGATCCGGACGTGGTGAACGTCTGGCTCTTCGTGGGGGTCAACGGCGTCGGAAAGACCACGACGATCGGCAAGGTCGCGCGTCAGCAGGCGGCAGCGGGTCGCCAGGTCCTGCTCGCGGCCGGGGACACGTTCCGCGCCGCAGCCGCTGAACAGCTGACCACTTGGGCGGAGCGGGCCGGAACCGAGGTCGTGCGGGGCGCGGAGGGCGGCGATCCGAGCGCGGTCGTCTTCGACGCCGTCCAGCGTGCTGGCGCGCGCGGTCAGCGGCTCGTCCTGGCCGACACCGCTGGGAGGCTGCACACCAAGGTGAACCTCGTGGAGGAGCTGAAGAAGATTCGGCGAGTCGCGGACCGCCCCCCGGGGCGTGTCACCGAAGTGCTGCTCGTGCTCGATGCCACGACCGGGCAGAACGGCGTTACCCAAGCTCGTCAGTTCACTGAAGCCGTCGCGGTGACCGGCGTGGTGCTCACCAAGCTCGACGGGACGGCCAAGGGCGGTATCGTCGTCGCCATCCAGCGGGAGCTTGGCCTGCCCGTCAAGCTGGTGGGCCTGGGCGAAGGCCCGGACGACCTCGTGCCGTTCCGGCCCGTCGACTTCGTCGACGCTCTCCTCGCGTGAGCTCGCGACCTCGCGGTCGCGCGATATGTGCTCGCGGGAGCCCGGGCGCAGCGGTCCGGTAGCCTGGACGTCTCATGTTCGACGCCCTTTCCGACCGCCTCGAGCGGATCACCGGACGCCTCCGCAGCCGGGGGCGCCTCACCGATGAGGACCTCGACGCGGCACTGCGCGAGATCCGTGTGGCACTGCTCGAGGCCGACGTCGAGATCAGCGTGGTCCGCGCGTTCGTCGACGGCATCCGCCAACGTTGCACCGGCGAGGCGCTTTCCAAGTCGCTCTCGCCGGGCCAGCAGGTTGTCAAGGCGGTCCACGAGGAGCTCGTGGAGGTACTCGGCGGAGAGTCGCTGAAGCTGAACTACGCGTCGCGCCCGCCGACCGTCGTGCTGCTCGCCGGCCTGCAGGGTTCGGGCAAGACCACCACCGCCGCCAAGCTCGCGCGCTGGTGGAAGCAACAGGGCAGGAATCCGCTACTGGTCGGCGCCGACCTGCAGCGCCCCGCGGCGGTCGAACAGCTGCGCGTGCTCGGCCAACAGGTCGGGGTGACGGTGTTCAGCGCGCCGACCGATCCCATCGAGGTCGCACGTGCCGGTCTCGAAGAAGCTCGGCGACTCGGTCGTGACATCCTGATCGTGGACACCGCAGGCCGGCTGGCCATCGACGAAGAGCTCATGGACGAGGTGCGCCGGGTCTCGGGCGTACTGTCGCCGGACTACACGTTCCTCGTGATCGACGCGATGATCGGCCAGGACGCGGTGGCAACCGCACGAGCCTTCCACGAGACCCTTGCGCTCGATGGCGTCATCCTGACCAAGCTCGACGGGGACGCGCGCGGTGGTGCGGCCCTCTCGGTGAAGGGCGTCGTCGGTCGGCCGATCGTGTTCGCGTCGACCGGCGAGAAGCTCGGCGACTTCGACCTGTTCCACCCGGATCGCATGGCGGATCGGATCCTGGGCATGGGCGACGTGCTCAGTCTGATCGAACAGGCCGAGCGCTCCATGGACAAAGAGGTGGTTGCCAAGTCGGCCGGGCGGCTCATGGAGGGCCGGTTCACCCTCGATGACTTCTTGGACCAGCTCCAGCAAGTGAAGAAGCTGGGCTCTTTGGGCGGCGTCATGAAGCTCATGCCCGGGATGTCCAAAGAGCTCCGCCAGGCGGCGAGCCAGATCGACGACCGGGAGATCGCCCGCGTCGAGGCCATCATGCGATCGATGACCCCCGCCGAGCGCGCTGAACCGTCGATCATCGACGGCTCGCGTCGCGTCCGCATCGCGAGGGGGAGCGGCACCGCCACCCAGGACGTGAACCAGCTCTTGAAGCAGCACCGCGACATGCAGAAGCTGGTGAAGGGGATGGCGAACGGCTCGGGCATGCCAGGAATGCCCGGCCTTGCCGGCATGGGCGGCATGGGCGGGCTGGGTGGCCTGCTCGGCAGCCGCAAGCAGCTGGCCGCCTTGCGCGCGATGAGCGAAGGGGGGGGCGCGGACGGCGGCCTCTCGTCCCTCATCGGCGGTGGACAGTCGTTGCCATCGCTCGACACCGTGACCTCTGGCGGGCGGCAGGGTCAAGGAGCTGGTACCGGCAAGGCGGCCCGCGGCGCCAAGGGGAAGAAGAAGAAGGGCGGTAGGGTCACCCCACCCAAGGGGCGTTGACTGAGCCGTGTGGACGCGGGGCCCTCGAGACCTGCGAGAATGTGGCCCGAACGGGCGCAAGCCGAGGACCGAAGCCCAGATGACGGAGGAAGCAGACTCGTGGCAGTGAAGCTCCGCCTTGTGCGGATGGGAAAGAAGAAGCAGCCGACCTACCGCGTCGTGGCGGCAGACAGCAGGTCCCCTCGGGATGGGCGGTTCCTCGAAGTGGTCGGCACGTACGCGCCCCGGGGAAGCTCTCGTGCCGACGACGCGGCCATCGTGACGATCGATCACGACAAGGCGCTGCGCTGGCTACGCCAAGGCGCCAAGCCGACTGAGCGCGTCGAGCGCCTGCTGCGAAGCTCGGGCACCTTCGACCGTCTGAGGAACGGTGATCACATTGCAGAGGCGGCACCGCAGACCGCATCCGCGCCACCGGTTGGCGGGGATGCCGCCTCCGCGCCACCAGCTGGCGGGGAGATCGCAGCGGCACCTGCTGAGGCCACCGAAGCGTGACGGCCACGGGCACGGGCGAGACGGGACTGAGGGCGTGAGCGACGACGTGGACGAGACCTTCGACGATCTGGACGAGGTCGACGAGGTCGACGACGAGCTGGACGACGACGAGCTGGACGACGACGAGCTGGACGAGGTCGACGACGAGCTGGACGAGGTCGACGACGAGCTGGACGACGAGGTGGACGACGAGCTGGACGACGAGTATGAGCCGGGAGACGTGAACACGCTCGCGGGCACCGGCTATGAGCCGGGAGACGTGAACACGGTAGTGGCGACGAGGGGCCGTCGTGCCGCCGAGGTGCCCAGTGCCACTGCGGATGGTCAGCTGTCGGTGGCTGTCTTGGAGTACATCGCCCGAGCGATGAGCGACGACCCTGACGCCGTTGTGATCCGCAAGGAAGAACGCCGTGGCTCGACCGTCCTGCGCCTTCACGTCGCGCCCCAGGACATGGGAAGAGTGATCGGCCGGCGCGGCCGCACGGCGCAGGCGATCCGCACTCTGGTCGGCGTTGCCGGCGCGCGCGAAGGCGTGCAGACGGCGGTCGACATCGTCGACGACTGAGGTCGTCGCTCTCCCCGGGGTCTTGTCGATGCTCGTCGAGGTGGGCCGTGTCGTGAAGCCCCACGGGCTCGCCGGCGAGCTGGTGGTCGAGCTGTGGACCGACCGCGAGGAGCGCCTCGCGCCGGGCACGGAGCTCGAAACCGACGACGGCCCGCTCCTCGTCGAGGCGTCGCGGCCACACCAGGGGCGCTACCTGGTGCGCTTTGCCGGCGTGGCCACCCGCGAAGATGCAGACGCGCGACGCGGTGTCGTCCTGCGGGCCACGGCCCTAGAGGAGCCTGGCACGCTGTGGGTGCACGAGCTGGTCGGTGCCCAGGTGGTGACGACTGCCGGCGTGTCGGTCGGCACCGTTACTGCCGTCGAGGCGAACCCAGCGAGTGACCTGCTCGTGTGCTCGGGTGGGGCGCTCGTCCCGTTGCGCTTCGTGACCTCGATCGAGCCGGGCGTCGCCATCACCGTGGACGTGCCCCAAGGGCTCATCGAGTAGCGGCGGCATCGTTCGTGCGCATCGACGTCTTCACGATCTTTCCTGAGCTTGTCGAGGGGTATTCGAGGGCGAGCGTGCTCGGGCGGGCACGCCAGGGCGGCATCCTCGATCTGCGGGTGCGCGACTTGCGGCTTGGGGCGGGCGACGCGCGCCGCTCCGTCGACGACACGCCGTTCGGCGGCGGTGCCGGCATGGTGCTCATGCCCGATCCGGTGTTCCGCTCTGTCGAGACGGTGGAGGCAGCCGAGGGACTGCCGCGACCGCTGTACCTGCTCTCGCCTGGCGGTCGACGCTTGGATCAGTCCCTCGCGCGCGAGCTCGCGGCGGCCCCGGGAGGGTTCTCCCTGCTCTGCGGCCGTTACGAGGGCGTCGACGAGCGAATCGTCGAGCACCTGTGCGACGACGAGCTGTCCGTCGGTGACGTCGTCCTGGCAGGTGGCGAGCTCGCCGCCTTGGTCGTCGTCGAAGCCGTGGCTCGCCTCCTTCCTGGCGTCTTGGGCAACGAGGCGTCGATCGACGAGGAAAGCTTCGCGACAGGTCTCCTTGAATACCCGCAGTACACCCGTCCTGCCGAGTACCGAGGCTGGCTGGTGCCCGAGGTGCTGCGCTCAGGGGACCACGGCAGCGTGGCGCGGTGGCGCCGTCTCCAGGCGCTTCGGCGTACCTTGCAGCGTCGGCCGGACCTCCTGGCGGGCAGGGGTGGGCTGGGCGAGGAGGATGTGCAGCTTCTGTTGCAGGCGGGCGAGGTGCAGCTCCTGGCCGAACACGGCTACGATGCATCTCCCGGCACAGCCCCTGCGCACGCGAAGGACGCGCCCCATGCACCCCACTGAGATCATCGACCGCGACAGCCTGCGAGACGACGTGCCGGAGTTCCGGCCCGGTGACACCGTCAAGGTGCACGTCCGGGTCGTCGAGGGTAACCGTGAACGAGTACAGATTTTCCAGGGCGCGGTGATCCGGCGCCAGGGGACTGGCGTGCGTGAGACCTTCACCGTGCGCAAGGTGAGCTTCGGGGTGGGTGTCGAGCGGACGTTCCCGGTCCACTCGCCTACGATCGCCCAGATCGAGGTGGTCACCTATGGCGACGTTCGGCGGGCGAAGCTCTACTATCTTCGGGGACGCTCCGGGAAAGCGGCGAAGATCAAGGAGAAGCGGGCCGTTCGCCCGTGACATGGCCGTTCCCTTCGGGAGCACATCCACCCTGGGGCACGGGGCCGCGGCCATGAGGGTCGTGCCGTGAGCGAGGAAGAGCTCGAGCACTACGAGGCAGAGATCGAGCTCGCACTGGTGAAGGAGTACCGGGCGGTGCTCCCGATGTTCGCCTACGTAGTGGAGACCGAGCGGCGCTTCTACCTCGCGAACGACGTGTCTGTGACCGTCCGCTCCGACACCCAGCCCGCCTGCGTCGAGGTGGCGCTGGCCGACGCGTGGGTCTGGGACATGTACCGGCCCGCTCGTTTCGTGCCATCGGTGCGCGTGGTCACCTTCCGTGACGTCAACATCGAGCGGCTGCCCGAAAAGGAGCTCTGAGGGCCAGGACCCGACCGTTCGGGTCATGGGGCATCACGCGACCAGCGCGCGCCGTCGGTTCGGGGCACATGGTGAGGATCTGGCTGCTGAGTGGTACGCGGCTCACGGCTATCGGATCTTGGACCGGAACTGGCGCTGTGCCGAGGGGGAGCTCGATCTGGTGTGCCGCCAGGGCGCCACGCTCGTGATCTGCGAAGTGAAGGCACGTCGCAGTGACAGCTATGGCACCCCGCTCGACGCCGTGACCGCCGCCAAACGCTGGCGCGTGCGCCGGCTCGCGGCTCGCTGGCTGCGGGTGCACCGGATCCACTGCGACACCGTCCGTTTCGACGTGGTTGCGGTCCACCCCGAGGAGATAGAGGTGATCGTCGACGCGTGGTGACGCATGCCCAGGGGGCCCGCCAGGGTCAGGACGCCAGGGTCAGGACGCCAGGGTCGGGGCCCGCCATGGGCTACGTTGCGGCGCAGCCACGTTTCGTGCGGCGCGGCAGCGAGTGCGTCCGCCAGTCGTCCCTGAGCGTGGAGGAGGTCGTCGTGGAAACAATCATTGTCGAGCGGGCCGACCGGGTCGTCACCGTCACGCTCAATCGCCCGCAGAAGCGGAACGCTCTGACGACGACCATGGTGGAAGAGCTGTTGCGCATCTTCGCCGACGTGGAGGCACGCGCCGAGGACCGCGTCCTCGTGCTGAGCGGTGCCGGCGGCGCATTCTGCTCTGGAGCAGACCTCTCGGGACCGGCGAGCCCTGTGGCGGGCGGCACGGGACCGGCGCTCGTGTCGGTTCGGCGAGTGGGGGAGATGGCGGTCGCGCTTCATCGACTGACCAAGCCCACGATCGCGCAAGTCGACGGCGTCGCGGTTGGCGCCGGGCTCGGACTCGCGCTCGGCTGCGACCTCGTGGCTGCGTCCGAGCGAACGAGGATGTCGATGATCTTCTCCAAGCGCGCACTTTCGCCCGACGCGGCCACCTCGTGGCTGCTGCCGCGTCTCGTGGGAGCCGCACGGGCAAAGCAGCTCGCCTTCTTCGCCACAATGCTCGACGCGCCCAAGGCGCTCGAATTGGGTCTCGTGAACACGGTAGTGCCGGTCCACGAGCTCGGCGACGTTGTGGGGACGTGGGCGCGCACGCTCGCCTCGGGACCGGCGCTCGCGCTTTCCACGACCAAGGAGCTGCTCTCAGCCGCGTGGACGACGTCGCTTGCAGATGCGGTCGAGCACGAGGCACGGTGCCAGGCACAGAACCTCGGCAGCCCCGACGTGAAGGCGGCGATGGCGGCGTTCCGCCAGGAGCCTTCGACGCCCGCCGAGCGCTCCTGACGCCCGCCGTACGCCTTTGTGCTGTCGCTGACGGGCCATATAGTCGCGGAAGGGCCGGTTCCGACGGACCCGCCGAAGGCGGCGTGCGGCGGTCTCGGCTCCATGCTGAGGAGGCCAGCGGTGCTGAGCGGCGTACAGGGGATGATCGGGGAGACGGCGGTGGTCACGAAGACCATCGACGGAGCGCAGAATCCCGGCCGGATCCGCGCGCGGGGGGAGGAGTGGTTGGCAATTCCGCTGGACCCGACCCAGCGTATCGACCCAGGCGCCAGCGTGGTCGTGGCCGATATCGACCGCGGTCTGCTCGTCGTCTTCCCGGTGGACTTCTGACGCTGTGACGGCTGCCCAGGTCTTCCCGAAGACCGACGGGCAGGTGCAGCGTGGGGTGCCCAACAACACGAACATAGAGAAAAAGAAAAGAGGTGAGCCCCATGTTGCTTGCGAGCGCAGGGCTCGTCATCGGCGTCGTCGTCGTCGTCGTGGTGGTCCTCGTCCTTGCCGTGGCCGTCTTCCGCTCCATGCGGATCGTGCAGCAGGGCAGCGTCGGCGTCGTCAAACGGTTCGGGGAGTTCAGGGGCGTCCGCCAGCCCGGGCTGCACCCGCTGGTCCCCTTCGTCGACTCGATGACAAAGATCGACATGCGCGAGTTCCCGATGACCGGTGACCAGCAGTCGGTGATCACGAAGGACAACGTCTCTCTGCGGGTGAGCGCGACGATCTTCTGCCAGGTGATCGACGTGAAGGCCGCGCTCTTCGAGATTGCCGACTTTCGACTCGCTGTCGACCAGCTGTCGCGCACCGCGCTGCGTGCGGTGATCGGGGAGATGACCCTGGACCAATCGCTTTCGGAGCGTGACACGATCAACCTGCGCATGCAGGATCACATGGCGGACGCGGCGATGAAGTGGGGAGTACGGCTGAACCGCATCGAGATCCTCGACATCACGCCACCTACCAACGTGCTCCAGGCCATGTCCGAGCAGAAAGAGGCGGAGCAGCACAAGCGCGCGGCGATCTTGAAGTCCGAGGGCGAGCAGCAGGCGGCGATCAACACTGCGGGAGGCAAGAAGCAGGCGGCCATCCTCGAAGCCGAAGGCGCCAAGCAAGCGGCCATCCTCGCCGCGGAAGCCCAGATGCAGGTGCTCGAGCTGCAGGCGGAAGGTGAGAAGAAGGCCCGCACGCTGCGAGGTCAGGGCGATGCCGCTGCGCTGGACGCAATCGACCAGGTCGAGATCCGGGCGAACACGCTGGCCGTGATGCAGCTGCGCGCCTTGCAGGACGTCGCCGCAGCACCGAACACGAAAGTGGTCGTGCCCTACGAGGCTGCAGGGCTGGTCGGCGGTGCACAGGTGCTGGTCGACGCGCTGAAGGCCTCGGCCAGCCACGACGGGGTCGCACCCGCGCCGTCCCGTGGCGCCGTCCCGGCAGCCCCAGATGCACGTCGCTGACCTGCGGTATTGATGGCAAATAGGAATGGGCATCACGCGAGCGAAAATCGGGCATGTCGTCGGTTACTATCGTCGCCGGACGATCTCGTAGGAAGGCTGACTGACTATGGCCCGGCACCTCGACCGCCCCACTACTCCTATCGACGACCTTCAGATGCCGCGCACGAACGTGCGGGTGCTTCACGGTGAAGAAGAGCTCACCGAAGCCTTGGCGCGAGCGGCCGAGGGGGCGAAACGGCTGCACGAGCGCCTACAGGCGCGTGCGGCCCGCGACACCTGGATGGCCGAGCACACCGGCCAAGCCCTCGGTTGGCTCCGCTTCGTGCGCGCGAAGAGCGAGGACCGTGCGACCCTCGTCGTGGCTGCTCCCGCTGATCGACCCCAGCGCCGTCAGAGCTCTCCGGCGGCCTGACCGCGGCGCCGGCACATCGACCGCGGCGCCGGCACATCGACCGCGGCGCCGGCACATAGACCGGCAGCCGACTCGATCAGGGGATTGCCGGCCTGAGGGACCGAGCCTCGCCTCCGGCCCCTCCTGCGCAGCTCGCGATCCTCGTCGGCGATCGAGGAGGATCATGTGTCGGTGCGCGCCCGGAGTCGGACAGTGACGCGCACAGGGGATACCACGAGCAAATGTGACACTGGCGGCGCGAACGTTTGCCGCTATACCCAGATCCGTTATACCCAGATGTGGTCTGCCGTCATACCCGGATGTGACCAGTGCGAAACAACCCTGCTCGTAAACGACTCTGCTTGTAAACAACCCTGATCGTCCCCGATGGCACGAGAAGGGCGATGCACGAGGCGATGCGGAAAGGCTCGACACCGGTCCGCGCAGTTGGCGCACTTGCTGGTATCGCATGCGTGACGTGGGACCCGCGGCGGCTGGGGTGGCGACTGCGCCTTCGGCGGAGGGGGTGCAGCCGCCACCTCGCAGTGCGCACGACAGTGCGAGAGCCTGTGCGCGCCGACTGTTCGTCGCCAGTGCCGGTGCACCACGCCACGCCTGACCGGCGGGCCCAGGTCGCCACAGAGGCATCGCACTGCCTGCCGTCAAGAGGCAAGATCAAGGAAGCAGCCTGTCAACGAGATCGTAACGAAGCACTCGGACAGCCGTGAGTCGTGCTCCGTGGACGATGGTTGATGGAGAGGCTGGAGGGGTCGCACGAAGCCCAACGGAGGAGCGGGATTGATCTCGAGACGGACGCTGCGCTCGGCCCTCGAACCGTTCTCCATAGCGGCCTTCCGTTCGGTGTGGCTGGGGGCACTCTCAGGGAATTCGGGTCGGTTCGCGGTCATCCTGGTCGCGGGGTGGGAGGCGTTCCGTGAGGGTCACCACTCGGCGATCTGGCCGAGCCTGGTCAGCATGCTGATCCTCTTGCCCATCGCAGTGTTCGGGCTGCCGGCGGGAGGATTGGCGGACCGCGTCAACCGCGCCACGCAGGCAGCGGTGGGCCAAGCAGTGGCTGCGGTCGCGACGGCGGGTGCCGCTGTGTGCATCTTCATGCACGTGGCGAGCCTGGCCACGACCCTGAGTGCCGCTGCGCTCGTCGGCGTGGCCAACGCCATCCAAGGCCCTGCCTGGCAGGCGCTGATACCCACCATCGTGGGCAAGGAGCGCATGGTCAGTGCCGCGCTATCGACCCGGATCGCCCAGCAAGGTTCGGAGCTGGTGGGTCCGGCGATCGGGACGGCGATACTGACCACCGTCGGGCCGGGCTGGACGTTTCTCGCCTGCAGCCTCTTCTACGCGGTGGGCGTCGCCATGATGGCTCGGGTCCGAGGGCAGGTTCGGCCTGCTCCCAGAGTGGCGCGAACGACGATGTGGCATGAGGTGAGGGCCGGAGTCTCCTACTTGCGGACGACTGCGCCGCTCGGCCTCCTCTTCGTCTGGGTCACCTTGCACTGCTGCCTCACGATGGCCACGTTTGGGATCCTCCCCACGGTCGCGACCGTCAACTTTGGCGGTGCCGCCGGTGCGTACGGGCTCTTGCTGACTGCGTTCGGGGCTGGATCAATCCTCGGTCCACTGCTCGTGATGGGGTTCTCGAACCGCGCTCGCCCGGGCAGCCTCCTGTGGATCACTGGCGTCTTGTCAGGCGCACCGCTGATCGTGGTCGGGTTGAGCCACCTCGAGTGGCTCTCGGTGGCCATGGAGTGCCTGGCCGGCGTCGGGCAGGCGGTGTTCATGGCCGTGATCTACGCCAGCGTGCAAACGTGCGCCAAGGACGCGGTCCGCGGCCGTGTCGCGAGTATCCAGCTCACGAGCACCACGGGTGCGATGGGTTTGGCGAGCATTGCCTGGGGTGCGTTGGTCGGCGTGGCTTCAGTGGGTTTCGTCCTGGCTGTCCCGAGCGCACTCTTCGTGCTGGTCTGCCTCTTGCTCACCAAGAGAGCATCGGGGTTGAACCGGGCGGTCGCCCGCCACGCAGGCCCGGTGCTGCCGACATTGGCCGATCATGCTCCGTCGGTCGCATGAGAGAGGCACTGGCGACCTACCCGACCCGTGACCACCGGAGGGGGTGCCCTCGGGTCAACGGCAACAGGTCGGACGTGCTCAGCCCTCGCGGCCTGGGAGCACGGAGACCGTGCAGCGCGGGCACCGCGGCGTCGCCGACCGTTCTACGCGTGATCTCCACCGTCCACTCGGCGTCGCTGTCGGGGGCGAGCGGTTGGCCCGTCGTGGTCGAGGTGCACGTCTCAGGCGGACTCCCCGGCTTCACGATCGTCGGGCTGCCCGATGCTGCGGTGCGCGAGTCGCGTGACCGCGTGCGCGCCGCGCTCCTCTCGAGCGGCTTCCCATGGCCGCAGCGCCGCGTGACCGTGAACCTCGCACCCTCCGCGGTCCGCAAGGCGGGAGCCGGTCTGGATCTGCCCATCGCGCTTGGAGTCCTCGTCGCCGAGGAACAAGTCCCCTTCGAGGCGCTCGGTGGCGTGGCCTTCGTCGGCGAGCTCGGTCTCGACGGGTCCTTGCGCCACGTGCCCGGCACGATCGCGCTCGCTGAAGCGGCTGTGGCGCCGCGCCTCGTGGTCCCCGCGTGCGACGGGGCCGAGGCCGCCGCTGCCCGGCCCGGCCGCACGGTCGGCGTGTCCACCCTCCGCGCTCTCGTCGACGTCCTCCGGGGCCATGCGCCGTGGCCACCTTCGCCGGTCGTCGCTCCACGGCCAGGGGAGGGACCGCCGGGGACGGGCGAGCCCGTCGGAGCCGAGCAGTGCTGGCGGCGCCGCGCCGTCGAGCAGTTCGGCGACCTCACCGACGTGAAGGGTCAGCGCGTGGGCCGCCGTGCCGTCGAGGTCGCTGCCGCCGGCGGCCACCATCTCCTCCTCGTCGGGCCGCCGGGCTCGGGCAAGACGATGCTTGCCCGTCGACTCGTCGGGCTCTTGCCCCCGCTCTCGCGGCGCCAGGCGCTCGAGGTGACTCGGGTGCACTCGGCGGCGGGACGTCGCGCACCGGAGCCCGGGCTCGTGTGGGACCCGCCGTTCCGTGCACCGCACCACGGTGCCTCCGCCGTGTCTCTCGTCGGGGGTGGCACCGCTGCCATGCGCCCCGGCGAGATCAGTCTGGCGACCCACGGCGTGCTGTTCCTCGACGAGATGGGCGAGTTTCCCGCCACCGTCCTCGACGCGCTGCGCCAACCGCTCGAAGAGGGAGTCGTGCGGGTCAGCCGCGCCCGCGGTTCGGTCTCTTTCCCCGCCCGCTTCCTTCTCGTCGCTGCGATGAATCCCTGCCCGTGTGGTGACGGTGGTGCGCCGGGGTCGTGCCGTTGCACCCCGGCGGCGCGCGCCCGCTATGTGCGACGGCTCTCCGGCCCCCTGCTCGATCGCTTCGATCTCGTCGTGCCGCTCGCGCGCACCGAGCCCATGGAGCTCTTCGCACGCGAGCCGTCGGAGACGAGCGCCTCGGTGGCCGAACGCGTCCTGGAGGCCCGCCGGCGCGCCCGTGCGCGCGGCGTCGAGTGCAACGCCGCGCTGCCCGCAGGCTCCTTGGAGCGCTACGTGCGGCTGACGCCGGGTGCATCGCGGCTGCTCGAGGACCACGTCCGGGCCGGTCGCTCGAGCGGCCGTGGGTTCGACCGGGTCCGCAGAGTCGCCCGGACGATCGCCGACCTCGCCGACGCTCCTACGACGTTGGTTGGAGAGGGTCACGTGGCGGAAGCTCTGGCGCTCCGCGCGGGGCGCGAGGTGCTCGATAGCCTGCCACGATGAGCTCTGGGGCACGCCGCACCGATCTCCCATCGGCGGCAAGCGTCCGGCACTGGCTCGACGCCGCGATCCAGGCACCGGCCTCCTTGCCCGACGAGGGCTACGAAGCGCTTCTCGGCGCCGACGGTCCGCTGCTCGACGAGCTTGCCGAGCTCGCCGACTGGTGGCGGCTCGAGCACGTTGGCGACGCGCTCACCTATGTCGTCAACCGGAACCTCGACCCTGGGATGGTGGGCGGTGACGACCCGGCTGCCCGGGCACGGCTGGCAGCGCTCGTGGCCGAGGCGAGCGCCCTCGGTGCGACCGAGATCTGCATGCAGGGGACGCCTCCCTGCGGCGCGGGGTACCTGGCGCTTGTCCGCATCGTGAAGGCGACGGCGCCCCGGTTGCACCTCCACGCGTTCCGCCCTCCCGAGCTCCTCGACGGCGCGGCACGCGAAGCGATGACGCTCGAAGAGTTCCTCGCCGCCGCCCGGGCGGCAGGGCTCGGCTCGGTGCCTGGCACCGCCGCGCGGATCCTCGACGACACCGTGCGCGCTCGGATGATGGGAGCGCCCGACCTCCCCGTGCGCGACTGGGTTGCCGTCGTCGAATCCGCGCATCGCGCGGGGATCACCTCGACGGCGACCATGGTCTTCGGCCACATAGAGACGCCGGGCCAGCAGGTCGCCCACCTTCGGCTGCTCGCCGGCCTCCAGGACCGGACGGGCGGGTTCAGCGAATTCATCGCCATGCCGTTCGTCCCCGCTGCGGCGTCGACCGCGGCTCCGGGACTTGCTGGCAGCGGCGTCACCGGTCCCGCGTGGCGCGAAGTGCGGGCCGTGCACGCCGTGGCCCGGCTCATGCTCCACGGTCGCATTGCCAACATCCAGGCCGCGTGGCCCAAGGTCGGGCTCGAGGCATCGACCGCGTTGTTGCGCGGGGGCGCGAACGACCTCGGGGGCCTCCTGCTCACCGGTCGCGTGGCGCCCGAGGCAGGTGCGGAGGCGGGGTTGAGCATCACCAAGGCGGACGTGGGTCGGGTGGCCAGGCAGCTCGGCCGGCCACCTCGGCAGCGCACCACCACCTACGGCGAGGTCACTGATGGTGCCTGAGGCCCGCCGACCCGAGGCGGTGGACGTGCTCGTCGTCGGCGCGGGCTTCGCCGGGATCGGGATGGGCGCGCAGCTCGTACGGTCCGGACGAGAGTCCTTTGCCATCGTCGAGCAGGCCGCCGACATCGGCGGCACCTGGCGCGACAACCGCTACCCCGGGGTGTCGTGCGACATTCCATCGCACCTCTACTGCTTCTCGTTCCGGCCGAACCCCGCGTGGACCCGGGTGTTCGCGCAAGGGCGCGAGATCCACGATTACCTGCGCGCGTGCGTCCGAGAGGAAGGGCTTGACAGCCATCTCAGACTGCGTTGCGCGTTGGTCGACGCCCGGTGGTGCGAGGACGAGGCTCGCTGGTCCGTGCGCACGACGCGGGGAGCCTTCACGGCGGCAAGCCTGGTCATCGCGACCGGCAGGCTTTCCGAACCCAGGTACCCACGTGTCGAGAACCTCGAAGGGTTCGCCGGACGTTGGTGGCACTCGGCGCGCTGGAACGCAAAGGTCTCCCTCGTAGGCAGGAGGGTAGGCCTCGTCGGCACGGGCGCCTCGGCGATCCAGATCCTGCCGCGTCTCGAGGCCGAGGCGAGCGACGTCGTGGTCTTCCAGCGCTCCGCTCCATACGTCTTGCCGCGCGGCGACCGGCGGTACAGCCGAGAGGAAGTGACGCGCTTCGCCGCGGATCCCCGCGCCATCACGGCGCTGCGCGACGAGCTGTTCGCGGAGGCGGAGCGGAACATCGGGGCGCGCCAGCGCCGACATCCCGACATCGACGTGCTCCACCAGCGGGCGATGGACCACCTGGCCGCCTCGGTCTCGGATCCGGAGCTGCGCCGGCTCCTCACCCCCGACTACGAGATCGGCTGCAAACGGATCCTGTTCTCCGACGACTACTACGCCGCCTTGCAGCGCCCGCACGTCCATCTCGAGGCGACGGCGCTCGCGGCGATCGCGCGCGGCGCTGGCGGACGTGGCGGAGGTGGCGGTCGCGGTGGAGGTGGCGGAGGTGGCGGTCGCGGTGGAGGTGGCTCGGCGCGGCGACCGGGCGCCGCGACAGAACGGAGTCACACCGTTGTCGCGGCGAGCGGGCGGCATTACTCGCTCGACGTCCTCGTGTTCGCGACCGGGTTCAACTCCACCCGACCCTCGATCGCGGGGCGCATCCGCGGGCGTGGGACACGGCTGCTCGCGGACGAGTGGCGCGACGGCATGGCAGCACACGCGTCCACGACGGTGCACGGCTTCCCGAACATGTACGTCCTGGACGGGCCGAACGCCGCGCTCGGCCACAACTCGGCCATCTACATGATCGAAGCGCAGGTCGGCTACGTCCTGCGCGCCTTGGACCACCTTTCTGAGAGCGGCGCCGACGCGATCGAGGTCACGGCTGAAGCGGTGCGCGACTACGTGCGCGATATCGACGGCATGGCCCACGACACCGTGTGGACCCGCGGAGGCTGCACGAGCTGGTACCGAGACGAGCGCAGCGGCCGGGTCACGTTGCTCTGGCCGAGCTCGGCGACCTCCTTTGGTGAACGGCTCGCCACCTTCATGCCGGAGTCCTACGTGCACCTGCACCGACGCGGCGCGCGAGGGGCGCCGGTCGGGTCCTGATGCTCGACTCGCCGAATCGGCTCCCGTCCGCGGCCTCGCGGGAGCCGGGGTGGCTGACGGTGAGCCCATCTGGGAGGGTCGAACGCCGCATCGACGCGAATCTGCACACGATCTTGATGCAGTGACAAGAACGTTGATATCGTCCGGTCGACCAGCGTCGGAGAGACCCACCGGGGGGTGAGCACGTGGCGGGGACGCTGCCAGGAGCACTGTGCGTGGCGAGTCGGCGGCACCGCCTGCCCGCCGTGACGCTGACCACCGAGCCAGGCGCGACCGTGTCCGCGCGCGCCAGTCGTCCCATGCGACATCACTGCGCCTGCGCCGGGGCGATCGCATGACAAGTCGCAAGACACACATCCAACAGCACTCGAGAGAGGGAGGGACGCACATGCGCCACCGTTGGACGGGGGCCATCCGGCCGCTCGCGCTCGGCCTCGCCGCGCTCGGCCTCGCCGCCGGCGCGCTCGGCGCCGGCGCCGGCATCGCCGGGGCCGCCACGCAGCAAGCGCACGGCTCGCGCAGCGCGCACGCCAAGACCGTCACCAACTATCCCGCCTACGTCGGTGGCCACGGCAAGGCGAACCCCAAGCTCTCGCCCATCGTGATCGGCGCGGTGAACCAGCAGACAGCGCCAGCCGCCCCCACACCCCTGTGGACGACAGGGGTCAAGGTCGCCGTCGACTACGTGAACAACCACACCGGCGGCATCGATGGCCACCCGGTGAAGGTGGTCTACTGCTTCATCCCGACAACAGTGGGAAGTGCCGCCAAGTGCGGCCAGGAGTTCGCGAACAACTCCAAGGTCGTCGCGGTGATCGCCGGAGCGATCGACGTCGGCATGACAGCGTTCGAGGCCGCGCTCAAGCCGACGAAGAAGCCGATCTTCTGGGACGTCTCGCTCAGCCCGGTGGACGAGACGTACCCCTATGGCTTCATCTGGTGGAACACAGACGCGTACGTGAACGCGCCGTACGGTGCCTTCGCCAAGAAGATCATCCACGCGAAGAGCGTCTCGCTCATCTACCCCTCGAACATTGCTGCCGAGGTCACACAGGCCAACACCGTGTACGCCGCGCTCAAGTACGCGGGGATCCATACGATCCACAAGGTCGGCTACACAGCGACCGACGCGAACCTGGCCGCCCCGTTCCAAGCCGCGGACGTGGGGCACACGACACTGGTGATCAACGTGAGCAGCGGTGGCCCGAACTGCTCTGACGTGGCGCACACCTTGAAGTCGCTCGGTCTCGCCACAAAGGTCAAGGTGGTGACCGACGTGCCCTGCATCGCGCCGACAGTCGCCAAGGCAGACGGCGGCCAGCTCCCACACGACTGGTACTACCTGACCGCGCAGGCGATGCCGGGTTCGAACACAAAGGCCCTCACAACAGTGGCGAAGAAGATCTTCGCCGAGTACGGCAAGGGACCGATCTACGCCGACGCCTGGGCCGAGATGGGGATCAGCCAGATTCTCACGATCGCCAAGCTCGACACCAAGCTCTTGAAGGCCCACAAGAAGATCACGCCCGAGACGCTCTTCAAAGCGGCGCGGGCGTTCAAGGGCCCGGTCCTCCAGGGCGCCCCCCACCTCGACTGCGGCGGCTTCAAGACGCCAGCCACCTGCAACGACCGCGACGAGTTCTTCCAGAACACGGCACCGGGAGTGATGAAGCGGCTGAGCACATGGATCGGGCCGGCGAAGGGCTTCAAGCCGCCACGGCACTGACCGGCGTCCAGGCGCGAGGGGCACGCAGTACCGCCACCCCGCCGTCGCTCGCAACGCTCGGACTCTCCTGACGCCCACTGCGTCGGTCGCAGCGCCTACCTCTCAAGGTTGCCTGCGGCCGGCGGGTGGCGCGTCGGCCGGCCGGACCAGCTTGTGTCGGCGCCGCCGAAAGGATCGGCGACCGAGGGTACGGGCATCGCGGATCTGGTAGAGATGTTCGATGATCCACGTCAAGAGCTGGGACTACTCGTTCGACGACGACGGTCGAGACGGTCCGGTGCCGGGCTACGCGCACTACACGCTGGTCGATCGTTCGATGGGCGCGGTTCACACCGACCTCGGGCTCGTACGCCTTGCAGACAGTGCCCGCACGGCGAGGCATGTCCACTCCTTCGAGCAGTCAGCGTATGTGCTCCGCGGCAGTCCCCTCGTAGAGCTGGGGCGCGATCGGTTCCAGCTGCAGGTGGGCGACTACGTGGTGTTCCCTGTGGGCACGCCGCACGCATGGAGCGCGAGCGGTGGTGAGGATGCGGTGTGGCTCGAGCTGGGGACGCCGCAAGTGGCCGGTCGTCCCGACGACACCGTCCGCTTGCCCGACGATCCTTGTGTTGCTGGCGACGAGCCGGCCCCGAGGCCACCGTTCGGCGACCCGACGCTGCGCTTTCTCGGGCACTTCGAGGGCACGGACTCACAGCTCGAGGCACTCACGCTTCACGATGCCGCGCGCGGGCGAGCGACGGCCGGCATGGACACCGCGCTGCTTGCCTACAGCGGCATCTCGGTCAAGATGATGGTGGACGCCGGCCTGGGTGCGGATCTTTCCACGATGTTCATGGTCGACTACGAGCCTGGTGGTGCGGCGCAGGTCCATGACCATCCCTTCGAGGAGGCGTACTTCTTCCTCCAAGGCGAGATCGAGGGCGAGATCGCCGGGGAGACTCGAACCTTCCGCGCCGGTGAGCTGCTGTTCTGCGGCGTCGGGGTCGTTCACGGCTTCTTCAACACGAGCGGCGGGCATGTCCGCTGGATCGAGACTCAGGCACCGCAGCCGCCCCGCCGACACTCGTACCGTTGGCCGACGCACTGGGCCCGCCTGGCCGAACGCCACGGCACGGCCTGAGGCTCAGGATCGACTGAGCCGCGGCCGTCGACGGCTCACCGACGCTGCGGCACCGTTGTCTACCCGGGGCCATCGGCTACCCGGGGTCATCGGCTACCCGGGGTCATCGGCTACCCGGGGTCATGGCCCCGGCGATCAGCTGCGCGCTCCTTGGCGTCGTGCCGCGAGGTAGGGGTTCGGGATCTCCTCGGACTCAGGGAGTGCGGGGCACATGGCGTGAGCCCATTCGGTCTCGCCCAGCTCGGAGAGGATGTGCTCGACCGTCGATTCGACGACGTGTCGCGCCTTGGGCAGGTCGATGCCAATCAGCTCGTGGTCGTGCTTGACGACTCGGCCGTTCACCATGACGGTGTGGACGTCGCCGCGTCCTGCCTGGAACACCACGTGGCCACAGGGGTTCAAGATCGGGAACATCACAGGCGAGCGGTCGTTCTTCACGAGCACGACATCCGCCTTCTTCCCTGGCGTGAGGCTGCCGACGGCGTGGTCGAGTCCGAGGGCCTCTGCACCGCCGATGGTGGCCCAGCGGACGACGTCGTCGGCACGAACACCGCTCGTCACGCAGGTCTCGTTCCGACCGTGCGCCTCTTGGTGCTCGCGGCACCGGTCGATGTTCAGCGTTGCCCGCATGGCGGAGAACATGTCGGCGCTCCACCACACGCTCGTGTCGCTCGATAGCGAGATGGGAATGCCGTGGCGGCGCAGCTGCCATGACGTCGGAAATCCCTGCCCTGCGTTCGCCTCGCTCTCGCTTGCCACGGACGCGTGTGCGCCCGACGCCGCGATGCGTTGGTAGGAGTCCTCCGACAGCGTGGACGCGTGCACGTAGGTGACGTCGTCGGTCATGAAGCCGTGCTCGGCCATCTGCACGATCCCCTTGTCGTCGGTGGCACCCCACACCCCAGCGTGCGTCGTCACGCGGAGCCCGAGGTCCCGTGCCGCCTCGAACGCCGCCTTCTCCGGGAAGTCGGGCTGGCCGGTGACGTCGAATGCGAGCTGGCATCCGAGCATGTCGGTCGGGCTCGAAAAGTGCCGGGAGACGAAGTCCCTGAGCTCGCTGCTCGGTGCCCACTCCCATGGCGCGCCGAAGATGTTGCCGTACGCGAGGACGAAGCGGCCTGGCACCCCTCGCAGGGCTTCCAGCGCGCCCTCGGCGTGGTCGATGGTGCGCAGCCCGTGCGACCAGTCCACGGTAGTCGTCACTCCGGCGTCAATCGCTTCGATTGCAGAGAGCAGGTTTCCCGCGTACACGTCCTCGGGGCGGAAGACCTTTCCCCAATTGATGTAGTAGAAGACGAAGTACTGGCTGAGCGTCCAGTCGGCCCCGAACCCGCGCATGGCCGTCTGCCACATATGCCGGTGGGTGTCGATCATGCCGGGCATCACGATGCCGCCGCTCGCGTCGACGACCACGGTTCCCTCGGGCGCGGGAAGGTGACGTCCGACGGCCATGATCCGCTCGCCTTCGACGAGTACGTCGGCACCCTCGAGGACGCCCGTCGAGTCCATGGTGAGGACGGTGCCTCCCTGGAAGAGCACCGGCGTACCCGGCGCCAATGAACGGAATCGCTCCCGTGTGACCATGTCTCCGCTCATCAGCGAATCCCCCTCTCTTCGTCGTGCATCGTGTCGAGACGTTGCTCGCGCTCGCCGCCCGCGGGCATCCGATGTGGTGCTCAGCGCCCGTTCGATCCTGCGCGTGCGCCGTCTTTTTCCGCGAGTCCCCGCGGCGCCCGGTTGCGGTGGGACTGTGCGTCCCTGGTGGTGGTGAGCGGGCCGTCGACGGTCCAGTATCGTTGGCCGGCGACGAGCAGCTCCTCAGCGGGGAACTTGGTGATGACCTCGCAGCCGTCGGCGGTCACCACGAGCTCCTCTTCTATCCGGGCGGCGGACCAGCCATCCGAGGCGGGCCAGTAGGTCTCCAGTGCGAACACCATGCCCTCTTCGAGGACCTCTGGATGGTCGAGCGAGACCAAGCGGGAGAAGATGGGCTTCTCCCAGATGGACAGGCCAACGCCGTGGCCGTACTGCAGGGCGAAGGCCGCCAGCTCGTCGGGGAAGCCGAACTCCTCGGCTCGCGGGAACACCTCGACCACGTCGGCCGTCGTCGCGCCGGGCTTCACCCGGTCGATGGCCTCGTCCATGTACTCACGGCACCGGCGGTACGCGTCTTTCTGGGCGATGCTCGCGCTCCCTACGGCAAACGTGCGGTAGTAGCAGGTACGGTAGCCGTTGAAGGAGTGGAGGATGTCGAAGAACGCCGGATCGCCGGGACGCAGGATTCGGTCGCTGTAGACGTGGGGATGCGGGGCGCAGCGTTCCCCAGAGATTGCGTTGACGCCCTCTACATGTTCACTGCCCAGGTCGTACAAGACTTTCGATACCAGCCCGACGCACTCATTTTCCTTGACACCGGGCCGCAGGAACGCGTAGAGCTCGTCGTAGGCGGCGTCGACCATGGATGCCGCGGCGACGAGCAAGGAGACCTCGTCTTCGGTCTTGCGCCGCCGCGACTCGAGGAAGACCTGCTGACCGTCGACGACATGAATGCCTGCTTCGGAGAGGGCATGCAGGACTGGGATCTCGGCGACATCCACGCCGACGGGTTCGTTGGCAAGGCCGTACTTGTCGAGCTCGCGTTTGATGGAGGCGGCGACCTCCTCTGCCCTGCCCGCGCCGGGGTGGAAGGCGCCACGCAGGGTCGAAATTCCCGGGCGCGAGCCGTGCTCCGGCGGGATGCCGGGACGCGCGCCCGATCCGTGGTCGAGCCATGGGTCGTAGAGCACGTGGTGGCGTGCCGCCGAGCCGAAGTCCCAGATCACCGGCTCGCCTCCGCGAGGCAGGAGCGCGAAGCGGATGAGCTTGTCCATGGCCCACGTGCCGATGTGGGTGGCCGTCATGTAGCGGATGTTGTGGAAGTCGAAGCTGAGTACGGCACCCAGCTCGCTCTGCTCGAGTTGCGCCCGCAGGCGTGCCAGTCGCTCGCCTCGCAACCGATCGAAGTCGATGCGCCGCTCCCAGTCGACGGCGTTCAGCCCGAAGCTCTTCAGTCCCACCGTTGTCCTCCCTGTCGCGTCAACGGACCTGTCGCGTGATGAACCTGTTGCGTCATCGGAGAAGCCACCCCCCGTCGACGAAGAGGTCGGCGCCGTTCATGCCGCCACACTCGAGGAGGAAGGTGGAGGCTTCGACGATCTCCACCATCGTGACGAGCCGGCCGATCGGGGTGCGAGCCACGACCGCGTCGAGCGGCTTGTCGACCCAGTAGGGACTGTCGCCCACGATTCCCGGATGGATGGCGTTGACCCGGACCGGTGCCAGCTCGCACGCGAGCGTGCGGACCATTCCCGAGATACCGCCGTTCACCGTGCTTACCGTCGTCGACCCGTCGTACGGGCGCTCCTTGGCGAGGCCCCCGAAGAGGAGCACCGACGCGTCCTTTGTGAAGCGGTCCTGGAGTACGTGCACCGACTCGGCGTAGCCCACCAGCTTCAGGGTCACGAGGCGCAGGGCGCGGAGTCGGTCGTACTCGCTGATGCGGTTGACGTCGCGTTCGATGGCAGCGATCACGAGGCGCTGCACGGCGCCGATCGACTCGAGTGCCGGGCGGATCGACTCGGGCTCGGCTAGGTCGAGGCCGATGCCCGTCGTGTCGCCACCGATGTCGGTAGCGACTTTCTGCGCGCGCTGTTCGTCGCGTCCCGACACCACGACGGCGCATCCTTTCTGCGCGTATGCCGCGGCCAGCTCACGGCCGATGCCCGACGTGCCGCCCAGCACGACGACCGCGCCGTCCGTCCGTCCCTCCATGTGCGCTCCTCCACTCACATTGGTGCGCCGCGCTCGACGCGGCCGCAGGTCAACCGTTCCTCAGTCTGGTCCATGCGTCGAACGCCACGGCGCCGATCAGGAGGACACCGATCACGGAACGCCACACGGCTCCTCTGCCTCCGAGAATGCTCGTTTCGCGGACGACGATGCCGGCGAGCACAGTGAAGGCCAAGGCCGTGCCCACGTTGGACTGCGTGCTGCGCACCCGGGAGGTGTCGATGACCCGCGCCGAGCGCGGCGTGCAGCGCCGTCTGCTTGGCGTGCACGTGCGCGGGAGCAGCCTCCGCGGATGAGCTGAACGCAGCGTTCAGGGCCAGCGCACGTGCGGGGCTAGCGACGACGGCAATCACGCGGTATACGGTCTTCGCCCCAATCCTGATCGCACTGCTGCCCCCCTTGTTCGAGTGGGCCGATCCCAATGGACGCGCCACTGCACTGGGCTGTCAGTGTGAACCTCTGCCAACCGGCTGTCAAGTGACAGTCAACATAATGTACAACGCAACAACACATGCGCCGGGCTCGTGAAGGCGCCGGCGGGCTGCTACACCTGGGCGAGCGATGGAGGAGAAGAGCAATGGACATCGGTGTGGTGGGACTCGGCAAGATGGGCTCGGCGCTCGCCCGGCGCCTCCTCGCCCAGGATGTGTCGGTCGTCGTGTGGAACCGCAGCCCCGGACCGGTCGATGCACTCGTCGCCGACGGCGCCGTCGCGGCGCAGGACCTGTCGAAAATGTGGCGCGCGGCGAGCACGATCTGCACGTTCCTCGCCGACGATGCCGCCGTCGCCGATGTGCTGCTCGGCGAGGGGGGGCTGCTGGCGACCGCTACGACGGGCGCGACCCTTGTCGAGCTCAGCACCATCTCTGCGGCTGCCTCGGCGTTGGTTGCCGATGCGGCCCGGGCGCGCGACGTCCGCTACGTCCGCGCCCCTGTGAGCGGCAATCCCGGTGTGCTCACGGCGGGGAAGCTGTCCCTGATCGTCTCGGGAGACCAGGCCGACATCGACGTCGTGAGGCCGGTGCTCGAGCTGATCGGACCGACGGTCACCTACGTGGGCGAGGGAGAGGCCGCCCGGATCGTGAAGCTCGCGGTGAACGTGGTGCTCGCCGGCACCGCAGCTCTGCTCGCCGAAGTCCTCCTCCTCGCCGAGGCATGGGACATCGACAGGTCGGTCCTTCTCGAAGTGCTGCAGCGGTCGGCAGTCGGATCGCCGTTCATCGGCTACAAAACGCCGGCCCTGCTGGCGCGCGACTACGGCGCGACCTTCACCCTGGCGATGATCTTGAAGGACCTCGGCCTCGCCCACGACGCGGCACAGTCGGTATCCGTGCCCATGCCTGTCGCCGATCTGGTGGCGAGCGAGGCGAGCGACAGCTGCAGCAAGGGCCTAGCCGACTTGGACTTCATGTCGTTGCTCCCGCATCTCCAGCACCTTGCCGGCCGGCTCTCCGATGTGCCGGTGATCGGATAGCGACGCACGTCAGAGGCTCTCGGGGGAGGGCCAGCGGTCTTCGACGAACCAGATCGCTCGCACGGGCACGGCCCCGGCATTCCAGAAGCGGTGAGGAATGGTCGAGTCGAACGCCATCGAGTCCCCCGGCTCGAGCACGTACTCCTCGAAGCCAATCTGCACGGAGAGCTGGCCTTCGAGGATGACGCTGTACTCCCTCCCGTTGTGGCGGATGGCGTGATCGTCGTCGTTCGAACCACCGCCGATCCCGTAGGTGACCTCCATGAACTCCGCGCTCGTCTCTGGGAGCGGCGTCAAGAGCTCCCAGCGGACACCGCGCTCGAGATTGATGACGCGGCGTTCGTGTGGGTGCAACACGACGGGGGCTCGGCGCGACATCGGTGCGCTCGGGGACCGCGGCGCGTGGCGGTTGCCGCTTCGCGGTGCCGCGTCCACTGGGGCATCGGCCCCAGTGATGAGATTGTCGGTCGATATCTTGAGCGCGCGACTGATGGAGTAGAGGGTGCTCACGGAGGGGTTCGTGAGCCCCTTCTCTATCTGCGAGATCATGCTCGCCGAACAGTCGACACGCCGGGCGAGCTCGCGGACGCCGATGCCCTGCTCCAGGCGTGCCGTGCGAATGCGCTGGCCCAGCTGCGCGACGGCGTCGGCCGCGCCCTCTGCACCAGGGGGCGGAGGGGCCTCGCCGAGCGGCCCCCGGCCGAGGGATGCCACGGCCCGGCGAAGGCTGACGTGCGGCGAACCCTCGCCCGAAGGTTCGCTCGCGTCCATGGATGCGGATGGTACCAGTGTGCGACCACGAAGTGTTCGTTGTTACTTGACAGTTCGAAGGAGGTGCCCGCAGACTGACCGTTGGCGTCTGCCGGGTGCTGGAAAGGGGCCGGGTCGTCGACCGGAGCTCGTCGAGGGTGGCCGGTCGCCACCGGACGACTGATGCACGAGCCCGGCGAACAAGGCCGAGAGGAGCAGTCGATGCGTGAGAGCGTGGTGGCCGTCGCCGGGCGGCCGAGAAGCGACAGGCGTGGTGCACTGCATGCCGGAGCGCGCCGGTCGGCCGCCGGCTCGATGCGGAGGGCATGGCGGTGACCGCGAGGACCGAGCAGCCATCCGGCGCGGGAGCGGCAGTTGCGAACGGCGTGCCAGCGCTCGACGCGCGGCTCCGCGTCTACCAGATGATGGTCGAGATGCGCGACTTCGAGAAGCGGGCGTACGACCTATTTCTCCAAGGGCTCGTGAAGGGCACGAGCCACCTGGGACTCGGCCAGGAGGCGGTGGCCGCTGGGTTCGGTGCGGCGATGCGTCCCGAGGACTACACGTTCGCCACCTACCGGGGCCACAACCACACGCTCGCCCGTGGTGTGCCGATGGCCCGCATCATGGCCGAGCTCATGGGCAGGGAGCTTGGTCTCATGGCCGGCAAGGGTGGCTCGATGCACCTCACGAGCGTCGAGCATCGGATGATGGGATCGTACGCGATCGTGGGTGCGCACCTCACCATCGCGAACGGGGCCGCCTGGTCGTCGAAATTGCGCGGGACGGGCGAAGTGACCGTGTGCTTCTTCGGGGACGGGACCACCAATATCGGCGCCTTCCACGAGGCGCTCAACCTGGCCGCCGTGTGGCACCTGCCGGTCGTCTTCGTCTGCGAGAACAACCGCTGGATGGAGTACACCCCGATCCGGTCGGTCACCGCGGTCGATCATCCCGCCGCGGACAGGGCGCCCGCCTATGGGCTTTCGGCCTCCGTCGTCGACGGGAACGACGCGGACGTCGTCTACTCCGTGGCCACGAGCGCGATCGAGCGGGCGCGCAGCGGCGGCGGTCCGAGCCTCGTGGAGGCCGAGACGTACCGGCACGGTGGGCACTCCCGTGCTGATCCAGGCAAGTATCGGCCGGACGACGAGGTGGCAGCATGGCTCGCGCGCGATCCCATTCCTGCGCTCCGGCACCGGCTCCTCGACGCGGGCGTGCCTGAAGCTCGATTGGTCGCGATCGAGCAGGCATCGCTCGCTGCCGTCGACGAGGCGACGGCGCAGGCGCAAGCAAGTCCTGCGCCTCCGCGCTCTTTGGTCGAACGGGACGTGTTCGCAGATGGAGGTGCGTCGTGGCGGAGATGACCTATCGAGACGCCGTAGCGCGCGCCATCGCCCAGGAGATGCGCCTGGATCCTTCGGTCGTCTTCTTGGGGGAGGACGTGGGCGCGGCGGGCGGGGTGTTCAAGGCAACGGTCGGGTTGCTCGACAGCTTCGGGCCGACACGGGTGGTCGACACGCCGATCTCCGAGCAGGCGATCCTGGGTGCCGCGATGGGCGCGGCCATGACGGGTCTCCGACCCATTGCCGAGATCATGTTCTCCGACTTCTTCGCCGTGTGCTGGGACATCGTGGCGAACGAGATAGCCAAGACGCGCTACATGACCAACGGCCAGGTGAGGCTCCCGCTGGTCATCCGTTCGGGCAACGGTGGCGGCGTCCGTTTCGGCGCTCAGCACTCCCAGAGCGTCGAGAACTGGGCCATGGCCGTGCCGGGGCTGAAGGTGGTGGCGCCTTCCACGCCCAAAGACGTGGTCGGGCTGTTGGCAGCGTCGATCCGTGACACAGACCCCGTGCTGTTCTTCGAGCAAAAGTCCCTCTACTCGACCAAGGGGGAGGTCCCCGACGGTGAGATCGTGGACGAGCTGGGCCGCGCATCGATGCTCCGGGACGGGACGGCGGCGACGATCGTGGCGCTTGCCGGTATGGTGCCGCGCGCGATGGCGGCCGCAGACCAGCTGGCGAGCGAAGGCATCGACGTGACGGTCATCGACCTGCGCTCCCTCGTACCACTGGACGTGACCACGGTGGCAACGTCAGTCGCACAGACGGGCCACCTCGTCACGGTCGAGGAGAACCCTCGCCTCTGCGGGTGGGGCGCAGAGCTCGCGTCCATCATCGCCGAGGAGAACCTCTTCGATCTCGACGGGCCGATCGTGCGGGTCACCACTCCTCACGTGCCCCTGCCGGCGGCCGACGCACTCGAGGACGCCGCCATGCCCGACGTCACGAAGATCGTCGACGGCGTGCGCCGCTCGCTGCGCTGAGCCAGCGCTGCGCTCGTGCGGGCCCGCCATGGATGAGAGACGCACGGGCGCGCAGAAGCAGGGGGCGTGGTGGCGCGCCCAACGGCGTGGATCACTCCCAACGGGCGTGGGTAGATGGATACTTGTTCTCATGGACCCTGCCGATCTCGACGACGACCCGCTCTGTCAGCTCGGCCGCTGGGTGGAGGAGGCGCGTGGCGCGGGGGAGGAGCTGCCGGAAGCGATGTGCCTCGCGACGGTGAGTGGAGACGGCATCCCTGACGCGCGCATGGTGCTCATGCGCGGTCTCGACCACGGGGTGGTGTTCTTCACCGACTACGAGAGCGCCAAAGGACGCGAGCTTGCGCTGAACCCTTGTGCTGCGTCGGTGTTCCACCTCCCTCATCCGGTGCGGCGCCAGGTTCGGCTCCGCGGCACCGTCGATCGCGTGACGCCCGAGGAATCGGACCGCTACTGGATGACGCGCCCCGCCGCCTCGCGCAGGAGTGCGACGGCGTCGCACCAGAGCACCGTGATCGAAAGCAGGGCTGTGCTCGAGGCAGCGGTGGCGTCGCTGGGTGATGCAGAACCTGCGCGTCCTGCTCGATGGGGTGGGTTCCGCATCACGCCGTTCACGATGGAGTTCTGGGAGGAAGGTCGAGCCCGGCTCCACGACCGAGTGCGCTTCGACAGGGACGCCGAGGGATGGCGTTCGGCGCGCCTCTCGCCCTGAAGGGCTCAGTGCGCGGGTCGGCGACCGTCGCGCGCACTGATGAGGTTCCCGTGCCGGTGCATGGTGACGCTCACTGCCTGCTCCCTGGTCCAACGAAGGAGCTCTTCGGTTCCGAGCGCGACGAGCGGTTCGATGTCCACCTCGAAGCCCTCGTCGAGCAGCGCGAGCCGCAGCCGAGGTGCCGAGCCCGCGATACGAACTCGCTCCGTGCGGTGCGGGGCGGTCCGCAGCCGGTCAATCAGGGCGTCGTCGTCCTCCACGAGGGAGCCGGCGAACCTGGCGTCGTCCGCGGCTCCTAGCGGTGCGGCACAGGAGAGCTCGACGGTGACGCCGAGGATGGCGGCGACACCAAGCGACACCTCGAGCGCGTCCGCGTCCGGCGCCACGGAGAGACGGAGGACTGCATGATGGAGCGGACGGAGGCGGAACAGATCTTGCTCTGCCGCGAGGTTGCTCGGGTCCTCGCCTGGGAGGAGTCGCTCCATCTCAGCGCGTGCCAGTGCGAGCTCCGTCTCCAGGTCGAGTGGCGCGCAGCGACGCCATCGTCCGAGAGAACCGACATAGTGAGGGCCGCCGGCTTTCGCCCCGGGTCCGATCGACGAGCGTTTCCATCCACCGAAGGGCTGTCGACGCACGATGGCTCCCGTGATGTGGCGGTTGACATAGAGGTTCCCTGCCGCGACCGCGTCGCACCAGCGGTCCACCTCTCGCTCGTCGAGCGAGCAGATCCCCGCGGTGAGCCCGTAGTCGGTGGCGTTCTGCAGCTCGATCGCGTGGTCGAGATCTCGCGCGCGCAAGAGGCCGAGCACGGGGCCGAAGCATTCGGTCCGATGGAGCTCGCTGCCCGGAGCGATCCCGAGCTTGACCCCGGGCGACCAGAGCCGGGGGTTCTCGCCGATCTGGCGTGGCTCGACGAGCCATCGCTCTCCGGCTGCAAGCGTCGTGAGCGCACGCTCGAGGATGTCCGATGGTGGCCGGATGAGTGGTCCCACGCGAGCCGAAAGGTCGTCAGCAGCGCCGACGCGTAGGCTCGACACTGCGTCGGCGAGGCGCGAAAGGAACCGTGTGTCGTCGTAGACGGGCGCCTCGAGGATCGCCAGGCTTGCCGCGGAGCACTTCTGCCCCGCGTGTGAGAACGCGGAGTGCACGAGGTCGCGCACGGCGTCTTCGAGATCGGCCGCTGCGGTGACCACGATTGCATTCTTTCCGCTGGTCTCGGCATGCAGCGCAAGCGAGGGCCGCCACTCGAGGAAGCGGCGAGCGGTGTCCCATGCGCCGGTGAGCACGACGGCGTCCACATCACGGTGCACGACGAGCCGTTGCCCCGGAGTGGCGTCCGCGCACGGAAGGAACTGGAGGACATCTCGAGGGATGCCTGCGGCGTGGCACTGATCGACGATCAGCGATGCCGTCATCACCGTCTCGGGTGCCGGCTTCAAGATGACGGGACTGCCTGCAGCCAGTGCCGCGAGGACGCCTCCCGATGCGATGGCGTAGGGGAAGTTCCACGGAGGGGCGACGACGACCACGCCGAGCGGCTCGAAGACCGCCGTGCCCACATGCCGCTGCTCCAGCTCGGCGGCTCGAGTTGCGTAGTAGCGCGCGTCGTCGATGGCCTCGGATACCTCTGAGTCGGCTTCACGCACGACCTTTCCGCTGTCGGCGACCATCACCGCGATCGTGCGGGCGCGCTGGTGTGCCATCTCGTCGGCGACACGAGCAAGAAGCCGACCTCGGTTCGCGCCAGGCGTGGCGGCCCAGCCCGGCGCCGCGGCGCGGGCGACAGCCACCGCGCGCTCTACCGTCTCTGTGTCGGCCTCGACGTAGCGGTACCACGCCGTGCCCGGTGCCGATGGATCGACACCGACACCGGTGAGCGGTCCGGTCACCGGCTCGCCGCCGACGACCGCGTGGAGCGGACCCGGGGGGCGGCAGGCGAGCTCGGACATCGCTCTTGCGAGCGCGGCCCGGTTGGCAGCGATCGTGAAGTCAGTGTCGGCGACGTTGGCAAAGGGGCCAAGTGCTGATCCGCTGCACGTGTCCTCCTCGCCGAGGTGGGGCGCGCTCTCGCGCCGCGACGGGATCGGCGCGCGGTGGCGATCTTCGACTGCCTGGCGGAAGCGCGCGCGCTGAGCCTCCCATGCAGCGGAGCCTGGCTCGAGGGAGGAAAGGTGAGCGAGATAATTCTCCGGCGTGCTGTTCTCATCGAAGCGTCGCACGAGGTAGGCAACGGCCGACTCGAAATCGTCACGCCGCACCACTGGGGCGTACAGCAGGATGCTGCCCGCGGCACGCGCGACAGCCTTGGCTTCCGCTACCGCCATGCCTTCGAGCATCTCGATCTCGACGCGACCACCGCCGAGCTGCTTGTCGCGGACGAGCGCCCAGGCGACATCGAAGAGATTGTGGCTTGCCACCCCGACTTGGAGCGCGCCGGCGAGCTCGGGGGCGAGGGCTATGTCCAACAGACGCTTGTAGTTGGCGTCGACCTCCTCCTTGGTGGGAAACGGCGCGGAGGGCCAACCCCGCAGCTCGGCTTCGACCCGCTCCATGGCGAGGTTCGCGCCTTTCACGAGCCGGACTCTGATCGAGGCACCCGTTGCCGCGTGCCGACGTTTGGCGAAGTCGCATAGGGATCCCAGGACGTCGACGGAGTCGGGAAGGTATGCCTGCAGCGCGATCCCGGCGTCGAGCGCGCTGAAGGGGGGCTCTTCGAGCAGGGAGATGAACGCGTCGACGGTGAGGTGGAGGTCACGGTACTCCTCCATGTCGAAGTACACGAGCTTTGGAGGGTGGTGGCGAGCAGCGGCGTCCAAGATGGGACGGAGCCGCTCGCGCACGCGCTCGAGGCTGTGTTCGTACGCGAGCACGTCCAACTGGGAGTAGAGGGCGGAGAGCTTGACCGACACGCACTCGACCTCACGTCGGGCGAGGAGCGCCGCCACCTCGCGCGCGCGTGCTGCGGCCTGCCCTTCGCCGAGCACGGCCTCTCCGAGCAGGTTCACATTGCAGCGCATCCCCTCCGCCCGCCGCCGTTCAAGGTGCCGGCGCAGCGGTCCGCGTTCGGCCGGCAGGACGAGCGAGGCGAGCTCTCGGCGGAGCCTTGCGGTGGCAAGGGCGACAACGACCGCGGGAGCGCGGGACGCAAGCGCGGCGGCCGCTCGCAGGGCGAGACGGTCGACGGGGCCCGCGATCGCTGGAGATGGATTCGCCGCGACGAGGTCCGCGAGTCGCGCTGCTGCTCGCCGGGGTGTGCGGATGCGCAGTACCTCGTCGGTGAGCTCGAGCATGAAGGTCCTGCTGTGTTCGTCGGCCGAGAGGGCGCCGACGCGGCGGCGGCGTCGTCGTCGCTCCTTCGCTCCGATGCTGCGACGTGCCTCGGTCGACAGGGCGGCGGCGAGTCGCTCCGCCGCCTCGCAGGTTGGCGCGTCTTCGTTGTCGAGTGCTGGCACGAAGCTGACCGTACCGGGTGGGGGAGCGCAGCTGGCGGAGCCCGGTCGTGCCGCGCTGCTGCAACCCGCGCTGGCGAGGTGGCCGGACTCCGGCAGCGCGACGCCGCCAGGGGCTGCACCAAGGTGCGTCGGGCCGGTGCACCAAGGTGTCGAGCCTTCATGCAGTGGGCGGAAGGGTGGAGATTGGGTGAGTTGTTGGCGAGGATGTCCCTGTCGGTGTGGGTGCAGATGTGGACGCCGTGCTCAAGACATCGCGACCGGCTCGAAGGCGAGGCGAGATTGGCCGCGTCGCGAGGAGGCATCCAGTGAGCACGAGGAGGAAGCCTGCTGCGGTGGCCGGGCCGAAGGGCTCACCGAGCACGGCCACGCCGAGGACGACGGCGACCGCAGGATTCACGTAGGTGACCAAGGTCGCGCGCATCGCGCCGACCTCCCTGATGAGTGCGAAGAAGCACAAGAACGCCGTGATGGTGCACACCACGGTCAGCGCCGCGACCGACTCGATCACCGACGGCGACAGCGGGCGCGTCGGCTGGGAGAACACCGCGATGGGGGCGTACACCACGGCGGTGCCCGCGACCGAGCACGCGAGGAGCCCGATCGGCGGGACGTCGGAAAGGTGCCGGCTCACCACCCACGGTCCGAGCGCGTACCCGACGACGACGATCCCGATCGACGCGACGGAAATCAGCTGCGTGCCGGTGACGGAGAGCCCCACGAGCAGGCCGACACCCCCGAGCCCGACGAGAAGCCCCGATACGCGCCGCAGGTCGACGCGATCGGTCCCCGTTGCCCAGGCGAGCAACGCGGCAACGAGCGGGACTGCGCCGATGAGGAGCCCCGTCAACGAGCTCGGGAGACGGCGCTCCGCGTTCGTGATCAGCCCCCAGGGAACGGCGATCTCTGCCGCGGTGTACGCGAGTAACGGGCGCCAACGACGGAGCACGGGGCGCAGGGCTCCTCGTGCGGCAGCGAGCGGCACGACGACGACCGACGCGCCGCCGGTCCTGATGAGGACGATCAGTGCTGGGCTGAGCTCGCGCACTGACACCTTGATGAGCAGGTACGGCAGCCCCCACAAGATGCCGACGACCACGAAGAAGAACCAGCCGCGGCGCGTCATCGAAGTGGCAGCACGGGCCGTGGCCCGCCGAGCGGGGGGGCGGCGTTCAGGTTGCCTCGCGGCGCGTCTGGAACCGGGCGACGGAGAAGCCGAAGAGGATTGGGATGTCCACCGCGAAGACGAAAATTGACAGGGTGAGGAGTACGAGCATCGATCCGCGGGTGCCGTCGTTCACGACCACGTACTCCAGTATGCCTGCGGTGACGAAGTAGGCCGGGAGCGCCCACTTGACGGCGAGGAGGAAGCTGTCGATGAGCTCCCCGTTGGGTTCAGGCTGTTTCAGTTCGAAGAGCACGGCGAGACCGGCCGGTTCGAGGACACCGATCGCCACGATGGTCATCACGGCGACGACGACGAAGGAGGTGACCACCCATCCATGCTCGGGGTACGCGGCGCTCAGATTGCCGAGATGGCGGGCGAGCTGCCATCCGGTCGCCAGCGTGCAGACCACGAGCGTGGGCATGAGAACGACCATTGTTGGCATGAGCCGCTTGGAGAATGGCGCCGCGACGCTCCTGGGCACAGGTCCTGTGCTCGTGCGTGTCATGTGGCTTCTGCGTGCCCTTCGTGAGCCCGTTGGCGTGGGCGGAATACCGGTGCCGCCCCCTTGGCACCGGGGCCAGCGAGCTGGACCGGTGGCCTCGCCGAACGCTATACAGCGAGCCCACCGGCTGCAACGATCTGCTAGGACCACCGACGAGGAATGGAGGCGTCGTGACGTCAGGACCGATGGTGCTCGACGGCCGGCGCATTGTTGTCACCGGTGCGACGAGCGGGCTGGGCGAAGCCATGGCTCGGGCGCTGCTCGGGGCCGGAGCCGCGGTTGGGGTCGCGGCCCGGCCCGGGGCGCGGCTCGAAGACGCCGTCAGGCGTCTCGAGCACGACGGCCTGCGCGGAACCGGGGGGCCTGGCGGCGGCCGGTCTCGAGTGCTCGCGCTGCCCGTCGACGTGCGCGATCCCGAGTCGGTGACCACGGCATCGGGTCGGGCGATCGACGTGTTCGGTGGCGTCGACATGGTCGTGAACAACGCCGGAATCGGGATGCGCACGGTGAACCCGCGCTTCTTCGAGCACGCACAGCCCTTCTACGACGTCGAGCCCTCAGCGTTCAATGACGTCGTCGCCACGAACCTGGCGGGGTACTTCCTGGTTGCGCGAGCGTTCGCACGGCACTTCCTCGCTCGAGGTGGGGGGCGGTTCGTGAACGTCTCGATCAACCGGGAGACCATGGTGCGTGCCGGCTTCGTGCCCTATGGGCCGTCGCGCGCCGCCTCCGAAGCTCTCAGCATGGTCATGACCGAGGATCTCCGACCTCATGGCGTGGCGGTCAACGTCCTGCTTCCGGGGGGCGCGACCGATACTGGGATGATCCCCGAGACACTGCCTCTCGCCTCGCGAACCAGTCTGCTGGATCCGTCGATCATGGGGCCGCCTGCAGTCTTCCTCGCCTCGGACGAGGCGGACGGCCTCACCGGCGCCCGCATCGTGGCCTCTGAGTTCGACCAGTGGGTCGAGCAGTACCGCGCGGCGGGGCGGTCCGGCACCGGGCGAGCCGCCGGCCAGCAATGACGTAGGAGGTGGACGCAGCGGCGTCGCGTAACCTGGCGGGGTGCTGCTGCTCGTGGTCCGCCACGCTCAGGCCGGATCGAAGGAAGACTGGCAGCGAGACGACGCGTCGCGGCCGCTGACCGAACGCGGTGTCGAGCAGGCACTCGCCCTCGCGGACTTCCTGGTGCTCTATGGCCCCCGACGCGTGGTCTCGAGCCCGCTCCTACGCTGTGTCCAGACCGTGGAGCCGCTCGCGTCTCGCATCGGGCGGGCCGTCGAAGCGACCGCTGCTCTCGGGCCGACGGCCGGGGAGTGGGCTGCGGCGCTCGTCTGCGGGCTCGCACTCGATGACGGTCCCATCGTCGTGTGCACCCACGGGGAAACCATCGAAGCGCTGCAGCGGCATCTTGGCGGCACCGGCTGGTCCGGCTTTGCCGCGCGCAATGCCCACGAGAAGGGATCGGTCTGGGTGGTCGAGACTCGTGCAGGCGCCGTGGTGTCGGCCGAGTACTTTCCGCCCGCATCCATGGGCGAGCGCCTGACGCCGAGTGCAGCTGAGCACTGAACCGCTCTGCGCACCGTGCACCGGTCGATCGGGATGCGAGGGTGGAGGACCTGCAACTGGGCGGACCCTCGTCGTCATATCGGCGGCAGGGCGGGATGCACCGAGCCCGCGGCGCCCCTGCCCCTCGTTGGTCCCGGAAGGGCCCGGCTGGCGACGGTGCGGGCGACGGTGCGGGTGACGGCGGCGGACCGGCACCCGTGCGTTGATCGACCCGGTAGCTGCGATGCAAGGCGAGATCCTCGGACAGCTCTACAGGGGGGAACTTCGGGTTAGGAAGCACGCCAACGGGTACATCATCGACAGACGACTCAGACGATTCGTCGACGGAGGCGCAGGGAAGGAGCCGTCGGCATGGACAAGCGAGACGTGCGACGCGCAGACCCCACGATGGGGAGGCGCGGCGGCGATCCGCCGCTCGTAGACCCCACGATGGGAGAGCCCGGTGAGGATCCGCCGGTGGACGACCCCACGATGGGCCCGCCCGGCGGCGATCCGTCACGGGAGGTTTGACCCACTCCGCTGCGCGCGCGAGCCGCCCGGGCGGTAGGGCGACGCGCCCGAGGCGGTGTCTACGCCCATCTCGCTGGCGACAGCCGTGTCGCCTGGGTGCTCAGTGGTGAGGTGGTCGCTCATGGACCAGACGGCGAGCTGCTCCTCCAGCCGTGGCGCGTGCTGGCGGCGATAGACGACGTCACGGCCGACGAGGTTCGGCATCTCTACGTTCGGCATCTCTACGAGGAACGCTTCGAGGTGGCGCAGGCAACGCAGAGCTGACCGTAGCGAACACCTGTTCGTTATACTGACATGATGCTGCAGCAGACGTTGTTCTCCGCGGGCGAGGAGGTCGTGTTCAGACCCCTCGATGCCGGTGGTGAGCGGTTGGCTCTCGGCCGAGGCGCCTGGGTGGAAGTGCACCCTGGATGGATGGGCGGCACCGGAGATCTCTTCGACCGGCTCGTCGACACGGTGCCTTGGCGGGCAGAGCGGCGCCAGATGTACGACCGTGTGGTCGACGTCCCGAGGCTGCAGTCCTTTTACGAAGAGGATGTCCCGCTGCCCGACACTGCGCTCGACGAGATGCGTGCCGCGCTCGATGATCGCTACTCGTCGGAGCTCGGTGAACCGTTCCGCACCGTCGGCATGTGCCTCTACCGTGACGGTCGCGACAGCGTGGCATGGCACGGCGACACGGTCGGGCGTGCATCGAGGGAGGACACGATCGTCGCGATCGTGTCGTTGGGGGCGGCCCGGCGGTTCTTGCTCCGCCCTCGCGGGGGCGGCCCGGCCCGGCGTTTCTTGCTCGCGGCAGGTGACCTCTTGGTGATGGGTGGGAGCTGCCAGCGAACCTGGGAGCACGCCGTTCCCAAGTCTGCCCGGCCCGTCGGGCGGCGCCTCAGCATCCAATTCCGCCCGCGTGGTGTCCGCTAGCGGTCGGGTCCTGGTCGTCAGGTCACGAACGCAGGTGACAAGTGGTGGCAACATCGCGCGCGTTGACATCGAAATTTCTTGCACTCCAGCGTTTGGGCGAAGTCCCAGGTCGGTAGAATTGCATTGCCTGGCCGATGGCCGGGTGCCAGCCAAAGACGAGGCCCCTGGTAACCCCCCTCCGCCCCAGGGGCTTCGTCGCGCTGGCCCGCTTATCTCGTCCGGGCACGACAAGAGGGGCCGCCGTATCGTCTGTGGCGCCGTCGAGTCCGTGGCACAGGGCCCCTCGCTCGTCACGGTTCGGCCACGCGGCGCCGATGTCGGCGAGCGCGGAGCCATCGCCCCGCTCGATCGCCAGATCGCCGATCGAGAGAATCCGGACCGTTCGCCCGCGTTCGACGACAGGGAGCCGGGGCACCGAATGCCGGCGCATCTCCTCGGCGGCCTCTTCCAAAGGCTCATTGGGAGATACCGTCTGCGCCTCGCTGCTCGAGATGTCCTCGACGCGCAGGTTCTCGAGGTGTTTGTCGTCAGCGAGCGCCCGCACCACGACGTTGGTCGTTGCACGGCACGTGCACGGAACAGATGCACGGCACGTGCACGGAACAGATGCACGGCACAGATGCACGGAACAGAGCGGGCACGCGAGGGGCTCGGCATGCGTGCGCGACCCCCGAAGCGGGCGCGAACGGTTCGCAGGCGAGCATGTGTCCGGGCTCACGGCACGGTGCCCGCGAGCTCGTGCTCGATGCAGTGGCGAGTGGAGGGCACGTCTTCGGGCTTGGAACCGCCATCAGCCGAAGGCCAGAGCCGACTGCGACGAGGAGCATGAACATCACGGTTCCACACGAGTGGCCCGGTGGTCTCAGGCGGAGATGTCGCCTGCCCCGACGAGCGTCGGCCGGGCGGTGCCGTCCTCGATGAGGCGGGCGAGCACCATCACGACGTGGCGGCGTGTCTCGGCGGGGATCCGTTCGAGGACCTGTTCCCACTCGACCGCCGTGCGGTCCCGGATCGCACCGAGGAGGTGTAGGCCAGCGTCGGTGAGCCGGATCTGAAGCTCCCGTCGATCGCGCCCTCGGCGGTGGCGCATGATGAGCTGTCGTTCTGCCAGTGCATCGCAGAGGCGCGTCGCGGTCGACGGGGCGATGGACAAGGCGTCGGCGAGGTCGATCAACCTGGACTCACCGAGCCGTTCCAACCGGTCGAGCAACCGCAGCTGGGTGGAGGTGATGCCGCCGCCGAGCTCGCTCAGGGCATGATCGGAGATGCTCCGAAGCAATGCCTGGGCTTGGTCGACCGCCTCGACGAAGCCGCTCACGGATCCGTCCGCCAACGAGGCTGCGCCGTCGCGGCGCGCCATGGAAGTCACCGGTTCGCCTGACATACGAGGAAGTTGGTGTGCATGTCGTCGTCCTCCGCCTGTGAAGTCGCCCGAGGCGCCCGGTACGGATACTGTGACGAAGGTTAGTCCCATGGAGTGCACCGAGATGGAACGATTTCGTGTCGGATCCGTCGGTGCCGGCGTGGAAGACGAGCGTGGAGACGATCATGGACGCTGAGGCGTACGTCGACACCCTGCCCTGGTTGATCTTCTTGGTGATCGATCGCCAGTCCGGGCTGGACGTCGCGTGGGCGAGTGGCTGGGCTGCCGTGTCCGCGCTCGGGCTCGCGGCGTGGTCATACTGGCGAGGACGCCGTTCGCCCGTCCTCGACGCGGCCATCGGGGTCTTCATCCTGTGCTTCGCGGTCGCGCTCGCGGTGCCCGACTGGGACCACTTGATCACCGAGCCGCGCGCGGTGACCGTGCTTGCGCTGAGCGCGGTCGCGCTCGTGTCCCTCTGTTTCAAGCCGATCACCGAGGTCTACACCACGCCGATGGTCGTGCCGGGTACCCGAGACGATCCGCGCTTCCAGAAGGTGAACGTCGAGATGACCCTCGGATGGGGTGTCGGCGCGCTCCTCGTCGCCACCGCCTGCTGGGCTGGGCGGTTCGTGCGTGGCTCGGCCGGGCTCACGTTGTGCGAGTGGGTGATCCCACTCGCCCTCGCCGTCGCGACGAGCTTGTGGGCGATGCGGCGCTGGGAATTGTTCCGACTCTCGACGGACACGGGACCAGCTGTTGGAAGCGTGGCGGGGAAGGTCGCAGGGCAGCCGGCGGTCACCGCCATGGAACGCGACGCTGCACCGGAGGCGGTGATCCGGCACCTGCCGCTTCGGCGAGAAAAGACTCCCTGAGCGAGGCCGCCCAGTCGCTTCGCCGGTACGTGCGAACCGCGACGGATGCTTGCCTGGCACGCAGGGTCAGCGCCGCAGCACGACCCCCCGGACGTACGCTGCCTGGCCGACGTGCTGGAGGTCGTCGGCGAGCACGCTGATCAGTCGCACACCGAGGGTGACGGGCGGGTCCCAACGCGTGTCCACCACCTGATCCAGGTCGCCGTCGGAGAGCCGCCGGAGGAAGCCGCTCGTGGCGTCGTGGACGGTGGTGTGGTAGGCGGCGAGCAGGGAGGCCTCGGCGTCGAGCCGTCCGACGGCAGCGCTCTCCTGGCCGTATCCGGTCGCATCTCGATCGAAGGGCAGTGTGAACCGGTCGACCCAACCCCCCGCGGTCCAAGACTGCTCGGTATCGGCCACATCCGCGACGTGGTCGTCTTGCACCCGGGTCAGATGCCAGACGAGCCAGCCGATGGGGTTGGCCTCCTCGTCGATGCGGTAGCGGAGCTGCTCACGGGAAAGGCCCTCGAGCACTGCGAGCACCTCCTGGCGCACGCGCCCGAAGCCGTCGGCAAG
>JAJZKA010000132.1 GCA_021809805.1 Actinomycetes bacterium
CGACCTCGACCCGATTCTCCGGCCCAGATCCGAACTTGCTGACGAGCTCAGCTCGGGCTCAGCGCGAGTCTTCCCGGCGCGGGGTCCGCGCCGGCAGGCCAGCGGCGCCGGCTGACCCGCGAGAGGCGGGCCATCAGCGCAATGGCGCCGGGGTCCTCCTGTGCCGAACGAGTCTCGATCGCGCCGTTGGCGAGCATCGCCGCGAGCAACTCACGTCCCCGCGTCGTGCGAACGACCGTCAAGGTCCAGTCGGGGAACGCGCCAATGCCGCCCGTCGAGATGTCTGCGTGCTCGGCTGCGAAGTCCGGGCACGCCTTGCAGCCCTCGCGTGTCCAGGCGTGCGCCTCTTTGAGGGGCACCTCGTGGTAGCTACCATCACGGGTCCAGATCTGGAGCACGCCTTTGATGTTGATCTTGGCGATGTCCTCGCGCCCGATGCCATAGCGCGCTTCGAGCAGCTCAGGGAAGAGCGCGTCGTCGAAGGTCTTCGAGCAGAGCAGGCCGATCGAGAGCGCGAAGCGCCGCGCGACCTTTCCGGCCTTTCGTGCCGCCATGGCCGCGGGTACTGAGGCCTGACAGCTCATCCCGACGAGTCCGATGCGCTCCGCACCGCCGGCGATGGCCTCGGAGTAGGCCAAGGTGTTCGCCGAATAGGTGTAGCGCGAGCCCGCCGCCGCGAGCACCTCGGCACGGTTGCGCGCCACGCCCGGCACCGCCTTCCAGCCCGAGGCATCGCCGTCGAGGGTGGAGACGAGCGCGGCGTCGATCACGTCGTGCTCGAGCGCATAGATGAGGATCGCCGAAACGAGGCCGCCGTCCTGGCCGCGCTCGACGAGCTCGGGGTCGCTGGCGCGCGCCAACAGCACGTCCTCGCTGACCCCGTAGACCTCCTCGTCGGTCCGGCTTCGCCCGAACAAGAACGTGTCGAGCTCGCTCTCCCAGGAACGAAATCGCGGGCATGCCCGGGTGCACAGCGTGCAGCCACGTTGGCCGTGGGTGCAGTCCTGGGGTCCCCCCTCCTCATCGACGTGGAACGGGCGGTAGGTCGCACCCTCGCTGTCGTAGCCGAGGACGTCATAGGGGCAGGCGACGACGCAACCGGCGCAGCCGGTGCACAGGCCGGAGGTCACGACCTCCTGGTACAGCTCTTTCCACTGGGGCTTCTCGGGAGGCATGGCCGCTACGCCTCGAGTGCCGCGAAGACCCTGGCCGCATGCCCGTCGGCCCGGACGTTGTACCAGGACCGCTCGACCTCGCCACCAGGTCCGATCAGAAAGGTCGAACGGATCACGCCGAGGCTGGTCCGGCCGTAGCGGGTCTTCTCCCCCCAGGCCCCATAGGCCTCCATGACCTGGTGATCGGGATCGGATAGGAGGCGGATGGCCAGCTCGTGGCGCTCACGAAAGCGCCGGTGCGAGTCGGCGTCGTCGGGCGAGATGCCAAGGACATCCACCTTGGCGGCGGTGAAGGCATCGCTCAGCGCCGTAAACTGCCGGGCCTCGATCGTGCAACCCGGGGTGTCGTCGCGAGGGTAGAAGTAGACGACGACGCGCCGGCCGGCGTAGTCCGACAGCGACACCTTGCTGCCATCCTCGTCTGCCAGGGCGAAATCGGGTGCCCGATCGCCAGCCGCCAGCTTGGCCATGACGGCCTCCTCTCCTCGTCGCGCGCTCAGGCTAGACCCGCCCCAGCGCTGGTGAGGAGGGAATCGCGACGCGCCTGGAGGGCGCCGACCCGACGCGGTCATCCCAGGTGGCACAATGGGTGGCAACACGCTGATGACCGCTGACCCCACCACGCCAACCAACGCCACCTTCGCCGCCCTTGGTGTCGCTCCCGAGCTCGTCGCCCAGCTCGAGCGTTCGGGGATCCTCCAGCCCTTTGCGATCCAGGCACTGACGATCGCGGACGCTCTGGCGGGCCGTGATGTGTGCGGGAAGGCCAAGACGGGCTCGGGCAAGACGCTCGCATTCGGGCTGCCCGCGTTGATGCGCACCGGCCGGTCACAGTCCAAGCACCCCTCGACCCTCGTGCTCGTGCCCACCCGCGAGTTGGCGTTGCAGGTGACCGAGGTGCTCGAGCCACTCGGTGCCGCTGTGGAACGCCGGGTGCACGCCGTGTATGGCGGCGCCGATCTCGAGCAGCAGGCCAAGGGCTTGAGCCGCGGTGTGGACGTGGTCGTGGCCACGCCCGGGCGCCTCATCGACCTCGTGGACCGCCACGCGGTCTCGCTCTCGGCGATCGAGCTCCTCATCCTCGACGAGGCGGACCGCATGGCGGACATGGGCTTCATGCCGCAGGTGGACTGGCTCCTCCGCCACATGCCCGACGGCCGCCAAACGCTGCTGTTCTCCGCGACCTTGGACTCGGCCGTCGACCAGCTCGTGCGCCGGCACCTCAGTGACCCGGTCTTCCACGAGGTCTTCTCCGATCAACCCACCGTTGAGCAGATGGAGCACCGCTTCTTGAAGGTGCACCAAATGGACAAGGTGCGCGTGGTCGCGGCGATCGCCGCAGGTGCCGCCAAGTTGCTGGTGTTCGTTCGCACCAAGCGCGGTGCCGACCGTCTCGTGCAGGATCTGCGAGAGCTCGGAGTGGCGGCAGCCGCCATCCACGGCGACCTCCGCCAGGGCATGCGCGAGCGGGCGCTGACGCGCTTTAGCGAGGGCAAGCTGGCGGTGCTCGTGGCAACAGATGTGGCGGCGCGGGGACTCGACATCGAGGGCGTAGACGTCGTGGTGCACTACGACCCACCCGAGGACCACAAGGCCTATCTCCATCGCTCGGGACGCACCGCCCGTGCCGGCGAAGCCGGCGTCGTCGTCACACTCGTGCTGTGGGACCAAGAGCTCGAGGTCGAGCGCCTCCAGCGCCGCGTGGGGTTGCGGCTGCCCATGGTCGAGGCCTTCTCCAACGATCCCCGCCTGAAGGACCTCGCCAGCTGGCATCCCGAGGAGGACGCTGGGGCGACGTGAGCTCGCCCGCAGGCCTCGAGCTCCTCCAGCTGCGCGCCGGCGTCGACTTCGCCGTCGGGGACCACGTGGCGACCCAGATGGCGAACTACGTCTACGCCGTGCTTGAGCCGCGCCATCATGTGGCGCTCCTCGTCGATCCCGCGTGGGCACCCTTCGAGCTGGTCGATCGTCTCGAGGCGGCGGACTACCACCTCGTCGGCGCGGTGTTGACCCATTATCACGCCGATCATGCCGGTGGCAGCCTCGGCGGGCTCGCCGTTCCCGGCGTCGCCGAGCTCCTCGAACGGTGCGCGGTGCCGGTCCATATTCAGCGTGAAGAGCTCGCCTGGCTGGAGCGTTCGAGCGGCCTGGAGCGCTCGGCCTTCACGGTGCACGAAGACGGGGATGTGCTCAGTCTTGGCGAGGGAGCGCTCCGTCTCGTGCACACACCGGGCCACACGCCCGGAAGCCAGTGCGTGCTCCTCGGCGACCAGGCGCTCACGGGCGACACGCTCTTTCTGGACGGGTGCGGTCGCACCGACCTACCAGGCGGGGACGCCGCCCAGCTCCACCACACCCTCACGCGGCGCATCGCCGCCTGGGAGGACTCGACGGCCATCTATCCCGGCCACGCCTACTCGCCGGCCCCCTCGGCCCAATTGGCCGTGCTGCGCGTCACGAACCGGGTCCTCGCGCCGCTCGGCGAGGCGGAGTGGACCGCGCGCTTTTCCTGAATCTCACGCCCAGGCCAGGGCGGAGTCGGACCGGCGCGGCGCCGCGCCAGAGGAGGAGCCGGGGTCGCGACACCTGCGTAACGAACCGGCCGGATCGGCGCTGTAGCGTGGCACGGCACCGTGGCCGTCTCGCTCCCAGCCTCCCCGCCCGCGCCGCGCGGCGCGTTGCGCGCACGAGTGCCACCTGCTCTCGGAGTTTCCCTCGGTTCCTTCGTGGTCCTCGGCCTCTGCGACGGGGCGCTCGGAACCGCGTGGCCGGCGATCCGCCACACCTTGCACCTGCCGATCGGCGATCTCGGCCTCGTCCAGCTCGCGGGCACCGCCGGCTTTCTTTCCTCGAGCGCGATCTCGGGCCGAATCGCCGCCCGCCTCGGCCGGGCGAGGTCCTTGCTTGCCGCCGCCACGGTGGGCACGGCGGCGCTCGGCGTGTTCGCGCTCACGCCCCTCGCTGCCGTGCTCTTGTTCGCTGCTCTGGCGCTCGGCCTCGCCGGCGGATCGATCGAGCCCGGTGTGCAGTCGCACGTCGCACTGAGCGCCCGGGCCCGCACGATGAACCTCTTGCACGGCTGCTACGGCATCGGTGCGACGCTCGGCCCGATCCTCGTCAGCGGACTCTTGCTGGCCAAGGCGAGCTGGCGCCTCGCGTACGTGGTGCTGGCGAGCTGCGAGGTCCTTGTCGCCTTCGGCGTGCTGCGACGCCGCCAAGCGTTCGACGCCACGACGCCGCAGGTGCTGCCTTCCCGCCGCAATGAGGGGGCGATGCTCGCTACGCAGCGCCCCTTCGCGCCGCTCGCGCTCGTCCTCGCCCTGTTGCTCTTTTTCATCTACACCGGGCTCGAGGTCGGAACCGGCCAGTGGGCCTTCAGCTTGCTCACGACGGGGCGCCACCTCGGAACTGGCCTCGCCGGGCTGCTCGTTGCTGGCTACTGGGGCGCGCTGACGGCAGTGCGCCTGCTCGTCGCCGCCCTCGGCGACCGCCTCGACTCTGAGCACCTCCTCACGGCGAGCGCGGCCGGGAGCGTCGTCGGTGAGGCGTTGTTTTGGTGGAACCCGAACGTTGTCGTGGGGGCGATCGGGCTGCTCCTCGTCGGGGGCTCCTGCGCGCCCGCCTTCCCCTTGATGATGAGCCGCACTCCACACTGGGTGGCGGCGCCCAACGTCTCGGCGGTGATCGGGTGGCAGTCCGCGAGCGCGAGTGTCGGCATCGCCGCGCTGAGCGGTCTCGCTGGCATCTTGGTCGGGAGCCTCGGCCTCGGAGTGCTCGGCCCGTACCTGCTCGCGATGAGCGCCGGTTTCCTCGCGCTGCAGCTCGGGGCGCTGCGGGTGCTCGAACGGCCGCGTGGCGCGACACCGGTGCTCGATCCGCCGCCGGCGCCGTAGCGCGACGAGGCACCGACGCGGATCGGTCGGTTCTTTGGGCTTTGGCACGATCCGGCGCGAGCTCACGCGGCGCGGCGGGGAGGGCGGTGGTTGAATGGCGGCGAGCCAGAGAGCACCGGGGACACCATGGGCCGCGACACCACAGGATTGCCAGCGCCTCCGGGCCCCGAGGGCACGACCATGACGGTCGGCCGCGCGACGCGCTTCGTGCGGAGTTGGCCAAGTGGCGACGGTGCCGTCGCTGCCCCGTTGGTGATCGTGCACGGCTTCGGCGAGCACTCCGGCCGCTACGACTGGCTCGCCCGCCAGCTCGCCGCGACCGGCCGAAACGTCTGGTCGATGGATCTCGCCGGGCACGGCCGCTCGCCCGGAAGAGGGACCGACGTCGGTGGGCTCGACGGGGTCTTGGACGACATTGCCGCCCTCATCGAGCTCGCGGCCAGCACCTCAGGCGTCGCGGGCGCGCCAGTGCTCTATGGCCACAGCATGGGCGGCGTGCTCGCCGCGGCCTTCGCCGCGACCCGGAGCCCGGCACTCGACGCGCTCATCTTGTCGGCTCCGGCCGTCCACCTTGCCCTGCAAACACGCGCGCGGGGCGCCGCTGTGCGCTTCATCGGCCCCGTGTTCCCTCGTCTTGGTATCGGCCGCATCGACCCCAGCCGGTTGTCGCGCGATGCCGGGGCTGTCGCGGCCTTCGTTGCCGACCCGCTCGTGTGGCACGGGCCTGTCCCGGCGGGAACGGCCTGGGTCATGATTCAGGCCGGACGCCGCGCGCTCGCCGGTGCGGGCCAGATCACCTCGCCGGTGCTCATTCTCCACGGCACCGACGACCGCATCGTCCCGATCTCGGCGAGCCGCGCGTTCGCCGCCCGGTTGGCCGCCGCCGAGACGCGGGTGGTCGAGCTCCCCGGTGTGCCGCACGAGCCCCATCACGACCTCGCGCGCGATCAGCTGGTGGCGATCCTGTCCGAGTGGCTGGCGCGCCACTGATGGGCCCTGCCCTGACGCAGGGCCCATCAAGCCCTCGGGCCCGCTCAGGCCGAGCGGGTGTCGCTCAGCCGGTCGTCGCGCGATCCTCTTGGGCTGCGGTAACGACCTCGGTCGGGACCTCGAGCAGCTCAGGCTCTTCCAGCACCCGGTTGCGCTGGCGGCGGACCGCAGTGCGGCGCTTCCAAAAGCGTGCTTTCCAGTGGCGGAACCGGTGCGGCATGGTCGCGGCGGGCTCTTGGCCCGGATGCTCAGCACGCAAGGTGTGCTGAACTCGGGGATCCACCACGTCCTCCGGATCGCTCAATGCGAGCGCGTGGCGCGTCGCTTGGCGATCCCGATGGTGCTGGACGCGGCGGTCCGAGCGGGCGGGCTTGGGAATCTCGCTGCGATGCCGGCTGCTCATGGGCAACCTCCTTCATCATCTGCTCACCGGCCAGTTGACCGGCTTCCCAAGATCATTCTTTTCCCGCGCCCGCCCTCCTGTCCACCACTTCCCGAACTGCCCACCAGAGCGAGCCGCGCGGGCCACGGGAGCGAGGTGGCGACGAACCGCGCTCGCAATCGCGCTCGGTTCTTCAGGGAAGTGCTCTGCAAGAGCGCCGTTCCTGACCGACTCGGGGCGTCCGTCTTGATACCAAGGCATCGACAACACGGCGGCACGGCCACGATCTCGCGCGGTGTGGGTGACCCGGTCAGGGCCGCCCGGCACGGCCGTCGCGTCGACCTCGCCGAGGGCCGCACCAACCCCGAGCGCGACGAGCGCCAGTGCGACGGCAGTGACCGCCCCAACGCGAGGGCGCCCGCGCCCCGAACGCGTCGCCTGGCAGTCCCGAGAGGGACATGCCGGAAGACACGCCGCCAGGCCTCGCCGTCCGCGTCGAGGAATCGACGACCGCCCTCGTCGTCACCACGCTCGGCACCGCGAAAGTGTCGAATCAAAAGGACCGGCTCGAGCTGGTCCTCGGCGGCATGGCGATTCCGGTGGATTCGGCGACGACCCACGACGTGATCAGTGCGCGCTCAGCCCAAGAAACGAAGCGGGACGTCGATCGACATCGCCCCGCGACCACGGTACGTCCCCAGCTCGTCAGGTGCTCGGCACTTGAAAACTCACCGCGCTCCTCTCGCTTGAGTGTCAGGTGGCGGCCGTGGCCCGGTTCGTGTTGCCCCAGCGTGCGACCGAGGTCGGGACGCCGACGCGGCGAGTCGTTGCCGTGCGGGCGCACCCGCGCAACGCCTTGACGCCAACCTCTGTTGGCGTCAAGAACACGACAAGGTGTTCCACCGTCTCGTCGAGCGCCTTACGCCTGTTGGTGGAGATCCTCGTCCTGCGCGCGAGCGGACGCCGCGAGCGTGTCGCGCGCTGCATCGAGACGTCGGGCAAGCTCCGGGTCACCGAGCGCGAGGATCCGTGCGGCCAGCAAACCGGCGTTTCGCGCCCCGCCGACGCCGACCGTGGCAACCGGCACCCCCGGTGGCATCTGAACGATGGACAGCAGTGAGTCAAGCCCGTCGAGCGTCGCCAGGGGAACCGGAACGCCAATCACCGGTAGTGAGCTCAGTGCTGCGAGCATCCCGGGAAGATGCGCGGCACCGCCAGCGCCGGCGATGATGACCCGCACGCCTCGTTCAGCGGCAGAGCGGCCGTAATCCACCATGTCAAGCGGAGTCCGATGGGCGGAGACCACGCGCAGGGTCGCGTTCACACCGAGTTCTACGAGCGCATCGGCGGCTTTCTGCATGACCGGCAGATCCGATTTGCTGCCCATGACGACCTCAACGGCAGCGCTAGCCCCCCAGACGCGGTCTCGAGTTGACATGCGAGGGACAGTATACGAAATACTGTTCGCATGCCGAACTTTACCGCGGGTGGTCCTGTCGTGGGAATGGTCGGGGGCGGTCAGCTCGCCCGCATGACGCATCAGGCGGCAATCGACCTCGGCATCGACCTCGTCGTCCTTGCGCGATCGGAGCGCGACGCGGCGGTGCGGGCTGGGAGCCGGGCAATTTTCGGCGAGCCCGACGATCCCTCCGCCCTCGCCGAGCTGGCCAGCCGGTGCGATGTCGTCACCTTCGATCACGAGCATGTCCCCGTGGACCTGGCAATGCAGCTCGCTCGGGCGGGACACCTCGTCTATCCCGCCGGCACGGCGCTGAAGGTCGCGCAGGACAAGCTCCACGCCCGCGACACCTTTCACTCCGCAGGATTCCACGTGCCCCCGTACCGCGCGCTGGAGGGGGACATCAGCGTTCAAATCGAACGCTTTGCCGCCACCCATGGTTGGCCGGTCGTGCTCAAATTGCGGACCGGCGGCTACGACGGGCGCGGCGTCACGGTGGTGCCCAGTCTCAGGCACATTGACGCCGCGACCACGGACATGGGTCCTGGGGACCTGATGGTCGAAGCCCACGTTGAGATCGCCCAAGAGCTCGCGATCGTCGGGATCCGGACGCCATCGGGGCAGTGGGCCGCCTATCCCCCGGTTGGCACCCTCCAGGTCGACGGCATCTGCAACGAGGCCGTCATGCCCGCTCCCGTTTCCCCGTCGGTCGCGAGCACGGCGACAGACCTCGCCAAGGAGCTCGCTGAACACGTCGCTGCGGTCGGCATCTTCGTGGTCGAGCTGTTCTTGACCACGACGGGTGATCTCGTCATCAACGAGGTTGCGCTACGGCCCCACAACTCAGGGCACGCCACCATCGAAGCCGCCATGACATCCCAGTTCCACAATCATCTCCGTGCCATCCTCGATTGGCCCCTTGGAGATACCTCGCTGCTCGTCCCGGCGGCGGCGATGGTGAACGTCCTGGGTGGCGCCGCGGGGGACCCTCGCGAACACATGGTCGCCGCACTCGCCGTCAAGGGAGCATCGTTGCATCTCTATGGCAAAGACGCGGCACCGGGGCGCAAGCTCGGTCACGTTACCGCCGTGGGGCCGACCGTGGAGCAAGCATTGGAAGTCGCCCGCCGGGCCGCAATGGCGCTGAGCGGCGGGGCGAGCTAGTCCGCGCTTGGCGAGCGTCGGCGCTCGCCATCGACGGATAGGTCTTCGCGACCTCTCCCCACTGACGTCTGACGCACCGAGCCCGATTCCTCGTCGCGGCTGGCCAGAGCGGCGAGGAGTTCGCCGACGCGGTGCGGCTGTTCGACCGGATGGCGCGCGGACAGGTGGGGATTGACCTCGTAGCGGTTGCGGCGACCGACCCCCGTCCGTTGCACGTAACCCGCGCGAACGAGATCGGCAATGATCGCCTGAGCGGCTCGCTCGGTCATGCCAACCCGGGCGGCAATGTCTCGACCGCGAATGGCGGGGTGTTGGGCGAGGCACACCAACACCAGGATTCGTAAACTACCGACCGCAGTTCAGTGCGTGAGCGCACGTCCGGGCCCTCGAATCTGGCGCCGAGCTCTTCGACGACCTCTCACCGTTGCGAAGCGCCGTCGAGGTCCGGGAGTCGCCAAATCGACCACCACCTACCGCTGCAGAGCGCCCGCAGCGACGACGCACCCCGCATTCGGCCTGAGATCGGCGTGGCGCGAGGGCACCAGCACGGCTCGGCACCCGGCTGCCCGTCAGGAGGCGACGATTGGCTTGGCTCACGGGATGGTCCGGCGCACGGAAACCCCCCAACCGCGCTCCGATCGGGGGCGACTCGCTCCCGCAGTCAGGTAAGGCGTGAAGCGCCGTCGGTGCTTGTGGTCGCCTTTGTCTTGGGCGGCGCCGCCGGCGCGACCCCGCAAATCAGCGGGGTGCTTCTCAAAGCTACGTCCGTCGGCTGACTCGCAGAGCTGGCCACCACGACCGTTGCCCTGGCGCTTCTCGCGCTGCGTGCTCGGCACCATCGCCTGAACCTGAGCGCGCTCGTGACGCTGGCCGTCGGAGGACCCGCGCCGCAATACCCCTGTTCTGGGTGCTCCAGTTCATCGGCGGCTACGACGCGCTCCTCCAGATCTCATGCGGCTCCGGCGTCAGCGTCGCGTGGACGTCGCGTCGGCGCACGGTCGCGATCGCCCCCCAGCGTCACCGCGCGGGACGAGCGCGACGAGCGACGGCGGATGCAGCAAGTGCTCGTGGCCGCTCGTTTCCGCTCAGCGAGCGCTTGCCATCGGCACGGGACCCGCCGGGCCACTACCGCCGCTCTCTCCGATATTGCGTCGCGCGTCCGAGCCGAACAATGACCGTAAGGATAAACCCAACCACGGCGCAAGCGACCACTGCCATCGCATGTGCATCCTGCAGCGATATGAGCACCACCGGCGAGCGCCTTCACAACGGTACATGGACTTTGCTGGGGGACCCGCGATCGTGAGGATGGACACACCGAGACGACAGCACCGAAAAGCAGCAGCGCT
>JAJZKA010000133.1 GCA_021809805.1 Actinomycetes bacterium
TTACCCAGAGGCGCTGTCACCTCACCTGCGGTAACCATCTCGTCGCACCTTGGCGTGCACGCCGACCACTGACAATATGTCACCGGGCAACTCGGTTGAAAGGTTCGCATTGTGTAAGCCTGGGGGCACGGCACTCTCGCGCTCTTCCTTCGAGGGCGGGTCACCTTCCGCCCCCCCGATGGCAGTCCGTCCCGCAACGGACATAGCACCAGCCCGAGCGTGCTCGTCGCGTATGGCGAGCGCGACGCCGTTGCGCTCGAGGCGGCGACGGAGCGCAGACTTCTCGTGGGGCACCTGGTCGATCTTCGACGATCGCCGGCGACTCCGCGCTAACTAAGCGACGTTGCATCGACGCCGTCCAGCATCGGGCACCAGGGCACTCTGCCTATCAGCGGGTCAGCGGCAGATCACCGTGCGCGAGCACCGGGGCGGGTGGCACGTCAACCGGTAGCGGCGCTGGTTTCAGTCCCTCGAGGCGGCGGCAGTAGGCGGCGAGGTCGGCGCCGACCCTGTGCCGCGGTGCCGCGGCGGGTCGCTCTCCGAGCCTCGCCAGCCAGTACCGGTAGAGGTCAAGCACGCCGAGGTCGCGGCCCCATTCCCGCCAAGCTGGGACGTCACTGCGTCGGATGCCGGCAAGCGGCCAGAGGTGCGCGTCGAAAGAGCTATGGCCCGGCGACGAGTCGAAAGGCCGTCCTGACGGGACCGCCTTGAGCCACGCGACGGGGTCTTCGATGCCGGCAGCAACCAGGTTCGCGACGGCGCGAAGCGTCAGACTGTGCTGCTCCGGCCTCTTCCCGCGCTCGGTCGTGACAGCGATCTCTTCGACGTAGTCGAGGAGCCCGAGGCGGTCGGCGATGCCCCTGATTTGCTTGTGACGGGTCGTCCGCGCGGTCTGCCACGACCAGTCGTCACCGAGCGAGCCGAAGATCGAGACGTCGTTGGCCCGAGCCAGGATCGGAATGCCGGCGCAGCTGTAGCGCTGCGAGGATCGGGCGAGGGGCTGCCAGTTGAGCACCCAGCGCGCTTCGTCGATCGTCCAGCCGGCCTGCCGGTACAGCACGACGTCGCCGACCGTTATGCGAAGCTGCAGCCATGTGCTCGCCTCGTCGGGCGGCACCGACAGTCCCTCGAGAAGGAGGACATCGGTCGGTCGGTGCGTCACTGCGAACCACCGCCGCGCGTCGTCGGGCCCGAAGCCGAGATCGCGCCAGTGAACGACGTAGTCCGGTTCCACGACGCCGGCATCCAGCCATGCGAGGCGTTCACCCGAGCTGGTCGCCCTTTTTGCCCATCGCTCGACATCCTCTTGGTCGGCGATGAACTCGTCGACGATGCTCACCTTTGAATCCTTGGGAAGGAGAGCGCGACGGGAGCAGACGCAGGATCGGGAAGCGCCGGCTCCGCAGGTTCGGTAGCCCAGGCGCGGGCTTCGGCGCTCCGGCGCCAGCGGCGCAACTCGTTCGCGAGCTCGGCGGCGAGCTCGACGGGGACTGCGGCAGCAAGCGCGGGGTCGTTCAGCTGCGAGTTCGGCGCGACCCAGGGGGACCGGCCACCGGGGAGGCGCGTTCTCCAGCGAGCGCTGAGCTGTTGCCAGGTCGCGACCCCTTCGCTGTCGTAGTAGTAGGACGAGCGAGCTACGGCAAAGTGCCGGACGCCCCCCTCGTCGCTGAGCCCGCAGAGCTCCGAGCCGGGGAGGACCTTCAGGAGTGTCCGCGCTACGACGTAGGAGGCGGGCGGGTCCAGCGCGGGGTCAGCGTCGCCCCCGAGCCGGGCGCGGAGTAACTCGGCGCCGCGCGAGGCGAAGAACTGACGGAGGAGTCTGCCGTCGAGCGGAGCCGCCCGCCGGCCCGCCGGCGATGCAGCGATGAGACGGTCAATGGCTAAGTCGACGTCGATCGCCGAGCCGCGGACCTTGCTCCACGCCTCTCTGGGGATGCCGGCGTCGCGCAGACGCCGGGCCCTCTCGGCGGGAAGCCGAACCGTCTTCGTGTGCCACGTCGCGGCGTCGGCGGCATCGAACCCGGCGTCGAGCCAGCGTTGAGCGTGTGAAGCCGACCTGATACCTGCCTCGTTCCAAGCCTTCGCCGACGTGGCGTCGTGGCCGGCGCTGATCCATGCCTTCGCAACCGTTGGATCGGGCGCCGGCGGTTGGTAGCCGGTTCCCCATGCCTGATACTGCTCAGCCGTCAGTCCTTCGGACATCCACGCCGCCGCGGTGCTGTAAGGCGTCGAGCGGCCCCATGGCCAGGCTTCGGCAGGGTCGATGCCGGCGGCTGCCCATCCGGGGACGACGGCGGGGTCAAGACCGACCCAGGGCCGCGCCTCTTGCGGCGAAAGGCCGATTGCAGAGAACTCTTCGGCCGTCGCGGCACTGGTTACGCGGGCGTCGCGCCAGGCGCGAGCTTCCTCAGCTCCATAGCCGGCGTTCGCCCATTCGATGGCGGTGCTGAGCACGCGAAGTAGCGGCTCTTGGAGCGTTCGGAGCCAATGCGCGGCGGCGACGGGCGTAAAACCCGCCTTCGTCCATTGCCTTGCCTCATCGGAATTCGGAACGACCGTGTACCAATCAAGGCGCGCGTCATCGGAGTGCCCGCTGGCGATCCAGGAGTCGCGGTCGTTCTGATCGGCAACGAAGTCCTCGACGATGCTCATCCGGGCGCCACCCGGGCGCGCGCCGTCACGTCGCCGGCACTCACGGTGAGCTGGTCTGGCACTGGCACGAGCCGACGGTAGAAGGAGAAGTGACACGCGCGGCAGTGGGTGTCACGTCCTCTTCGTTGAATGAGCCGTGGGCCATACTGCGACGGTGCCGATTCGTCTCGCGTCCAGCTCGGCCGTAGTGGAGGCCCTGAAGAGTGCTGGCGGCGGCCGCAGCATCGCGGAATCGATCGCAAGGAGGGGTGCCGAGCAGCAGGCGAGCGAGGAGCGCGAGCGGATCGCCCTCCATGACTCGCCCGGTGTCGCATCGATTGTCGCCGCGGTAGACCGTCGGTTCGGCCGCGTCCGTCTCGCAGAGCGCTATGACATGCGGACCGTCGCTCGCGATGGAGCCCGCGTCCACGTCATCACCCAGCCATGTGGCGTTCGGCTGCCCGTGCTCGCCGACCACGGCTCTGCCAGGCGGGCCCTTCTCTCCCTGCTCGAGATAGTTCCTGGGGTCGGGCCGGTCACCGCAAAGCGGCTGCGAGCCGGCGGGGTCACTTCCGTCGAGGCGCTCGGCGCCGTGGAGCGCTTCGCGCAGCTGGTCGCCGACATCTGCGGCGAGTGGGACGAGGCCGATCTCGTCGGGATCTGTGACCGCCTGCAGGACCGACTGGCGGGCCGCGGGCACCTGCTCGCTGCTCTTGTTGCCGGATGCGTCGAGCTCGATGAGCTCGTCTTTCTTGATCTCGAAACGCTGGGGCTAGCGGGGAACGCGATCTTCCTCTGTGGCGTCGGGAGCTTCCGTGGTGGTGGCTTCGTCGTCGACCAGTACCTCGCGCCGGGTTACGCCGACGAGGCGGCGATGCTGGCGATCGTCGCGGAGGCGGTCGGGGGTCGCCGGGTGCTTCTCACCTACAACGGGAGAACGGCTGACGCGACGTGGCTCCGTGCGCGGTCGTTCTTCCACGGTCTGCCGCCGATGCCTGAGGTCGCCCACGTAGACCTCTTCTACGGAACCCGTCGGCGCTTCGTTGTCGACGAGCCGGTGCTCGCGAGTGCTCGCTTGCCTGTGGTGCAGCATCAGCTGCTCAGGATGGCTCGGCCGGGCTACGACGTGCCGAGCTGGGCGGTGCCCGAGCTGTATCAGCACTACGTCCAGACGGGCCGCGAGGGGCTGCTCGTGCCTGTGCTCGACCACAACCGGTCCGACCTCGAAGCGCTCGTCTTGCTGCTGGAGAGGCTCGGGGCCGAGGCGCTCGCGAGTTGCGCTCCGAGTGGGGTCGACACTGCTTCGGAGGCGCGGCCGTGATCGACCGGGCGCTCAAGGCGATCGAGGAGCAGCGCGGCTACCGCGGGCAGCTCGTTCACGTCGAGCGACGGCCGGGAGCGGATGGGCGCTTCGCCGTGCCGAGCGCGCCAATTCGCCCCGCTCTCGCCGCCTATCTCGATCGGGCGGGTCTGCGCCTCTACAGCCACCAGGCGGCCGCCGTCGACGCCTGGGGGGCCGGGGACGACGTCCTGCTGTCCACCCGGACGGCGTCAGGGAAGAGCCTCGCCTTCAACCTGTGCGTGGCCGATGCGCTGCTCGAGGACCCGGCGGCGACGGCGCTGTACCTGTACCCGACGAAGGCGCTCAGCCATGACCAGTTGGAGAACCTCGTCGAGTTCGATCGCGAGGTCGGACTGAGGGCGAAGCCGGCTGCGTACGACGGTGACACGCCTCGCTCTGCGAGGGGCAGGATCCGGCGCGAGTCCCGGATCATCGTCTCAAACCCGTACGGCCTGCATGAGTACCTTCCTCAGCCGGAGGCGTTGCAGCGCTTCCTCTCGCACCTGAAGGTGGTCGTCGTTGACGAGTCGCACCGCTACCGGGGCGTGTTCGGCTCCAACGTCGCGCTCGTGCTGCGGCGCCTTCAGCGGCTCTGCGCTCGGCTCGGCGCCCGACCGCGCTTCATCCTCGCCACCGGGACGATTGCCAACCCCGCAGAGCACGGGAGGGCGCTGGTGGGACGGCCGGTGCGGGTGATCGACGACGACGGCGCGCCCCGCGGCGAGCGGGCCGTCGCCCTCTACGACTCAATGCTCGACCCGGGTCGTTCGGTCGGCCGCCAGGCGGCCGCCGTGGTCGCCGCTCTCGCCGCGGAGGGCCATGCCACGATCTGCTTCACCGGATCGCGTGTCCTCGCCGAGCTCGTGAGCGGGTGGGCGGCCGCGGCGGCGCCCGACGTCGCCATCAGTCCCTACCGGGCCGGGTACCTTCCTCGGGAGCGTCGAGAGATCGAAGAGCAACTGCGCTCTGGGAAGCTCGGCGCGGTCATCTCGACGAACGCGCTCGAGCTCGGCATCGACATCGGCGGCCTCGACGCAGTGGTCCTCTGCGGCTACCCGGGGACGGTCGCGAGCATGTGGCAGCAGATCGGGCGTGCCGGGCGCGGCCGGCAGCCCTCCCTCGGAGTGCTCCTCGCCGGGGAGGACGCTCTCGACGCGTATCTCGTCCGCAAGCCGGCGGTGCTCTTCGGCGCTCCGGTGGAGCGCGCCGTCGTCGCCCTCGACATTCCCGAGGTGCTGACTGGACAGGTGCTCTGTGCCGCTGCCGAAATGCCGGTGCGGCTGGATGAGACCGACCGGTTCGGGCCGGCGCTGCCTGCGGTGATCGAGGACCTCAAGCACGAGGGCCTGGTGGCTCAGGTGCCGGCCGGCTTTGGCTTCGTCGGGACGTTCCGACCGGCGAGCGCGATCCGCCTCGACGGGCGAGCAGAGTCCGGCGTCGAGCTCCGGGTCGACGGCGATGTGTTGGAGGTCCTCGAGCCATGGCGAGCCATGCGGAGCGCGCACCCCGGCGCGATCTTCCTTCACCGTGGAGAGAAGTTTCAGGTGCACCATCTCGACCTCGAGCTCCGCCAGGCGGTCGCCAAGCGGGTGAGCGTCCGAGACCACACCCGCAGCGTCGTGTCGGGCGCCTACGACGTCGGTCAGGTGGAGATTCGGCGCACTGCCGGCCACTGGGGCGCCGGCGTCGGACCGTCGAAGGTTCGGCGCCAGGTGGTCGGCTACAAGCTGTACCGGCACGACGAACCGCTGGCCATGTACCCGCTCGAGCTCCCCGAGACGGTGCTCGACACCCGTGGCGTGTCGCTTGCGCCCAAGGCCCCGCTGACCGAGATTCTCGATCGCGGCCTCGACCACCTGAGCGCACTGCACGCCGCCGAGCACGCGCTGATCCACGCGATGCCGCTGCTCGCGATGTGCGACCGAGGCGACGTCGGGGGAGCCTCGATGCTGCTCGATCCTCTGCGCGCGACCCCGCTGATCCTGCTCTATGACGCCTACGAGGGCGGCTCCGGGCTCGCCGACGCCGCGTACTCCCACCTCGACGAACTCGTGGCGATCGCCACCGACATGCTGGCAACTTGTGACTGCGAGCATGGCTGCCCGCGGTGCGTCTACGACCGAGACTGCGGGAATGCGAACGACTACCTCGACCGGGTGGGCGGCCTCGCAGTTCTCCGGAGCCTCAGTTGAGGGGCTCTTCCTCGCTCGTCTCTCGACCAGCGAGCTCGTAGAGCTCGGGCAACGCCTCCCGGTCTTTTGGGCGCCCCGCCCACTCCTTCGAGGCGATGACGTCAGGGAGGGCGGCGACCCAGATCGCCATGCCATCAACCGTCGCCGGGCGAGCTGCGGGGCGCAGGTCCTCGTAGCGCCGATGTACGCCCTCTCGGTCGGGGATATCGGCCAGGATGTCGAGGTCGCCGGCGTCTGTCCGCCACGTGGAGATCTCGAGGCGAGCGAGGGTGAACGCGTCGAGGGTGACGGGGAGGGCGCTCGCCTCTTCGTCGCTGAGGCCATCGACGTGAAGCCGGGCGTTCAGTTCGCGCATGGCAGCGGCGAGGCGTTCAAGGTTGTCGGCCGACCGCCTGACGAGGCAGTCGGTGTCCTTGGTCCGGCGCTTGGCCCCGTAGATGCGAGCGGCGGCACCACCAACCACGAGGTAGTCGACGCCGTGGCGGTCGAGGACCTCGACGATCCTCGCTACATCGGGGTCGGTCGGATCCTCAGCGGTCGGCGACAACGCTGCAGCCGGCCTCGCGCTCGGCTTCCACCTCGGCGAGGAAGGCAAGTACCGTCTCCCGAGAGTCAAGGCGCCGACCGTCGAAGGTCATGGAGACGTCGTCCGCAGTGCGCTCGGCGTCGCCGGGCTGCACCCACTTCGAACTGGTCAAAGCCACCGTCTCCACAGCCACAGGATACCCGCTAAGGCACCGTCGGGCACCCGGGCGCCTCTCGCGTCGCAGCGGGAGGGCGCCGGAGGGCGGCGCGATGCTTGGGACGAGACCGGCGCTCGATCCGGGAAGTGACGATCATCGCTCGCGGGCTTGCCGCTCGACGTCGGTGACTTGAGACAGGAAGTACGCGGTGCTCTGGTCCTCGGCGAGGATCACAACTGGGTCCTCGTGCCAGTCGCCGGGGTGCCGGTCGATCGCCTCCGCGGTGCCGGTCGCCTCGACCTGGCCCGCCCCGCCCCAGTAGCGGAGCGTGACCTTGTCTCCCGGGAACACCCTCGGAAGGACCTGCGACAGCTTGAACGCCTGGTCGGGCTTTGTATCCAAGCGGACGAAGGTCTCGGTCTCCCCGTGCTCGACCTCCTCCCACACGTCGGTCACTTTGCCGCTGACGAAGTCGTAGCTGTCCTCGATGCTCACCGTTACCTCGTCGCCGACCGCGATCTCGTTGTCTCGCTTCGCCTCTCCTGGCACCGCATCTCCTCTCGTTGGGACAGGGGCCGCTATGCATCAGACAGGTCGAACAGCGTGCCCTCGCCAATCAGACGGCTCCATCGAGCCTCGAAGCCAGGGCGCTGCTTGTCCTCAATCCACGACGGCGCCACCACGAGGCACTCTTCGACGTACGGGGGCTGAGCGTCGCGCCGGCGCAGCCACGCCTGGGTGGTGTAGCCCTCGTCGACGACGTTGCCGCCGGACATGGCGACCAGAGCGCTGGTCATCTCAACGGAGGTCCCTTGATCCAGCGTACGAATCGAGCAGTAGACGAGTCCTCTTCCCTCGACGACGCGGCGCGCGGAAAGCAGCTTGTGCTCCGTCGCGTCGAGCAGCGCCATGAAGCGCGCGAGGACGGCAGCGAATCGAGCGTCGGTGGCGAATCGGTCGCGAAGCGGGCCGCTCACGGTCAGCGTCAGTGTGGGGTTCACGCAGCGGGCGCCGTGTTCGATCTGCAGGGCGCGCAGCGCGCCGTCAGGCTCTGCGAGGTAGCGAGCGAGGAGATCATCGTTCGCGCCCGGGGGCCGGTGAAATGCAAACGGGCATTGGACGCAGGCGGACTTGTGCCAAGTGATACCGAACTGTTCCCGGAGGTGGGAGATCGACGCTCACGATCCCAGCCCCAGGCGATGAGCGGGTATTCCGACGTCCGGCCGGGATGGTCGTAGGTTTGGCCGCCGCAGGCTCGGCGTTCCTCGCCGAGTGCGTAGCCGACGACATTGCGGAACGCCGCCCGGCACGGCACGAGAAGCGGAAGGGACGCATCGATCACCGCGCCCTTCTGCTTAGCGGAGCAGCGGCGCATCTTGGCGGCGGACATCGGCACGGTGGCGTTGCTCAGCAGCTCCTCGGAGAGGCGGTAGGCCCCATCTATATGCAGGCGCTGGGGCTCCCTCGAGTCGTCGAGGACCACGACCCCGTCTGCCCGGTAGTAGCTGCCGCGGGCGAGCTGCACATAGCGAACATGGTGGAGGGCGAGAAGAGGGAGGATGTGGTCGGCGACTGCCGATGCAGTGGATTGCCACTCGTCGCCCGTCATCGCCGTTACGACCACCAGATCCTCGAGCGGAAAATCGCGCGTCTCTGGGTCCCTCAGCCAGCGCGCGAGGATCGCCGTGGAGTCGACCCCAAGGCCATAGTTCAGCAGCACTGGTGTGTTTGGTGCCGCTGGCCTCCGCGAGGGCTCGGGGAGCAGCAGCGCGGCATCGCCCATGCCGTGAAGCTAGGAAAGCCGTGAGACATTCCCTCGGCGCCCCGTGCATAGGCGCGTATGCTAAGTGGCGCCATTATCAGAGGGAGTCCGAAAGCGGCCCCGCTTCAACCTTCGGGCTGAGGCGGGGTCTCTTTCGTTGTCGCCCGGCCTCTCCACCCCGAGTGGTCAATAATATATTGACGGCGTTACAGCATGTCGATATACTATTGACAGCGCCAGGAAGGAGAGAGCGATGACGGCACTGAGGGTGGTACAGGGAGCGGAAGGGGCGAACTCGGTGGGGGCAGGACAGGAGGTGCAGCGGAAGCGGAAGCCAGCGCACCCTGGCGTCGTGTCGAAGCGGCCAGGTCCGAATGAGCCGAGGCCCTTCGATCTCCAGACGCTCGTGAAGGTGGCATACGGACCGGGGTTCGAGGCACCGTACAACCTCCTTGGTGTCCCCCGGAAGTGGTACGAGCGCCACCTTGAGATGGGGCTGACGTTCTGGGAAGCCGATGAGCTGGCGTCACGGTGCAGCCTTCTGCCGTGCGAAGTCTGGGACAACTACTGGGACGTGTGCGCGGAGCTCGACAGCGAGGCGGGCTGACAACGTCCCGAGTGACAACGTGTGTGTAGCGTCATGCTGGCGAATACGGGTAGCGGAGGACGAAGACGACGGTGGTTGGACCTGACGGAGACACGCTGCTTCTCGATGACGACGACGACGGGGAGCGCGTATGCGTCGATTGTGGCGAGTCGTTCAACGTCATCGAAGGCGGGGTTGACTTCAACGTCGAGTCGGGTGGCCCGCTCTGCGCGCTCGGCCAGACAAGGTGGGAGCCGGGGAGCGTCCTGGCTCTGAGCCTCGACCTGCCCTCTGATGGCCTTGCCACGGCAGAGACGGCGCGCTGGTGCCCGGGATGTCGCACCGCCGTGCCAGGCTCGCCTGGTGGACAGTGCGCAGAAGGCCGAGCTTGAGGAACGAGATGGGCTCTTGCTCGTCTGGACCCCCTTCAACCAGCGCTTCATCCAAGGGGCAAAGCGCCTGGGTGGTCGCTGGGACGACGCGGAGGGTTGCTGGACCTTCGACCCGTCGCTCCACCGTCGGGTGACGGCTACCGTTCGGCGAGTCTTCGGCCCCGACGCGATTTCGGAGCGTCCCACGCAGGACGCGCCATCTTCCGCCGACGACATCGCCGCAGAGGCGGAGCGGTTTCTCCGCTCGCACGGCTGACCCCGCTCGCCCGCCGTCGACCCAAGGAGTGAACTCGTGCGCTGTCCAGTGTTCATGCTCGTCAATGCGGCGGAGGTTCGGGAGTCGCTCTTCTACATCCTTGGCGGGCAGCCGGAATGGATCACGGTGCCGAGTGAGGACGCGCCGCTCAGAGTCGGCTTTGTGATGTCCCTTGAGCTCGAGCGAGAGGAGCTGGGTCGTCGGTTCGACCTGGTCGCGTCGCTCGAGGACGACGACGGTGAGACAGGGCGCACCGTCATTTCCGTCGAGCCAACGCGGCGGGGTGACAGCGCATACGTTGCCGGCGCCCCTCTCCTGGTCAACGCGACGGGCATCTGGCGCATAGCGCTTGTTGGTAGCGGCAGTCCGAGTACCTGGTAACAGCGTTCCGGCCAGTTGGTAGCGCGCCGGCTTCTCGTGCTGACCTCCTCGGCGGCGACGCATGGGCGTCGCCGTTTCTGCG
>JAJZKA010000009.1 GCA_021809805.1 Actinomycetes bacterium
GCCGCAACCGTGCGCGAGAACCAGCACCTGCTCGTCGCCAGCTACCTCGGCACCAGCCAATCCCCGCAGGCGGCGCAGGCGCACTGACACGGGCACGCGGGGCAGCGCACCGAAGATCTCATGTGGAACCACCTGGGGGCACCATGCAGAGCTACAAGAAACCGAACAATGAGAAAATGAGAGAAGGAGGGATACACATGCGCCATAGTTGGTCGAAGGCGCTCAGGCCCGTCACCGTCGGTGCCGCCGCGCTCGGACTGACCGCAGGCGTGCTCGGAGTGGGGGCCGGCGTCGCATCGGCTCACGGCCACGCCAAGCCGATCGAGTCCGTGTACAAGTACGCGGCGTACGTCGGCGGCAAGGGCAAGGCGAACAACAAGCTTGCACCCATCACGATCGGAGTCGTGAACCAGCAGACATCGACGAACGCTCCTGCACCGGTGTGGACGACAGGCGTGAAAGTCGCTGTGAACTACATCAACGAGCACACCCACGGCATCGACGGTCACCCGCTCAAGGCCATCTACTGCGCGATCCCGACAACAGTCGGTGCGGCGGCCAAGTGCGGCCAGGAGTTCGCGAACAACCCCGCGGTGTCGGCCGTGGTGGTGGGCGCGGTGGACGACGGCAACACAGCGTTCGAGTCCGCGCTGAAGCCGTCGAAGAAGCCGACGTTCTTCGGCGTCTCGCTCAGCACCGTTGACGAGAGAGACCCCTACGGTTTCATCCTCTACAACACAAGCACCCAGGTTCTGGCACCTGCGGCGACCGTCGCCTCCAAGGTGATGCACGCCAAGTCGGTGTCGTTGGTCTACCCGTCCAACATCCCTGGCAACGTGTACCAAGCCGGCGTCGTCTACGCGGGGATGAAGTACGCGGGCATCAAGAACGTCTACAAGGTCGGGTTCACAACCGCCGTGACCAACTTGACCGCGCCGTTCGAGGCTGCGCACGTGGGCCAGACCACACTGTTCTACCTCGTGAACAGCGGTGGGCCCGCGTGCTCCAACGCCTACCTCACGCTCAAGAACCTGGGTCTGCTCACAAAGACCAAGGTGCTCGTGAACGTGCCGTGCGACACCCCCACAATTGCCAAGGCCGATGGCGGGCAACTGCCGAAGGGCTGGTACTACCTGACGGCGAACCCGCTGCCGGGCTCTCCGACAAAGGCTGTCGGGGCCGCAGAGAAGGTGTTCGCGGAGTACGGCAAGGGGCCGCTCGCCCTCGACGCATGGAGCGCTGACGCGTTCGGCCAGACGCTGACCGTCGCCAAGCTCGACACCGAGCTCCTGAAGGCGCACAAGAAGATCACGCCGTCGACGGTGTTCGCCAAGGCGCGGGCCTTCAAGGGACCGGTCGTCCAAGGTGCGCCGAGGATCAATTGCGGCGCGCTCAAGGCGACGCCGGCCAGCTGCAACAAGACGGACCGGTTCTTCCAGAACACGGCGCCGAACGTGATGAAGCCCGTCGGCGGATGGATCGGCTCCCCGAAGGGCTTCAAGGCTCCGCTGACATAGCGAAGTCACTGGCCTCGCCGGGCCGCAGCGGCCCCACCCAAGGTGCCGCTGCGGCCCGCGCGGGTCATCTCTGCGTCGTCGTGCGGAGCACAGACGCACGGCACGCGGTGATCGGAGAGACCCCCGCCGGACCAGTGGGGGAAGTGTCCGAGGATGCCGGTGGGCACCCGCGGGCTGGCATCGCTTGACGGCGGCCGTCGCGTCTGTCGAGACTTCACAAGAGCCGTCCTTTGGGACGTCCGGTAGAACGGAGGGGATCGCGTGGCAACCGGCTACCCGACCGACGACGGCGCGCTCGAGGCTCCAGCCCCCGAGCGTCTCGTTTGGATGTACACGCAGATGTACCGGATCCGCGAATTCGAGGAGCGGGTCAAGTCGACCTTCACGGCGCATCCCGGTGTCATCCGGGGGCACACCCATCTCGCCGACGGCGCGGAGGGCTCGATCGTGGGCTCGATCGCGGCCCTGGCGCCCGGCGACCAGATCCTGACTTCCTACCGCTGTCACGGCTATCCGATCGCGCTGGGCACCGACACGAAGGCGATGATGGCCGAGATCTACGGCAGGTCGACCGGGCTCTGCGGGGGACTCGGTGGGTCGATGCACCTGTTCGATCCCGCCCGAGGCTTCCTCGGGGGATCGGGCATCGTCGCGCAGCACCTGCCGCATGCGGCGGGCGCTGCCTGGGCGGCCCAGATCCGTGGCGCGGGCCAAGCCGTCGTCTGCTTCTTTGGCGACGGCGCCAGCAAGCAGGGTGCGTTCCACGAGTCCTTGAACATCGCGTCGCTGTGGAAGCTCCCCGTCGTCTACGTGATGGAGAACAATCACTACCAGGCCTCGACGCGCAGCGACCAAGAAGACGCCAACGCCGCTGCCGGCGAGCCACTCGCCGTGAAGGCGACCGCCTACTCGATGGTGGGCATCACCGTGGACGGCACGGACCCGGTGGCGGTGCACGCCACCGTGGCGGCAGCGCTTGCCCGGGCTCGGGCGGGCGAAGGCCCCACCTTGGTCGAGTCGCTCGTCTACCGGTTGAGCGCGCACGGCAACCTCATCGCGCCGCCTGGAGTTCCGCTGCACTATCCCGAGCACGAGGCGGTCGCCATCTTCGGCAACCAGGCCGAGTACGAGGCGGCGCTGCGGGGCGATCCCGTGCCGCGGTTCCGCCATCGCCTCGTCACCGACGGCGTGCTCGACGCTCTCGACGCAGACGCACTGGAGGCGACGGTGCGCGAGGAGATCGACGAGGCCGAGCGCTTCGCCCTCGAGAGCCCCTTGCCCGCGCCCGACAGCGGCCTCGCCTACGTCTACGCCTAGATGAAGGAACGCCAATGGCACACGTGATCCCCTATATCGCAGCGATCCAAGAGGCCATCCGAGAGGAGATGGAGCGCGACGAGCGCGTCCTGTACTTCGGCCAGAACATGGCGACCTCGCCGGACGATCCCTTCTTGAAGCAGTTCGGGCCCGCACGCGTACGGGTCACCCCGATCTCCGAGACGGCTGAGATCGGCATGGCCACCGGCGCCGCGATGGCCGGTTTCCGGCCCGTCGTCGAGCTGTACATGGCCGAGTTCCTGCTCGTGGCCGCCGACCAGGTCGTGAACGAGGGGTCCCGGTTCCACTTCATGTCCAAAGGCGCCGTCACGGTCCCCATGGTGCTCGTGGCGGGCTACGGCTTCACCTACGGCTGGGCCGGCCAGCACACCGGCTCCATCTACGGGATGTTCATGGGTGTGCCGGGCCTGCGGGTCGCGATGCCTTCGACGCCAGCCGATGCCAAGGGCCTCATGACCACCGCGATCCGCGACGACAACCCGGTCCTCTTCTTCCACCACTACCTCTTGGCGCTCACCGAGGGAGAGGTGCCCGACGGCGAGTACGCCGTGCCGTTCGGTGTGGCCGACGTGAAGCGGTCGGGGAGCGACGTCACGGTCGTCGCCACCGGCAACACCGTCCACAGCGCGCTCGCCGCCGCCGAGACTCTCGCCGAGCGAGGGGTGAGCGCGGAGGTCATCGACCCCCGCACGATCGCCCCGCTCGACGTCGACACGATTCTCGGGTCCGTCGCTCGGACGGGTCACCTCGTCGTCGTCGACCAGGCGACCCGGCACGCGTCGGCGGCGGCGGTGATCGCAGCCGAAGTCGCGCAGAAGGGGTTCTCCTCGCTCCAGGCGCCGATCTCGCTCGTCACCGCGCTCGACAGCTCCATCGCCTACGCCGAGCCGGTGGAGTCATTCGTGCTCCCCGATGAACACAAGATCGTGGCCGCCGTGGGCGAGACGCTCGGCCTCGCTCCGCTGCCCGGCTGAGGTGGCCGGCGAGAACGGGGCGCTGCGGCAGGGTGGCGGGACGCTCGACGCGAACGTCGCCCGTCACCTGCTCGTCACCATGTGGAGGATCCGCGCCTTCGAGGAGCGGCTCGAGCCCTTGAAGCGATCGAGCACGGTCCACGGTCTCACCCATCTCAGCATCGGTCAGGAAGCCGTCGCCGCAGGGGTGTGCACCCAGCTGGGCAACGACGAGATCGTCTACAGCAACCACCGCGCGCATGGCCATGCGCTTGCCAAGGGCGTCGACATGGGGCGCCTCTTGGCCGAGCTCATGGGCCGTGCCGATGGCTGCTGTCGTGGTCTCGGGGGTTCCATGCACGTCGTCGACGTCGCGCACGGCTTCTTCGGCGCGACCGGTGTGGTCGGGGGCAACCTTCCCTTCGCGGTGGGCGCTGCGTTCGCCAGCCGTCTTCGCGGCGACAGCGCAGTGGTGGTCGTCTTCTTCGGCGACGGCGCCGCCCAGGCCGGCATCTTCGCCGAGAGCGTCAACCTCGCCAGCCTGTGGCAGGTCCCCGTCGTCTTCGTCTGTGAGAACAACGGCTTCGCCGAGTTCACCCCTCGCTCGGCCCATACCCGGGTCGAACGTGTGAGCGATCTCGCCGCGCCGTTCCACGTCACCGCGGCGACGGTGGACGGGAACGACGTCGTCGAGGTGCACCGGGCATTCGGCGAGGTGCTCGCCTCGGCGAGCGCCGGCAAGGGGCCGTTCCTCCTCGAGTGCCTCACGCATCGGCGCTCGGGTCACTACGTCGGCGATCCGGGCGGTTATCGCGTCGCTTCCGACGACGAGTCGTGGCGCGACAAGGATCCCATCGGGCGGCTCGTCCGCCGGGGAGCCACCGAGGGGTGGTTCGGCGAGGACGCCGCCCGAGCGATCGAGGCTGCGGCACGCGACGAGGTCGAGGCCGCGGTCGCATTCGCGAGCGCGAGCCCCTTCCCGGATCTCACGTTGCCTGCCGATCTCACCTACGCCCGCTGATGGTGAGGACCACGTACGCGGCGACGGTTGCCGCCACCCTCGCCGCGGCGATGCGCGCCGACGAGCGGGTGGTCGTGTTCGGCGAGGACGTGGCGCTCGGTGGCCCGTACCTCACGACGAAGGGGCTCGCCGAGGCGTTCGGCACCGCGAGGGTCGTGAACACCCCGATCAGCGAGGCTGCCATCTGCGGGGCGGCCATCGGCGCGGCCCAATCGGGGCTCCGCCCCGTCGTAGAGATCATGTTCGTCGACTTCATCGGCCTCGCCCTCGACCAGCTCGTCAACGGTGCCGCGAAGGCCCACTTCATGTCCGGCGGGCAGCTGCGAGTGCCGATGGTGCTGCGGACCCAGGGCGGAGCGGGCCAGCGGGGTGGCGCGCAGCACTCCCAGAGCCTCGAGAGCTGGCTCGTCCACGTCCCTGGCTTGAAGGTCGTGATGCCCTCGAGCGCTCGGGAGGTGGCGGCTCTGCTGCCGAGCGCGATCGCCGACGACAGTCCGGTCGTCGTCGTGGAGTCCAAGACGCTCTACTTCCGTCACGAGGACCTGCCCGACGAGGGTGTCGCGCCCGAACCGCTGGGCACCGCGCGGGTGCTTCGGCAGGGTCGGGACGTGACGATCGTCGCAACGTCCCGGATGGTGCACGAGGCCCTCGAGGCGGCACGGCAGCTCGCCATGCGGGGGATCGACGCGGAGGTCATCGACCCGCGCACCCTTGTGCCGCTCGACCTGGCGACGATCGCGGCGTCGGTCGTCCGCACGGGGCGACTTGTCGTCGCGCACGAGGCCGTCTGCCACGGCGGTGTCGGCGCGGAGATCGCGGCGCAGGTCCAAGCGGCGTGCTTCTACGACCTCGATGCGCCCGTTGTCCGCGTGGGCGCGCCGTTCACTCCCGTGCCGCTGAGCCCGATGCTCGAGGACGCCTATCTCCCCGGCACCGCGGAGATCCTCGACGCGGTGGACGCGGCACTCGACTGAGGCTCGGGTGCGCAGGCGGCGCGCGCACTTGGCAGGCGGCGCGCGCACTTGGCAGGCGGCGCGCCCCTTGGGCAGTACGCCCGTACGCACCACGTCTTGACCGGCGTGGTCCCGACTGGTGAGAATCTGGGCGGGGGAGCACCTGGGGCAGCCGCCGCGACCGAGCGAGGGCCTCGTGTCCTTCGGCCCCCCTGCCGGCGCCGATCGGGCGCCCCCGACAGGAAGGAGCACCACGTGACGGTGGACGAGGTGGAGTCGAACGCGGCCGCGGTCGAAGCCCGCGTCGACAAGATGCGAGACAAGTACGCCCTCCAAGAAGGCTTCGTCGCGGCGACGGAGGAGGACTCCCCCTGGGTGCCCTTCGTCGAGAACGTCTACATCCGGCACCTGACCTTCGACGTGCGCTCCAGCTCGGCCGCCAACGTGCTGCGGGTGGATGCCGGCGGCATGCTCGGCCGCCACCGCCACCGTGGGCCCGTGTCGGGCTTCACCCTCGAGGGGAGCTGGCGATACCTCGAGTACGACTGGGTGGCGACCCCCGGGTCGTTCGTCCGCGAGAGCCCTGGCCGCACCCACACCTTGTACTCCGAGCACGGGATGAAGACCTTTTTCTGGCTGAACGGCCCGCTCGAGTTCCTCGACGAGGCCGACCGGGTCGTCGAGACGGTCGACGTCTTCTGGTTCATCGACCACTACGAGCGGTACTGCAAAGAGCACGACATCCCGATCAACCCCCGCCTCTACCTCTGAGACGGGGCGGCGGCGCGCGACGCGCGTGGAGGGAACCGTCCACGGCGGTACCGTGTCGTCCGATGCTCGCGCACCTCGGCGAAAGGAGCTCGTGATGAACGAGACGCTCGGCAGCGACGATCTGGAGCTGCTGCGAAAGGACTTCTCGTCGAACCCCGTCTATCGCATTGCGCAGAACGCGGTGACCAAGGTCGGTCTCGATGACGTCGCCATCGACCGCGAGGTCGTGAACGCGACGGACCACGCGCTCTCCGTCTCCCTCGACGACTGGAAGGTCACCAATCAGGAGCGAAGTGGGCGGTGCTGGCTCTTCGCGGGGCTGAACCTGCTGCGTGTCGGCGCCATGCGACAGATGGGCTTGAAGGATTTCGAGTTCTCGCAGAATTTCGTGATGTTCTGGGACAAGCTCGAGCGGGCGAACTACTTCTTGGAAGCCGTCATCGACACCGCGGCGCGCGACGTCGACGACCGCACCGTGGCGTTCCTTCTCGACTCCGTGGCGAACGACGGAGGGCAGTGGAACATGTTCGTCGCGCTCGTGGACAAGCACGGTCTCGTGCCGAAGGCCTTCATGCCCGAGACCCACAGCTCGTCGAACACCTCGAGGATGAACTCGGTGCTCCGCTACCTGCTCCGCCAGGGTGCCAAGACGCTGCGAGCGGCGGCAGCGCGCTCCGTCGAGGACGCACGGAACCAGAAGGCGCAGATCCTGGCCGTCGTGCACCGCGTGCTGTGCGTGCACCTCGGCACGCCGCCGGAGCGCATCGACTGGCAGTGGATCGACTCGGACCGCAACTTCCACCGGGACGGGGAGATGACGCCGCGCGAGTTCGCCAGCCGGTACGTGCAGCTGCCGCTCGACGAGTACGTCTGCCTGGTCCACGACCCGCGCCCGACGAGCCCGGTGGGGCGGACGTTCACCGTCGAGTTCCTTGGCAACGTGACGGGCGCGCCGCCGGTCACCTACCTGAACGTCGAGATGCCGGTGATGAAGCAGATCGCCGCCGCCGCCCTCGAGTCGGGGGAACCGGTCTGGTTCGGCTGTGACGTGGGCAAGATGATGAGCACTGACTATGGGATCTGGGACGCTGCGCTCTTCGACTACCCCTCGCTCTACGACGCTGCCTTCGCCCTCGACAAAGCCGATCGGCTCGTCTACCACGAGACGCAGATGACCCACGCCATGCTGTTCACCGGCGTCGATCTCGCAGACGGCCGTCCGCGGCGGTGGCGGGTGGAGAACAGCTGGGGGAGCGACAAGGGCAAGGACGGGTTCTACACGATGAACGACTCGTGGTTCGACGAGTACGTCTTCGAGATCGCCGCGCGCAAGAGCCTGCTGACCGACGAGCAGCGACGGGCGCTCGACGAGGACCCGATCCTCCTCCCCGCTTGGGACCCAATGGGGGCGCTCGCCCGCTGAGCGGAGGCTCGGGCCCAGCGCAAGGAGCGGTCCGTCACGGGTCCCGAACCGCTGCACCGTCTCGGGTCTCGGCGTTGGGCAGGCCGCGTCGTCCCTGGCGCTCGCCACGTCGCGGGATCCCGCCTTCTCGACGGCGCCTGAGTCGTTCGGCCCTAGCGACGGCACCCCGGCAGCCTGGAGAATCGCGCCGTGGAACGCTGGTGTGGTCGAGCGCGGCCCGAGTGCCGAATACCTCCACGGGGCACATGACTCGGGCGATCGCTCCTTCGCTCGAGAGACGCAGATGGCTGGTGCTCGCCGTCCTGTGCGTCAGCCTGCTCGTCACGAGCCTTGACACCACCATCCTGAACGTCGCCGTCCCCGACATCATCCGGTCGCTCGGCGCCTCCACGGGCGAGCTGCAGTGGGCGATCGACGCGTATGCCGTGGTCTTCGCCGGGCTGCTGCTCGTCGAGGGGAACCTCGGTGACCGCATCGGGCGCAAGTGGGTCCTGTTGGCAGGTATCGCGGCCTTCGGCGTCGGCTCCGCCGCCAGTGCGCTGTCACGCTCGCCGGACCAGCTGATCGCCGCACGCGCGTTCATGGGGATCGGCGCTGCCGGCATCATGCCGTCGACGCTGTCCATCCTCACGAACGTGTTCACGGACGCCGACGAGCGGGCACGCGCGATCGGCATATGGTCTGGCACCACGGGCCTCGGAGTCGCCATCGGTCCCGTCCTCGGTGGCTGGCTGCTTGCGCACTTTTGGTGGGGATCGGTCTTCTTCGTGAACGTACCGGTGTGCGCAGTCGGACTGCTTGCCGGCGCGTGGCTCTTGCCGAACTCGAAGGACCCGCACGCCAAGCGCACGGACATCGGTGGTGCCGTGCTGTCCACCGCCGGGGTGGGACTGCTCCTCTGGGGCATCATCGAAGCGCCCACGCGTTCGTGGACGTCACCCGTGGTCCTCGGGGCGGTGGTGGCCGGCGCGGCCACGCTCGCCGCCTTCGTGGCCTGGGAGCGGCGGAGCGACCACCCGATGCTCGAGCTCTCGCTCTTTGGCTCGCGGCGCTTCTCGGGAGCGGTCGGTGCCATGGGGCTCGTGATGTTCGCGCTCAGTGGCGGGCTCTTCCTCCTCACCCAGCTGCTCCAGTTCTGTTTCGGCTACAGCGCGTTCGCCACGGGGATGCGCATCGCTCCCATCGCGCTCGTGCTCATGGTCGTGGCGCCCCTCTCGGCGCTCCTCGACCGCCGCTTCGGCACGAAGCCGGTCGTGTTCTGTGGTCTCGTGTTCATCGGCACTGGCTTCCTGCTCTTGTCGTCGACCTCGGTCCGTGGCACCTACATCGAGGCGCTGCCAGCGTTCATGCTCTTGGGAGTGGGTGTCGGCCTCGCGTTCGCGCCCTGCACCGAAGCCGTCATGGGGGCCGTCCCGCCTGCGCGCGCAGGGGTGGGCTCCGCGACGAACAGCGCCGCGCTCCAGGTGGGCGGTGCGACCGGAGTTGCCGTGCTCGGGAGCTTGTTGAACAGCAGGTACAAGGGACATCTGGCTCCCCTCCTCGCAGGCCACGCCATGCCGGCGAGGGTGCACGCGCTCGTCGTCGGTTCCCTTGGGGGCGCGCTGGCCGTGGCCCAGGACATCAAGGGCGCGCTCGGCACGGCGCTCGCCTCCGCCGCGCGCGCGGCGTTCATCGACGGCCTGGACCTGGCGGTCGCGGTCGCTGCGGTGGTCGTTGGAGCGGCCGCCGTCATGGTGCTCTTCGTTCTGCCCAACCGCCCAGGGGCCGTGTCCGTCGAGGGGTCCATCGACGGCGCCGAGACGGCGGCACCTCGAAGTCCCGGTGTGCCCCCCGTCTCGCCGCAGGAGCCCGCGGCACACCTGGGACGAGCCGTCGACCGGGACGATCGCGTCACGGGCAGCACCCGCCCCCCGGCTGGCGTGTGACGTCGGGCCCTGCGGCGGCGGGCACGACGGCCCCGGATGTGCACGAATGCGCATGGTCCCAGAGTGAGGGATGTCCGATGGCGTCGCGCCGAAGGCGACCGACGCGGGCCCGCTCGTGCTCGACGTGACGATCAGCCCGCGCGCTCCCCGCCAAGGGCATCACGAGCCTTCTCCCGCGCTGCCTGAATGGAACGTGCCCGAGGCGCGGGAGTCCTCGGCGTTCACGCTGCCGTCGTTTTCCTTCTGGCGGACATTCGACGAGCTGTTCCGTGACGGATGGGGCAGGCGGATGGTGTCGGTCGAGGAGTTCAGTGCGGACGGCACGCTCGCCGTGCGAGCCCCGACGCCCGGGATCGACCCGGAGAGGGACGCCGAGATCACCTTCTCGAGCGGCATGCTCCACTTCGTGGCCGAACGGCGCGAGGAGAAGGAGTAGAAGGGTCGCACCTTCCACAAGAAGGAGCTCCGCTACGGCTCGTTCGCCCGGAGCATCCCGGTACCCGAGGGCATCGAAGAGGACGAGATCCGGGCGTCGTACAACGACGGGATCCTCGAGGTGCGGGTAGCGCGGCCCGCGCTGAAGACGGCCGAGACGACGCAGCGGATCCCCCTCTCCCGGAGCTGAGCTTCCTGCTGCCCACGCAGGTGGGTGTGCTCAGACCGCCGGGCGGGCGCGTTCGAGCACGAGCGCCACCCCGTCGGCGTCGTTGCTGGCGGTCACCTCGTCGACCAGTTCGAGCACGTCGGGATGGGCGTTGGCGGGCGCGATCGAGTACCCGGCCCATCCGAGCATGGCGATGTCATTGGGCATGTCTCCGAAGGCCAGCACCTCTTGCGGGTCGATCCCGTGCTCGGCGGCGAGGATCTCGAGCGCGAACGCCTTGCCGACCCCTGACGCCGAGATCTCGATGGGGGCTGTCGGTCCGGAGCTGGTGACCTCGACCAGCCCGGCGAGGACCCGCCGCGCCCGCTCGACGAGCTCCCAATGCGCCGTGGCTGGTTCGTCGTGCCGGGCGATCAGCTTCGTGACCGGCTCGCGCACGAGGGCGTCGACCTCCAAGACGGCGGCTCCTGGAGGAACGGGCCACTGGCTCAGGTACTGCGGCTCTTGCGCATAGCGAAGGCCGACTTCGACCGCGAAGGACACCGACGGCAGCGCGTCACGCAGGCGCGCGACGACCTCGGTGCACACCGCCGGCGGGATCGGGTGCTCATGGAGCACTCGGGACTCCGAGACGTCGTAGACGATGGCGCCATTCGAGCAGATCGCGACGGGGTGGCTCCTCGGTAGCTGGTCGGCCACCTCGTGGACCCATCTGGGTGGCCGTGCCGTGACGAAGACCACGAGGACTCCCGCCGCGCCCAGGTCGTCGACCGCGGCGACCGTGCGGGCCGAGACCCGCCCGTCGGAGCGCAGCAGCGTGCCGTCGAGGTCGGTCGCCACCATGCGGACCGACGCGGGGAAGCCGCCCGCGCGCCGGCTTGCGGGTGCGGGGCGCGAGAACGTGGCCGACTTGGGCAGCGACGGCATCGAGGGCGAGCGTAGCTCGACGTCCGACTGCTCAGGCGAGGTCGAAGCGGTCGAGGCACATCACCTTGTCCCAAGCGGCGACGAAGTCGTGGACGAACTTGTCTGCTCCGTCGTTGCTCGCGTAGACCTCGGCGATGGCTCGCAGCTGCGGGTTCGAGCCGAAGACGAGATCGACCGCGCTGGCGGTCCAGCGAAGCGCACCCGTCCGGCGGTCGTAGCCCTCGTAGACGTGCGAAGAAGAGGCCGAGGTCTTCCACTCGGTGCCCATGTCGAGGAGGTGCACGAAGAAGTCGTTGGTGAGCGCACCCACCCGGTCCGTCAAGACTCCGTGGGGAGATCCACCAACGTTCGCGCCGAGCGCTCGCATGCCGCCGACGAGCACGGTCATCTCCGGCGCGGTCAGCGTCAGCATGTGCGCGCGTTCGACGAGCAGCGTCTCGGGCGCCAGCGTCTCGCCGTCGCGCACGTAATTACGGAAGCCGTCGGCGCGTGGCTCGAGCACGGCGAACGAGTCCACGTCGGTCTCCTCGGCTGATGCGTCCGTCCTCCCTGGCGCGAATGGGACGGTGACGTCGTGGCCCGCCTTCCTCGCCGCTGTCTCGACAGCGGCACAGCCGCCGAGGACGATCAGGTCGGCGAGCGAGACGCGCACGCCGTCTTGTCGCGCGTCGTTGAACTCCCGTTGGATCTGCTCGAGCACGCCCAACGTGGCGACCAGCGAGGCGGGCTGGTTGACCTCCCAGTCGCACTGAGGTGCCAGGCGCAGCCGCGCGCCGTTGGCACCGCCCCGCTTGTCGGTGCCCCGGAAGCTCGCAGCCGACGCCCACGCGGTCGCCACCAGCTCGGAGACCGAGAGCCCCGAGGCGAGGACCTTCTCCTCGAGAGAAGCGATGTCCGCCTCGCCGACGAGCCGGTGGTCGACCGCAGGAACGGGGTCCTGCCACCGCTGCGGCGCCGGCACCAAGGGGCCGAGGTAGCGCGAGACGGGGCCCATGTCGCGGTGCAGCAGCTTGTACCAAGCCTTGGCGAACGCGTCGGCGAGCTGCTCGGGGTGCTCGTGGAACCGCTTGGCGATCGGCGCGTAGACAGGATCCACCTTCAGCGCCAGGTCGGTCGTCAGCATCATGGGCGCGCGGCGCGTGGAAGGATCGTGCGCGTCGGGCACCGTGTCGCCGGCCGCCGGATCCGTGGGGGTCCACTGCTTGGCTCCTGCGGGGCTCGTCGTGAGAGCCCACTCGTAGCCGAAGAGGTTGTCGAGGAACCCGTTGTCCCACCTCGTCGGCGCGCTGGTCCACGCGCCTTCGAGGCCGCTCGTCATCGCGTCGGTGCCCTTGCCGGTTCGGTACGTGCTCTTCCACCCGAGCCCCTGTGTCTCGAGGGGTGCCCCCTCGGGCTCGGGGCCGATGTAGGCCGCGCGAGTCGCGCCGTGCGCCTTGCCGAACGTGTGCCCCCCCACGATGAGCGCGACGGTCTCTTCGTCGTTCATGGCCATGCGGGCGAAGGTCTGGCGGATGTAGCGCGCGGCGAGCAGCGGGTCCGGATTGCCGCCGGGCCCTTCGGGGTTCACGTAGATGAGCCCCATGTGGTCGGCGCCGTAGGGTCCTTGGATCTCGCCACCGGCGTCGTGGCGCTCGTCGCCGAGCCAGGAGTCCTCGGTGCCCCAGTCGACCTCGTCGGACTCCCAGATGTCGCGCCGCCCGAAGCCGAAGCCGAAGGTCTCGACGCCCATGGCTTCGACGGCGCAGTTGCCCGCGAACATGAGGAGGTCTGCCCAAGAGATCTTCCGGCCGTACTTCTGCTTGACCGGCCAGAGCAGCCGGCGCGCCTTGTCGAGGTTGGCGTTGTCGGGCCAGCTGTTGAGCGGGGCGAAGCGCTGGGCGCCCCCCCCGCCCCCGCCGCGCCCGTCGTGGGTGCGGTAGGTACCGGCGGCATGCCACGCCATCCGGACGAACAGAGGCCCGTAGTGCCCATAGTCGGCGGGCCACCACGCCTCCGAGGTGGTCATCACCTCGACGATGTCGCGCTCGAGCGCCTCGACGTCGAGGGTCTCGATCTCTGCCGCGTAGTCGAAGTTCGCACCCATCGGGTTGGAGAGGACGCAGTGGCGGTGGAGCAGCTGGAGGTTCAGGCGGTTCGGCCACCAGTCCGCGTTGGTCATGGGCCGATGCGGCGAGGGTGCCCGTGACGGGATCGCCGGGTTCTCGCGTTCGCTGGCGTGATCGGGCATCTGGGCCCCTTTCTGCTTCGTCGGCCCGGCGCCCGCGGGCACAGCCGGGCGGTCGTGCACTCGGCTAGAATAGCTATAACTTTGGAATCCATCAAGAAAAAGATCGATCGCGATCCGTCCGGTACTGTCGGACCCGTGGCTCGTCTGGAGGCACAGATCGGGGTCGGGACCGCCGCCCGCCAGGACTTGGCCGACCGCTTGCGGCGCAGGGGGTGGCGGCTCACCGCCCAGCGACGGGTGGTGGCCGACGTGCTCGCCGGCGAGCACGTCCACCTCAGCGCGGACGCGGTGTACAGCGCCGCCAAGCGCCTGCTCCCCGAGATCAGCCTCGCCACCGTGTACAACACGCTGAACCAGCTGGTGGCGATGGGCGAAGTGCTGGAGATCTCGGCTGGCGACGGCCCGAAGCGCTACGACCCCAACGCCACGACCGCGCACCACCACCTGTACTGCGTCGAGTGCGGGGCACTGCGCGACGTGCAGCCCGAGGGTACCGAGGGTCTCGTGCTGGCCAACGCGCAGCAGCACGGCTTCGAGCTCCTCGACGTCGACGTCGTCTTCCGGGGCCGCTGTCCCGCATGCCGTACGGCGCGAGCGGACCGACGCGACAGCGCGTGAGATGCGGTGCCTGCGGTCCCCGAGCGTGTCGTCCAGGCGAGGCCCCGACGCGTGCGTGGGCGTGGAAAGGGGCGTGGAAAGGGGCGTCGGCGTCCAATGGGGAGCACATGGGCGTGACACGTGAAGGTGGGCGTGACACGTGAAGGTGAGGGGCACCGGACGGCGTCGGGTGCTGCAATCGAGACCGAGCGGCTCTCGCTCGTGCTGCTCCTACCCGAGACGCTGCGTGCGCTGCTCGCCCACGACCTGCCACGTGCATCGGTGCGTCAAGGCGTGGTGCTTCCTCCTGAATTCCTCCCCGAGGACGGCGCGGTCGTCGGCCGCTGCGGCTTCCACGGTCCGCCGCGTGCAGTGGGTCGCGCGGAGATCGGTTACGCCGTGCAGGCGGCATCTCGGGGCGCCGGGTACGCCACCGAGCGAGCACGGGCACTGGTGTGCTGGGCGTTCGCCCATGGAGAGGGGACGGTCTTCGCCTCGGTCGCGCCGGCGAACGCGCCGTCGCTCGCCGTGGTACGAAAGGTACGGTTCGTACAGGTGGGTGTCCATCACGACGACGGGGGAGAGGAGCTCGTCTTCGAGATCCGTCGTCGCGCGGTCGCTGCTTGACGGCCGGCGTCGACAACGCTCCGGGGACCGGTACGGCCATGGCCCGCACCCATCCCCATCGGTCGTCTGCCGTCGGGCATACTGCATCGGTGGTCACGTCGCCCGTCGCCCAACGCAGCCACGAGGAGCCCGAGGCGGCGCTCGAGCGCGTGGCTGAGCCGCCGGTCGACGCGCAGCCCACGGCGCTGCGCGCACGTGCAGCAGCGCTTGTCGCGGGGCCGCCGGGCACGGTTCCCGTATGGAGCTGAGCAAGCGGGTGGACGTGATCTCCTCGGGCGTCGTCGCCACCTGGCGCACTGTGTGCCGCGATCCCCGACATCGGCACGCATGAGGCTGGCACCGTTCGTCTCGCGCTATGCCGCAGGCGCCATGGTGTGCACGGTCGACCACCTGGCGGCGGGCACCGGCGTCGATCTCATGCGCCAGGGAGGTTCTGCTGCTGATGCGGCAGTCGGAGCGAGTGCCGTCCTGGCGGTCACCACCCAGCACATGTGCGGCATGGGCGGCGACCTCTTGGCGATCGTGCACGACGGGGCGGACCGACCGGTCGCGCTGCACGCCATCGGTCGCGCGGGGTCTGGCGCGGATCCCGACCGTCTGCGGGCCGAGAACCATCACCAGATGCCGGCGCACGGCGACATTCGTGCGGTGACGGTTCCCGGGTGCGTCGACGGATGGCTCGCGCTCCACGCCCGCTTCGGCCGGCTCCCGCTTGCCACGGTGCTCGAACCCGCGCGCCGCTATGCCGATGAAGGGTTCGCGTGCTCACCGTCCCTCGCCGCCGCCGCAGGTGCTGTCGCGCACTTGCCAGGTGCCGAGCCTTTCTCGCGTGCGATCGGCGTGGGGGCGCTGGTGCGGCGCCCGGGCGTCGCAAGGGCGCTTGGCGCGGTGATCGCAGGCGGGCGAGAGGGGCACTATCTCGGCGCGTTCGGCGAAGGGCTCGTCGCCCTCGGCCGCGGGGAGTACATCGAAGACGACCTGGCGCGCCCCCTTGCCACCTGGATCGATCCACTCTTTCTCGACGCGTTCGGCGTTCGCCTGTGGACCGCTCCACCCCCGTCCCAGGGATACCTCACCCTGGCAGGCGCTGCCCTCGCGGCGCGCCTCGGGCTCCCTGAGGACGCCGACGACGCACGCTGGGCCCACCTCACGATCGAGGTAGCGCGCGCGGTGGCTCAGGACCGCGTCGCGGTGCTGCACGAGCACGCCGACGGCTCGGCGCTGCTCGCGCCCGGCCGCCTCGAGCCGCATGTCGACGCCATCTCGGCGCGCCTCGCATCGCGGGCAACGGGGCGTTTCGGCACAGGTGGCACCATCGCACTGTGCGCGGTCGACGCCGAGCGTATGGGCGTCTCGCTCCTCCAGTCCAATGCCATGGGGTTCGGGGCCGGGATCGTCGAGCCTGCGACGGGCATCTTCTTGCACAACCGTGGCATCGGTTTCTCGCTCGAGCCGGGCCACCTTGCGGAGTACGGCCCCGGGCGGCGTCCACCGCACACCCTGTCACCGGCACTCGTCACCGGCTGCGGGGGCGCGGAGGGCACCCTGCGTGCGGTGCTCGGCACGATGGGGGGCGACTCCCAGCCTCAGGTGCTCCTGCAGCTCGTGTGCCGGCTCTTCGCGGGCGCCCAGCGCGCGGGGGACGCGATCGCGGCGGGGCGCTGGGTGCTGCAGAACGCGAAGGATCCCGGTGGGTTCCGGACCTGGGCGGCGGACCGCGAGATCGAGGTCGTATTGGAGGCGTCGACGCCACCGGCCTGGCGAGACGGGCTCGCCGCGCGCGGGCACCGGATCGTGGCGGCGCCGGTGGGAGACTTGCACGGCTTCGGGCACGCGCAGGCCGTCGTCTGTCGCGACGACGTCTTGGAGGGGGCGAGCGACCCGAGGGCGCTCGGCGGGGCTGCGGCGGGCTGCTGAGCAACCACAAGACCTGCAGCGCGCCGGCAGGCTGGTCGTCCCAGGCAGAACCCCCGTTTCGGCAACGGGCACTCGTGGTAGATCGGGGCCATGATCGACGACCCGTATGACGCGTTCTTGGAGTTCGCCACGGAGCTCGCCGACGGCGATCGCTGGAAGCTGCTCCGTGCGGACGGCTGGGCGGACTTCGAGCGACGCCTCGCCGAGACGGTGGCCGATCTCTCGGTCCGGCGCCGCCAGGCGCTGATCATGCTCCTGTTCGCGCTCGTCGAGGAGCTCGTGGCGCCAGCGGATGTCCGTTCATGGCTCGACGGCCATGACGTCGCCAGCGACGAGGGCATCGAAGCGCTGATCGCCTGGCTTCGCGAGACGCGCAAGTCTCTGGGCCGTTGAGCGCGCCAGGCGTCACATCATGAGCGGCAGTGCGAACCACGCCACCTTGCGCTGGCCGACGCGGCGCACGCCCCACCGGCTGGCGAGGCGGTCAACGAGCAGGAGCCCCCGGCCGGTCTCGAGCAGGAGCCCCCGGCCGGTCTCGCGCAGGAGACCCCGACCGGTCTCGCTCACGCCCGCGTGTCGAGGCGCTGCCATCGCGCATGGCGCGCCGTCCCACACCTCGACGACGAGCTCCTTGTCAGTGCGCTCGGCCACGAGGCGGACGGCGGTGCGGGCATGGAGGATGGCGTTCGTGACCAGCTCGCTCGTGAGCAGCATCGCGCAGGCGTTCAGGTCGTCGAGCTCCCAGACGGCCAGTGCGGTCTCGATGAAGCGGCGCGCCGTCTCCACCGAGTGCGGTGTGCAGTTCAGCTCCGTCTCGACGCGCGCCACGCAGTCCCTCCATCTCGGAGGCTTCGCCTACCCGTTGCTTGCGGCGCACAAACCGAGCTCCAGGGCCAAGGCCGTGAGGCGTAGGCGCGTGACGTCGTGACCGGGACGCCGATCGCCCCTCGCGCTCGTGATGATCGCCGTCGCCGCTGTCCTCGGGCCCTCGGGCAGTAAGAAGACCACACAGCGACGCGTCGTCGCAGGGTGCGAACGCCTGGAGGCGGGTGCGGTCGAGGTCGGTGGCACCGCGGTGGACGATGGCAGTCGTCACGTCGCCGTGGAGCACCGTCGCATCGGGCACGTGGCGCAAGAAGACCGGCCGGATCCGCGGCGTGAGGCTGGCACCGGGTCCAGCGTGGCGCGGCCTCAGCGTTCGCCGACAGCCCGTGCGAGCTCGTCACGCCCCATCTTGGAGCGGCCGGGGACCTCCTTGCGCTTGGCGATCTCGTAGAGCTCGGCGCGGGTCTTCGGCGCCGTTGCGCCGGTTCGCTTGCGCCGCGCGACCGCTGCGCCCTGCTTGCCGAGCGCGCTGCGGGTGCGCGCGGGCAGGTGGGCGATCGTCCGCTTGCGCTTCGAGGCGCTGATCGCCTTGTCCACGTTCTTGCGGGCCGCTCGCCGTTGTCGTTCGGTAGCCATGTAGTGCGCGTACCCGCGCGCCCCGTGCGCCTACCGCGCGAGCTCACCGCGTCGATTGGGCAGTGGTATCGACAGGTGGTCGCGCCCTTTCTGCCCGCGGAGCCGTACGCGGCGCACCCGCCCGCGGAGCCGTACGCGGCGCACCCGCCCGCCTCGATTGCCCCTCGTCTCCGCAGTTCCCTACGCTTCGGACGGTCCGGCCAGGTTCGGCGCGTGGCGCGCCCCTGGTGTGACCAGGCGTCGAGAGTATTGACAGGTGACGGTCGGATCGCCGTGCGGCGCGCCGTCGACGCAGTGGTGTCCGAGGCGCACGGCAGCGAGGACTGGATGGACGAGGCTGGCGGACCGATGCGGACTCCCCCCGTCGACGGTACCGCCGCGCCCGCGGGCGGCAATGGCGGCACGCCGACGCGGCATCTCGGCAAGTGGCACTGGCCCCGGTGGCTCCCGCCCCCCAAAGTCGCCTTGGCCATCGTCATCGTGCTCGCGTTCGGCTTCCTCCTCTACCGGATCCGCGGAGACCTCGCGACCGCGTTCCACCGCGTGCGCCCAGAGGGACTCGTGTGGCTGCCCGCAGCGTTCGCGAGCGAGATCGTGTCGTTCCTCGCGTACGCGGGGGTGCAGCGCAGGCTGCTCGTGGCAGGTGGCGTCCGCATGCCGCGTCGCACAATCGTGCGCCTGACCGTCGCCGCGACCGGGATCTCGAACCTCGTGCCCGGGGGGACCGCGCCGTCGAGCGGCTGGCTCGTCACCCAGTACCGGCGCCATGGTGTGCCGCTTCCGCTCGCGCTGTGGGTGGTGCTCGCGGGCGGGTTCGCGGCAGGGATCTCGGTGCTGTTCCTGCTCCTCGTCGGCGCGGGGATCGCAGGCGTGCTCGGCGCCTGGCCGTTCGCAGTCCTGCTGGTCCTCCTCACCGGCGCAGCCGTCGCGGGGGTGGCGATCTCGCACCATCTCGTGGCGGTGCGGACGTGGCTCGAGCGAGAACGGCGCATCCCCTTCCTCCGCCTCGCTCGCCGGGCGGTGCAGCATGCCGGTGACGTCGGCCACTTCCGCGCCACGGTCCAAGGCGGCATCCACGTCTATGCGCTCTCGATCACGAACTGGGTCCTCGACGTCGTCGTGCTCGCCGCAGGCTTCGCAGTCCTCGCGCTACCCGTGCCCTGGCGCGCCCTGCTGTTCGCTTACGCGGCCGCACAGGTGGCAGGCGCGGTCGCACCGTTGCCCGGGGGGATCGGCTTCGTCGAGGGTGGCATGATCGGCGCGCTGACGCTCGCGGGCACCCCGGCGGGCTACGCGGTCGTCGCCACCGTCATCTACCGGCTGATCACCACGCTCGGGCTCGCCGGCATCGGCAGCCTCGCCCTCGTCTTCGTGCACCGTCGAGAGGCACGCCAGGCCGAGCTCACGGGAGCGGCGGCAGAGATCGCCGCCCGCGTGAAGCTGGAGGCGGCAGACAAGGAGACCGTGCACCCGGCAACCCAACGTGAGCGTGCCACACCGCGCCAGGCCACTGAGCGAGCCGATGCCGACGACGGAGGGACGCCGACACCCCCTCCTCGGTGACCGGGACTGGGTGACCGGGCCGGCTCAGCCGGCCTCGGCGCGGCGGGCCACGAGCACCGGGATCTCACGAGAGGTCCCCTCCTGGTACTCGGCGTAAGGGGGAAAGGCCGCCACGGCGCGCTCCCACCAGACCCTCTTCGCCTCGCCGGTGACCTCTCGGGCAACCGCGTCGAAGGGTTCGGGACCGTCCTGGATCATGAGCGCGGTGGGGTCCGCGGTGATGTTGTGGTACCAGTCGGGATGATCGGGGGCGCCGCCATTCGACGCCACCAGCGCGTACTCCCCGTCGTGCTCCACGCGCATGAGGGCGAACTTGCGGATCTTTTTCGATTTCGCTCCCCGCGTGGTCACGACGATGATACGGAGCTCCGTGTCGAGCAGCGTGTTCGCCCGCTGGCCGCCAGAGCGCTCGTACTCTGCGACCTGGTCGGCGACCCACGCCTGGCTCGAGGGTTCGTACTCTCCGACGAGGGGCACGGCTCGACCCTATCGTGGCGTCAGACCGATGCGCCGGCATCGCGGCGTCGCACCGATGCGCCGGCGAGCCCCCGCCAAGGTTCGCAGGGCCAGGCCGCCGATAGAGTGCGTTGTCGTCGAAGTCACTGTGGGCGTGGGCGGTACGCGCCGCGCGCGTATCGAAAGGAGTGCCCCGTGGGAGCAGACGAGATCCAGCGAGTGGGCGTGGTGGGCTGCGGGCTCATGGGTTCGGGTATCGCCGAGGTGTGCGCACGTGCGGGACGATCGGTGGTGGTGGTCGAGTCCGACGGCGCGTCGCTCGAGCGCGGTCGGCGCCGTGTCGAGTCGTCGATCAGCCGGGCACTCGCGTCGAACAAGCTGGTGGAGTCCGAGCCTGGGGAGACCCTGGCCCGCATCGAGTTCACGACGGACCTCGGGGCGCTCTTCGACCGGGAGCTGGTCGTCGAGGCAGTCGTCGAGGTCGAGGCCGACAAGGTACGGGTGTTCGAGACGCTCGACAAGGTGGTCGAGTCGCCGAACGCGCTGCTCACCTCGAACACGTCGTCCATCCCGATCATGAAGCTTGCGATGGCGACCCGTCGCCCGTCGCAGGTGGTCGGGCTGCACTTCTTCAACCCGGTCCCTGTCCTCCCTCTCGTCGAGGTCGTCGCGTCGCTCCTGAGCGGCGAGGACGCCGTGGCGCGCGCCGAGCGCTTCGCTGTCGAGGCCCTCGGCAAGCACGCCATCCGCGCCAAGGATCGGGCGGGGTTCATCGTGAACGCGCTGCTGATCCCCTACCTGCTCTCTGCGATCCGCATGATGGAGTCGGGGTTCGCGACCGCCGAGGACATCGACACCGGCATGGTGAAGGGCTGCGCGCACCCGATGGGCCCACTCGCCCTCACCGATCTCATCGGGCTCGACACGACGATGGCGGTGGCGCACTCGCTCTACGACGAGTTCAAGGAGCCCCTCTACGCGCCGCCCCCCCTGCTCGCGCGCATGGTGGAGGCGGGTCTATTGGGCAAGAAGTCGGGGCGCGGGTTCTTCGACTACCGCGACACCGCGTCGGCGCGCGAGACGAAGTGAGCTCTTGGCGTTGACGGCCGCAGCGCACGCCGAGGACGCAGGCGGCGTCGCGGCGGCCACTGTCGCTGCCGCTGGCATTGTCGGTCGCCTCGACTATCCGATGTTCGTGGTGACCGCTTGCGATGGCACCGAGCGCAGCGGCTGCCTGGCGGGGTTCGTGACGCAGTGCAGCATCGTGCCGGCCCGCTTTGTCGTGTGCATCTCCAAGGAGAACCACACCTGCGGCGTGGCGGCGCGCGCCACGGCGCTCGGCCTCCATCTGCTCGGCGAGGACCAGATCGACGTCGCGTCGCTCTTCGGCGAGCTCACCGGCGACCGCACGGACAAGTTCGACCGGGTGGCGTGGCACGAAGATCCCTCGGGCGCCCCCGTGCTCGAGGCGTGCGCCGCCTGGGTCTGCGGAAACGTCCTCGACCGAAGGGACTTCGGCGACCATGTTGGACACCTCCTCCAGCCGTCGGCCGGAGGAGGTGGGGGCAAGGGCGGCCTGCTCCGCTACGGTCGGGCTCGCCACCTGCATCCGGGGCATCCACCGAGGAGTCGCACCGACTGACTCGCAGCGCCTGTGCCCGCTCCCGGTGACCGGCCTGGCGCGTCAGCCGGCGCCGGCCTCAGGCTCATGGCCCTCGTCGTCGAGCACCCGGGACGCGAGTTCGTCGAGCACCCGGGACTCGAGCTGCGGCTCACCGTCGAAGGTGACCTGGACGTGCTGTTCGGGCCGGCGACGGTTCTGGTGTGCCTGCGCCGCCATCGAGCGCTGGTCGGCCTCGGTGAGCGGCGGCTGCACGATCGCTCGCGGCCAGAGACGGCGGGCGAGCACGACGTTGACCTCTGCCGAGTAGACGGTGAGCTCCGCGGCGAAGTAGAGCCAGGCGAAGAGGCCGAGCACGATGGCGAAGAGGCCGTAGATCGCGCTCTCGTCGCGCAGGTAGTGGCCGACGATCAGCTCGCCTGCGGCGAGCAGACACGTCCAGACGACACCCGCGAAGACCGCGCCGGGGACAAGACGCCGCCAGCCGACCCCGCCGGGGGTGAGGACACGGAAGGCGACGAGGTACTCCGCGCTGTTCACAACCGCCGAGCCGATCTCGCTCACCACCGCTACCGGGGGCGTCGCATGGACAAGGGTGACGAGCGTGGTGAGCCCCGTCGACACGAGCAATCCGGTGCCCAGCACGCCGAGGAACGCCAGCGCACGCACGAGCCGCTTGGGATAGTTGGGACGCTGCGTTCCCGGCAGGTTCCACACCTGCATCATGGCGAAGATGCCGTTCTCGGCGAGCGTGAGCGAGCCCCAAAGCATGCCGGTGACCCCGATTCCGATCGCGATGACGCTCCGATTGTCGATGGAGGTGATGTTCTTTCGCAGATCTGTCCCGACGATTGGGAACTGCTTCAGCGCGGAGTGCACCACGTCGTGGTGAAGGACCGAATGGCGGCCGACGATGAGCCCGAGGACCGTGACGAGCAATAGCAGCAGGGGGAAGACCGTCCCGAAGAGCGAGTGCGCGATCGTCGAGGTGAGCGACCCTGCGTTGTCGTCGCCGTACTTCTTGATGACCCCGAAGACGAAGCCGGGCACCGTGTGGCGTTGCTGGAAGGAGTCGACGCGCCGGATCTGGCGTTCGACGGAGTTCATGCGTGAACCATTCCCTCGGCCCTGGGGCGCCATGCAAGGGCCGTTCACGTCGGCGAGCGAGCGTGCTGTTCAGTGCCGGGTGCGCAACTCGAACCAGACGCACTTGCCCGTCGTGCCCGACGCCGGTACGACACCCCAGGCGTCGGCGAGGGCTTCGACGATACGCAAGCCGCGGCCTCGTACGTCGGTCGGCCCCGGGTCGCGCCTGGCCGGCATGCCCGCGCCGTGGTCGCCGACGGTGATGCGAACCCCGTCGTCGAGCGTCTCCACCTTGACGACGTAGTCGGTCGCGCCATGGAGCGCCGCGTTCGTCGCGAGCTCGGAGACGACGAGACAGGCGACGTCGCAGAGATGCGAGTACGCCGGGGCCGTGGCACGTTCGACGAAGCGTCGTGCCGCCGCGATCGACGCGGGGGTCGGCGGGAGGGTCAGCTCGTCCATCGCAGCTCCAAGAGGGCGATGTCGTCACGGGCATCATCTCCCGTGAGGGCCCGCACCACCTCGTCGAGCGTGTCGCTGCCGGTGTCGTCGAGGCCGATGACCGTCTGGCGCAGGCGCTCGAGGCCGACGTCGAGGTGCTCGCCGCACCGCTCCACGAGCCCGTCGGTGTAGGCGAGCAGCCGCGCCCTTGGTGGCAACGAGACGGTCACCGGGTCGTAGGAGTCCGTTCTCGAGACCCCGATCGGCGAGCCGGAACGGGTCTCGATGAACATCGCCTTCCGTTCGCCGCCGCCGTCCCATACGAGGAGCGGTGGGAGATGGCCCGCGCTCACGAGCGTCGCCTCGCGCCTCGAGACGTCGAGCTGGCCGAGGAGGACGGTCGCGAAATGCCCGTCGCGCGCGATGTCGAGGAGCGACGTGAGCTTGCCGAGGATCGTCGGCGCGCTGTCGCCCTGCGCCGCGTACGCGCGGATCGCGAAGTGCAACGAGGCCATCGCGTTCGCCGCCGGGATGCCGTGTCCCGAGACATCGCCGACCGTGAAGACCAGGTGTCGCTCGCCGCAGCGGATCACGTCGTACCAGTCGCCGCCGATGTCGGCCGTGGGATCCCCCGGGACGTAGCGTGCCGCGAGCGCGAGGCCCTCGACGGTGGGCAGGGCCTGTGGCAGGAGCGCTTGCTGGAGGCTCTGGGCGATGGTGCGCTGTTCGGAGTACAGGCGGTGGTTCTCCTGCGCGAGCCGTTCGGCAAGGCGGCGGCGGCGGGCGAGCCACTCGGTGGCCAGCACCGCGCCCACGACGAGCATCGTGCCCGTCACCGCGATGATCCATGGGAGGAGGGGCAGCACACCGCCGCCGAGCGGCGCCGTCGGCGAGTCGACGAAGAGCAGGCTCGACTGCCCGAAGGGGATGACGGCCGAGCCGGTCACCCCCGTCGACGGGAACGGGGTGGTGGCCGTGAGCAGCGCCCGGGCCGTCGGTCGCTTTCCCAGATAGATCGCGTCGCTCAGGTTCTGGAACGCCGATGTGGTGGGCGCCGTTGCGCGATGCGACGGTGAGATGGGGAGCTCGCCATAGGCGACGTAGCGCGGGGACGTGCCGACACCCTCCTCCGCGACGGCGATCTGTGGATGCGGGCCAGTGAGGATGCCCTTGACTGCCATCGACCTCGGCGCGTCGATCGTGGCGAAGAACGATGCAAGGCGCCCGGGCTCGGTGGCGAGCGCCGGCTGGCGGCCGAGGGCGAGCACCTCACGTGCCCCGCCCGCCGTCTCGCGCCATACCGAGAAGGAGTCGAAGAGTGGATGCTGCGCATTGGTGCCCGTACCGACTTCGGGCGCCAGATAGCGGGCGACGTCGGCGGGGGAGCCGCCCGCGTCCATGACGGCGACCGCGGTCTCGAGCGGCTGCTCGACGGTCGGGACGACCTCGCCCAACACGAGCGCGGCGTCGCGGGTCTGCACCCCGAGGAGGTGCGCTTGGGTGTGGGAGTTCACGACACCCGTGACCCACGCGAGCGCCCCGACGATCACGACCCCCGCGATCGCCACGATCACGCTCGCCGTATGCAGGTGCCGGGCGGTCGCACCGGCGGGCGGCGCGGCGTCAAGAACTCCCGCGGCGGCCGGGAGTGTCGCATCGGAGGACGGAGGCGGCTGGCCCACGGGGGGAGCGGGGGTTGCCGGAACACGCGTAATAGTTGCAGACACTACTAAAAGGGGTAGCGCACGGCGTGGCTGCTGCTGCTGTGGGCCTGGTCGAGACTTCCGGTAGCGTCGAACCTCGTGGCGAGCGCACGAGCACTACCCCTGGACGTCGCGTACTACTCCATGGAGGTCGCGCTGGACGACACCGTGCCGACCTTCAGCGGCGGGCTCGGGGTCCTCGCCGGCGATCACCTCCGGGCAGCTGCTGACAGGGGACTGCGCATTGCAGGCGTGACGCTGTTGTACGCGCACGGCTTCTTCCGCCAGCGCCTCGTCGACGGCGAGCAGACCGAGGCCCCCGTGGAGTGGTCGCCCTCCGCGCACCTCGACGCGCTCGACGAGCAGGTGACCGTCGTCGTGTCGGGGCGTCGTGTGCGAGTGCGTGCCTGGCGCGCGATGCTCCACGGCGCCGGTGGGCACGAGGTGCCGGTGTACTTTCTCGACACCGCGCTCGAGGAGAACGCTCCGGAGGACCGCGCGATCACCGATCACCTCTATGCAAGCGACCCCCACGAGCGGCTCCGCCAGGAGGCGGTGCTCGGGTTCGGCGGGCCGCTGCTCCTCGAGGCACTCGGCCACGGAACGATTCGGGTGCACCACTTGAACGAGGGCCACGGCGCGCTCGTCCCCGTGGGTCTCCTCGCTCGTCGTCGGGGCGCGGCGGACACCAGTGCCTACGGCAGTGCGCTCGAGGGCGCGAGCGGCGTAGACCTCGACGCCGTGCGGACTTCGTGCGTGTTCACGACGCACACGCCAGTGCCGGCTGGCCACGACCGGTTCGATCCTGGTGTCGCGGCGCAGGTGCTCGGCTCATCCCTCGTCGGCTCGCTCGGCGCCCTCGGCTGTCTCGAGGCCGACGGCACGCTGAACATGACCGTGCTCGGCATGCGGACGGCGTGCAGCGTGAACGGCGTCTCGGCGATGCACCGGCGCGTCACCGAAGCGATGTTCCCGGGCCACACGGTCATGTCGATCACCAACGGGGTGCACGCCGCCACCTGGGCAGCCCCGGCGACGGCCGCCATGTTCGACCGGTACCTTCCTGGCTGGCGCCTCGACAGCCAGCAGCTGCGGTACGCCGCGATCGAGCTCCCCCTCGATGCCCTTGCTGGCGCGCACGCCGAGAACAAGCAGGCACTGTGTGCTGCGGTCCACGCGCGCACGGGCGTCGACGTCCGTGCGGACGCGCTGGTCGTCGGCATCGCTCGTCGGTTCGCCGCCTACAAGCGCAACGACCTCGTCCTCTCGGACCTCGAGCGCCTCACGACGATCGCGGAGGCCGGGCCGGTGCAGATCGTGTTCGCCGGCAAGGCGCACCCCGGCGACAGCCATGCCAAGGACATGATCCGCCACGTGGCGGCGCTGACCGGCGATCACCGAAACGGCGTCCGCGTCGCGTTCGTCGAAGACTACGGCATGGCACTGGGCCGCCTGCTGTGCGCGGGGAGCGACGTCTGGCTGAACACGCCGATCCCGCCGAACGAGGCATCGGGGACGAGCGGGATGAAGGCGGCGCTGAACGGTGTGCCGAGCTTGAGCACCCTGGACGGCTGGTGGGCCGAGGGCGGCATCGACGGGCTCACCGGATGGACCATCGTGGACGCCGCAGGGCCGGATGCAGCGAACCGGCTGTACGACGCGCTGGAAGAGGTCGTCGTCCCGACGTACTACAAGGACCGGGAGGCGCTGGTTGCCATGGGCCGGCAGGCGATCGCGTTGAACGGATCGTTCTTCTCCGCCGACCGCATGGTCGACGAGTACTGCCGACGCGCGTACGGCTCCTGGCTCGACGCGCGCTGAGCCCCTTCCCGTGCGGACCCTCCCCCTGCGGCCGTCCTCCCGCGGCCCGCTTCGAGTGCGGCACCAGGGCTAGAGCTGGGCTAGAGGGAGTGCGCTGTGGCTGACGACATCGAGGTGTGGCCGGGGCGGGCCTACCCCCTGGGCGCGACGTACGACGGGGCGGGGACGAACTTCTCGCTCTTCTCGGAGGTCGCAGACGGAGTGGAGCTCTGCCTCTTCGACCAAGAGAGCGCCGAGCGGCGCGTGCAGCTGGAGGAGGTCGACGCCCACTGCTGGCACGCCTACCTTCCGGGTGTCGGCCCCGGGCAGCGCTACGGCTACAGGGTGCACGGTCCGTGGGACCCTGGGAACGGTCTGCGTTGCAACCCGCAGAAGCTGCTGATCGACCCGTACGCGAAGGCGATCTCGGGCATCGTGGACTGGGACCCCGCCTGCTTCGGCTACACGATGGGCGACGAGGACTCGCGAAACGACCAGGACAGCGGCCCGCATGTCCCCAAGAGCGTCGTCCACAGTCCCTACTTCGACTGGGGGAACGACCGGCCACCCTCGACGCCTCTGCACGACAGCGTCATCTACGAGATGCACGTGAAGGGGTTCACCGCTCGGCATCCCGAGGTCCCCGAACCGCTCCGGGGCACCTACGGCGGGCTGGCACACCCCGCGGCCGTCGACCACCTGAGGAGCCTCGGTGTCACTGCGGTCGAGCTCCTTCCCGTCCACCAGTTCGTGCACGACGCGCACCTCGTCGAGCGCGGGCTGCGCAACTACTGGGGCTACAACTCGATCGGCTTCTTCGCCCCGCACAACGAGTACGCCACCGGCGACCTCGGCGAGCAGGTGCAGGAGTTCAAGGCGATGGTCCGTGCCCTGCACGAGGCGGGGATCGAGGTGCTGCTCGACGTCGTCTACAACCACACCGCCGAGGGGAACCACCTCGGGCCCGTCCTGTCGTTCAAAGGGATCGACAACCGCGCGTACTACCGGCTGGTGCCCGACGACCCTCGGCACTACTACGACACGACGGGGACCGGGAACAGCCTGAACGTCAGGCACCCGCACAGCCTGCAGCTCGTCATGGACTCGCTGCGTTACTGGGTCACCGAGATGCACGTGGACGGCTTCCGCTTCGACCTCGCCGCGACGCTCGCCCGCCAGTTCCACGAGGTGGATCGCCTGTCCGCGTTCTTCGACTTGATCCAACAAGATCCGGTGGTGAGCCAGGTCAAGCTCATCGCGGAGCCCTGGGACGTCGGCGATGGCGGCTATCAGGTAGGGAACTTCCCGCCGGTGTGGTCCGAGTGGAACGGCAAGTTTCGCGACACGGTGCGCGACTTCTGGCGAGGCGAGCCCGCGACGCTGCCCGAGCTCGCCTCGCGTCTGACCGGCAGCTCGGACCTCTACCAGTCGGACTCGCGCCGTCCCGTGGCCAGCGTCAACTTCGTCACGGCGCACGACGGCTTCACCCTCGCCGACCTGGTCTCCTACGACCACAAGCACAACGAGGCGAACGGCGAGGACAACCGCGACGGTGAGAGCTGCAACCGGTCATGGAACTGCGGCGTGGAGGGCCCGACGGACGATGCCGACGTGCTTGCCTGCCGGGCCCGCCAGCAGCGGAACCTCCTCGCCACGCTCTTGTTCTCCCAGGGGGTGCCAATGCTGCTCGGCGGAGACGAGATCGGTCGGACCCAGCGAGGCAACAACAACGCGTACTGCCAGGACAACGAGCTCTCTTGGTTCGACTGGGGCCGTGCGGACGAGGCGCTCGGTGACTTCGTGCGCCGGTTGATCGAGCTGCGAAGGACGCATCCGGTCTTCCGCCGACGCCGGTGGTTCCAGGGCCGTCCGATCCGGGGGGCGCTCGATATCGCCTGGTACCGCCCCGACGGCGAAGAGATGGACGACGCCGACTGGGATGCCGACTTCGCGCGGTCGGTCGCGGTGCTCTTGAACGGCGACGCGATCGCCGAGCGAGACGATCGCGGACGTCGGATCACCGACGACTGGTTCCTGCTGGTCCTGAACGCCCACGATCAACAGATCGATTGGACCCTGCCTGCGCACGGGGTGTCGCGCTGGCAGGTGGTCCTGGCGACCGCCGACGAGGGTGCGTTCGAGGTGCTGCTCGACGCCGGCAAGGCGACCTCCGTGCCCGCCCGTTCCTTCAGCGTGCTGCGCGCCGTAGAGCTCGCCACGGTCACCGAGTGATCGACGCCGCACCCATTCGTGCGTGGGACAATCGCTGCATGGTCGACGTCGTGGGCGAGAAGCGGCGTGCAGCCGAGGCGGCGGCCTCGCTCGTCGAAGCCGGCATGTCGGTGGGGCTCGGGACCGGGTCGACCGTGGCCGAGCTGCTGGTGGTGCTCGCGGCACGGCGCCTCGAGATCCGCTGCGTGGCCACCTCCTTTGAGACCGAGGCCGCGGCCACGGCGCTGGGGCTCGCCGTTGCGCCCTTCGGCGCGATCGAGCGCCTCGACCTCGCCATCGACGGCGCCGACCAGGTGGCGCCCGACGGGTGGCTCGTGAAAGGCGGCGGCGCCGCGCACACGCGCGAGAAGGTCGTCGCAGCGGCTGCGGACCGCTTCGTCGTCGTCGTGGACTCGACCAAGCCGGTCCCGGCGCTCCGTCCGCCGGTGCCGCTCGAGCTCTTGGAGTTCGGTCACGCGTCGACGCTGCGCCGACTCGAGGCGATCGGGCCGGTACGGCGCCGAGCGGTCGGCCCGAGCCCCGACGGCGGGGTGATCTGCGACTACCTCGGCCCCGTGGACGACGCCGTCGGCTTGGCAGCCGCGCTCGGCGCGGTCCCCGGCGTCGTCGAGCACGGGCTCTTTCCGCCCGCGCTCGTCTCCGACGTGGTGGTGGGAACCGGGGACGACGTCGAGTGGCGGGCGGTGTCCACGCGCTGAGGCGCCGACGGCGCAGCCATGCCGCGTCCGTTACTCGGCGCCGTTCGGCTGCAGGGACGGCTCCACGGCGATCTTGACGGGCAGGTCGGTGCCGGCGGCCGGGGACTTCCCCGCGGCGAGCAGCCCAAGGTAGACGACCGCCCCCACGACGAAGCCCACGTAGAACGCGGTTGTGCCGCCCGCCATGAAGTGGTTGGCGAAGCCGCCGAAGAACCACTTCGTCGCGGGGTGGGCGGCGGCGATGTCGTAGCCGGTGGTCGTGTCCGAGAACGGCATGCTCACGACGAAGCCGACCACGACGGCGATCACCGCGCTCCACTCACGCCACCCGGCGCGAAGGTCCGAGTACGCGCTCTCGAGGATGGTCGAGTGGTGCCGCCACTGCAGGCGCTTGGTCCGCCGCGCCCAGTCGATGAGCACGACCGCGGACCACGGGGCGATCCAGTAGCTGATGAGGAGGAGCACGTCTTCGAACTTGCTTCCCGTCGACCCCGTGTTCAACCACGCGGCGATGCCGAATGCGCAGGCCGCGCTGATCGCGGTGGCGACGGGACGCACGATCGGCAGTCCGAGTGCCTGCGCGGCGAGGGCGCCGGAGTAGTCGCTCACCATCATGATCGACACCGTCCCGAGGAACATGGCGAGCATGGCCACGTCGCCGAGCGTGCCGCCCCCCATGATCCCGTTCACCCCGGCCATCGTGCTGAGACCGGCCAGGAGGGAGGAGGCGGCGAAGCCGAGGATCTCGATCCAGATCATCCCGACCACCATCGGGAAGAAGATGGCGCTGAACGTCGCGGTGGTCGACGAGTCCTTGGGGAGATACCGGCTGTAGTCCGACGGGCAGACGCCCCATGAGATGGCATAGCTGAGCACGATGGCCACCATGAGGACGAAGCCGCCTTCGAAGGAGCCGCCTGGGAGGTGCTGGATGACGTGGGGACCGCGCAGGAAGGTCTTCACCGTGATGACGGCGAACAGGACGAGCAGCACGCCGGCCATCACCTTCTGGAAGAGGTGGATGGCCTCGTAGCCGATGACGCTGACGATGCCCATGCACGCGAACGTGATCGCGAGCCCGAGGTAGAAGCTCATGCCGGTGAGGACCTTGAGCGCTTCCGCGGCGAAGATGGACTCGAGCGCCTCGAAGCCGATCTGGGTGATCCAGGTCAGCGCGGCAGGGAAGTGGACCGTGCGCCCGAAGGCCTCGCGTGACTGCTGGAGCTGCGGGCTGCCGGTTCGAACCCCGATCACGCCGAGCATGGCAACGGTGACCGAGCCGACCAGGTTCCCGAGCACGATCGCGACGACGCCCCACTCCCAGCCGAGCCCGATGAAGCTCGCCGTGCCGAGGGCGCCGACGAACATGGTGGTCGGGTTGATCTGGGCCCCGAACCACAGGGTCATGAGCCGCTTCGTCGAGCCGTAACGGTGCTCGGGCGGCACCGGCCGGATCCCGCGCCGCTCGAGCGTCAGGTCGTTGGTCCGCTGCGGGCCGCCATCGGCAAGCAGCGCGCTGTTCAGGTGGTGACGTCCCGGCGCGACCGGGGCCGGCGCCGGTGAGGGAGCCGTCATGTGACACCGCCTTTTTGCGTCCTCGCCGACGTGCGCGCGACAGGGCACGCCCGTGCGGGACGGGACACCACGTGCGTCGCCTGCATGCCTCGGTCACCTCCACGTCTCGTGGAGGAGCAAACATAGGCGACATCGGTCGGCGCCGCGTCACGCGCAGCGCGCTGGTGGCGCCGCGGCCTCATGGGGCCACAGCGACGCCCGCGGCGGCGAGCGCTGCCACGGTGGCGTCCGTGTCCGCGCCGGCGACGTCGGCGCACAGCGACCGCAGCAGGCGCGTGCGATACCCCAAGGACGCCGCGTCGAGCGCGGTCGCCTTGTCGCAGAAGCTCGTGGCGATGCCGACCACGTCGATGTCGGTGATGCCTCGCTCCCGGAGCACGACGTCGAGGGGACGCCCTTGTTCGTCGACCCCGTCGAAACCGCTGTAGGCGGCGGCGTGCTCGCCCTTGGAGACGACGACGGTGCCCTCGGGGAGTGCCAGGGCGGGGTGGAACGCCGCGCCCGGGGTTCCCGCGCGGCAGTGGACGGGCCACGTCTCGGTGTAGTCCGGTGGGGTGCCGCTCGGGGCGAAGTGGGCGCCGGGGTCGACGTGCCAGTCGCGAGTGGCGACCACCACGGCGTAGTCGTCGGCGTGGCCGCGCGCGTAGGCGCTGATCGCCGCGGCCACCGCCGCGCCCCCGGGGACGCCGAGGGCGCCACCTTCGCAGAAATCGTTCTGGACGTCGACCACCACGAGGGCGCGGCGCTGCTCGGCCATTGCGGGCTCCCTCAAAGCGCCGCGGCGCGGTCGGCCATCACGACGGACGCAGCAGCTTCGACCCTGCCGGCGGGGATCGAGGGGTCGGCGGCGAGCAGCTTGGCGAGGGGCTCGCGCTTGTCCTCCCCGCTCACGAGCCACAAGAGCTGGCGTGCTCGCGCGAGCGCGGGGTAGGTGAGGGTCATGCGGCGCCGGCCCTGGTACGCGCTGGAGGTGACTGCTACGAGGCGGTCCTCGACGTAGAGGACCGCGTCGCCGGGCACGAGGGACGCGGTGTGCCCGTCTGGGCCGATGCCGAGGTGGACGAGGTCGAACTGGCTGGGCAGCGCGGCGCCGTAACGGGCCGCCGCCGCGTCGACGTCGGCGTCGTCGACCGGCATCGGGCGGACGGCGGCGGCGGTCTCGCCGAGGGCCTCTCGCAGGTGCGCGAGGTTCCGGTCGGGGTCCCCTCGAGAAGCGATGCGCTCGTCGACCTGCCAGATGACCGTGCGATCCCACGGGACGTCCAGTCGGGTCAGCCGGGAGAACATCTCCCACGGTGAGCGCCCGCCGCTCACCGCGAAGTTGAAGATGCCGTCGCGCTCGACCGCTTCGAGCGCCCTCGCCGCGACGTAGGAGGCGGCCGACTCGGAGAGGGTGTCGAGGTCCTCGAAGACTCGGAGGTCGTGCTTCACTGCGCGTCTGTGCCCTAGGCCCCTGCAGGCTTCTCCATGTGCCCGCCGAACTCGCTGCGCATGGCGGAGAGCATCTTGTCGCTCAGCTCGCCGAGCCCTCGTGACTCGAAGCGCTCGAAGAGGGACGCGGTGATCACGGGGGCGGGAACACCCTCGTCGACGGCGGCGAGCACGGTCCAGCGCCCCTCGCCCGAGTCCGAGACGCGCCCGGCGAACGTGTCGAGGCCGGGTGTGCGGGCGAGCGCATCGGCGAGCAGATCGACCAGCCATGAGCCGACGACCGACCCGCGACGCCACAGCTCGGCCACCTCGGCGACGTCGATGGAGTACCGGTACGCCTCGGGGTCCCGCAGCGGCGTCGTCTCGGCGTCCGCCTCCTGGGTGTGCATGCCGGCGTCCGCGTGGCCGATGATGCTCAGCCCTTCGGCGATCGCCGCCATCATCCCGTACTCGACGCCGTTGTGCACCATCTTCACGAAGTGCCCCGCGCCGCTCGGCCCGCAGTGCAGGTAGCCGTCCGGCGCGGTGCCCTCGGTGCGCGTCCGCCCCGGCGTGGGCACCGCGCTGGCGGCGCCTGGGGCGATCGTCTTGAAGATGGGGTCCAATCGCTCGACCGGCCCGGTCTCCCCCCCGATCATGAGGCAGTAACCGCGTTCGAGGCCCCAGACCCCGCCGCTCGTCCCGCAATCGACGTAGTGCAGTCCCTGCGCTTGCAGCTGCGCGGCCCGGGCGATGTCGTCGCGGTAGTAGGAGTTCCCCCCGTCGATCACCGTGTCGCCGGCCTCGAGCAGCGGCACCAGCTGGTCGAGGGTCGCCTGGACGATCGCGGCGGGGAGCATCAGCCACACCGCGCGCGGTGCGTCGAGCTTTCCGACGAGATCCTCGAGCGAGGACGCACCGGTCGCTCCCTGCGTCACGAGCGCCCCCACGGCATCTTGGCTCACGTCGTAGACGACGGCCCGGTGCCCGTCGTACATCAGGCGGCGGACGAGGTTTGCCCCCATCCTGCCGAGGCCGACCATACCGAGCTGCATGGGCTTTTCGGTGGGCATCGCCTCACCCTATGCCCGAATGCCGCGGCGAGCTTCACCGGGCGGTCAGCGCTTCGGCGCGCTGCTTCATCGCGCGGTAGCGGCGGATGAGCGCGTTGGTCGACGAGTCGTGGGCAAGGGGTGGCTCGGAGCTCACCTCGAGCTCGGGCACGATCGCCTTGGCGAGCTGCTTGCCCAGCTCGACTCCCCACTGGTCGAAGGAGTCGATGCCCCAGATCGTGCCCTGGACGAAGACGCTGTGCTCGTAGAGGGCAACGAGCGCACCGAGCACCCGCGGGGTGAGCATCTCGGCGAGCAGCACGTTCGAGGGGCGGTTCCCGGGCATGACCCGGTGCGCGACGACCGGCGCCTCGACCCCTTCGGCGCGCACCTCCTCTGCGGTCTTGCCGAAGGCGAGCGCCTGGGCCTGCGCGAAGACGTTCGACATGAGCAGGTCGTGGTGCTCGCGCAGTGGGTTCAAGCTCTTCGCGAAGCCGATGAGGTCGACGGGGACGAGGCGGGTGCCCTGGTGCAGCAGCTGGTAGAAGCTGTGCTGACCGTTGGTGCCCGGCTCGCCCCAGTACACCGGGCCCGTGTCGTAGTCGACTGGGCGCCCCTCGAGCGTGACGCGCTTGCCGTTCGACTCCATCGTGAGCTGCTGGAGGTAGGCGGGGAAGCGCTTCAGATAGTGGCAGTAGGGCATGACGCCCATCGACTGAGCCCCGAAGAAGTCGTTGTACCAGACCGACAGGAGCCCCATCACAACGGGCATGTTCTCTTCGAGCGAGGCCGACTTGAAGTGCTCGTCCATATCGTGGAAACCGGCGAGAAGCTCGCCGAAGCGCTCGGGGCCGACGGCGAGCATCGTGGACAGGCCGATGGCGGAGTCCATGGAGTACCTGCCCCCGACCCAGTCCCAGAAGCCGAACATCTGACGGGTGTCGATCCCGAACGCCGCGACGCGCTCCGCGTTGGTCGACACGGCCACGAAGTGCTTGGCGACGGCCGCGTCGTCGCCGAGCGCGGTGACGAGCCACTCGCGCGCCGACGTCGCGTTCTCGATGGTCTCGAGCGTCGAGAAGGTCTTCGAGGAGACGATGAAGAGCGTCTCTTGGGGTGTCAGGTCGCGCGTCGCCTCGACGAGGTCGGTCGAGTCCACGTTCGAGACGAAGCGGAACGTCATGTCGCGCCGCGAGTACCACCGCAGCGCCTCGTAGGCCATCACTGGACCGAGGTCGGAGCCACCGATGCCGATGTTCACCACGTTGCGGATCGGGCGCCCGGTGTGCCCCGTCCACTCGCCCGAACGCACCTTGTCGGCGAACGCAGCCATGCGGTCGAGCACCTCGTGGACCTGCGCGACGACGTCGGTCCCGTCGACCACGAGCGATGCCTGCCTCGGCATCCGCAACGCGACATGGAGCGCGGCACGATCCTCGGACACGTTCACGTGCTGGCCCGAGAAGAGCGCGTCGCGCCGGGCCTCGAGGCCCGACTCGCGTGCCAGGCGCACGAGCAGGGTCAACGTGTCGTCGTCGACGAGGTTCTTGGAGTAGTCGAGGAAGAGGCCGGCGGCCTCGATGCCGTAGCGCGACCCACGCTCGGGCTCGCGAGCAAACAGCTCGCGCAGGTTGGTGGCCGCCATCGCGCGCTGGTGCGCTGCGAGTGCCGCGAAGGCGGGTCGGTCGCGCAGTGGAGTCGCGCCGGGAACGCTCGGTGTCGGAGTCACGGTGCGGTGGTGACCCTATCGCCGGGATGCGTCGTCGTGCTGGGACGAGCCGTGCTGGGACGAGCCGTGCTGGGACGAGCCGTGCTGGGACGAGCCGTGCTGGGACGAGTGGGCGCGCCGCTGAGCCACGGCGCCCACGAGCTCCGCCAGGCGCGCCCTGGGGGAGTCGGCGGACAGCGGTGCGGTCGCCGCCCCGGCCCCTTCCGCCATCCCTGCCAGTGCCTCCGCAAGTGCGTCGTCGGCTGCCACGGTCGGCGTCCACCCGAGCTCGCTGCGCGCGCGGTCGGTCCGCATGAGCGGGAGGCCGAGCGCCAGATCGAAGAGCGCCGGGTCGGCGGGAGCGAGGCGTGCGTGCCATGCGAGGGCGAGCGCGGCGCGCACGGCCCCGGGTGGCACTGCCACCGCACGGGTGCCGAGGATCGTGGCGATCCGTGTGGCGTCGAGCACCGGGTCGGCCGCGACGTTGAACGCCCCGCGCGCTGTGGGGTTGCTCAGCGCGAGATGGAAGGCCTGTGCAAGGTCCTTCGCGTGGACGCCTTGGAACCGGAGGCCCTCGGGGAACGGCAGGACCGGCAACGTGCCGGGGTGGAGCAGCGATGCTGGGACGAACGGGCCGGCGAAGAGGCGGCGCTGTTGGGTGCCCGACGCCCGCTGGAAGACGAACCCGGGTCGCAGGCGTACCACGCGCATCTGGGGCTGGCGGGCCTCGACGCCGTCGAGCACCCGCTCGACGTAGGCCTTCTCGCGCCCGTAGGCGGCGGTGGGCACGCTGTCGGTGGGCCAGCGCTCGTCGACCGCTTGGCTGCGGTCGGGGGACGGGACCGGCGAGTAGGCGCCCACCGACGACGAGTAGACGATGGTGCCGACTCCCTGGCGGACAGCTGCGTCGAAGACCCTCACGCTCCCGCCGACGTTCACCCGCCAGGTGACGTCCGGTCTGTGGGTGGGCTGGAAGATCCACGCGAGGTGCACGACCGCGTCGGCACCCTCGAAGACCGGGTCCAGCTCGCCGTCGACGATGTCGACCTGGACGAACGTCGTCTTGGGCCACGATCGCTGTGGCGCGCGGCGCGCGCACGCGCGCACGCGCGTGACATCCGCGTCGGCAGCGAGCGCGTCGAGCAGGCAGGTGCCGATGTTGCCGGTCGCGCCGACGACGACGATGTCCACGTGCGTGCCCTACCCAGCCCGGCGGAGGGCCAAGCGGTCGGGCGCGGGCTGCCGCGGGTGGACGGGCATCGCGCTAGGAGCCCGAGGAGGTCGGCTGTCGCGCCGAGCCCGCGGGTGTGCTGGCGTCCGGTTGGGCGCCGTTCTCGGTGACGTGCTTTCTGAGCCGCTCGAGGCTTGCTGCGAGCAGTCGGGAGACGTGCATCTGGCTGATGCCCACACGAGCGGCGATCTCCGACTGGGTGAGGCCCTGGCCGAAGCGCAGCTGGAGGATGAGCTGCTCGCGGGGGGCGAGCTCGGCGATCGCCGGCGCGAGGAGCTCCCGGTCCTCGACGGTGTCGAGCGATGCGTCCTCGCCGCCGATGTGCGACGCCAAGGTCTCCTCGTTCCTGTCGGTCGCGTCGATCGAGGACGTGCGATAGCCCTGACCGGCTTCGAGGGCCTCGAGGACCGCCTCTTCGGTCGCGCCGGTCGCCGAGGCGAGCTCGGCGACGGTGGGAGAGCGTCCGAGCTCCTGGTTCAGGGTCTCGGTGACCTTGCCCAGCTCGAGGTAGAGCTCTTGCACTCGGCGAGGTGCGCGCACCGCCCAGCCCTTGTCCCGGAAGTGGCGCTTCAGCTCACCGATGACCGTGCGGGTGGCGAAGGTCGTGAACTCGACGCCCCGGTCGGGGTCGAAGCGATCGACGGACTTCACGATCGCGAGCGACGCCACCTGCACCAGGTCCTCGTAGGGCTCACCCCGGTTCGCGTAGCGCCGTGCCAACTGGTGCGCGAGACCGAGGTGCGCGGTCACCAGCTGGTCGCGCACCTTTGGGTCGCGGCGCGCGACCAGCTCGAAGAAGAGCGCCTTCGTGTCGTCGCCTTGCGTCCGAGGCTCGTCGGTCATGTCGTCTCGTTCCAGGGTGCTCAGCCGATCGGATCGGCGCGCCGCTTGCAGAGCCATGCGCTCGGTCGTCCTTTCGCCAAGTCGTGTCCGTGCTCGTCTACCAGCGCGTCGAGGATGCGCAGCGACAGATCTTCGGCGTCGCCAACGCGTCCGCGCGTCTCGTGGTCACCTGCCTCGTACCAGCAGTCGACCGTGATGGCGTCCTCCTCGCACTCGTAGGTCAAGTGGAGTCGCCCGTCCCGGCGCGTGCCGACCAAGGAGAGACAAAGCTCTTCGACAGCGAGGCGAAGGTCCTCGATGTCCTCGACGCCGAAGCCGGCTCGCCCGGCGACCGTGGCCGCGGTGAGCCGTGCCAGCACCACCAGGTCTGCCTGCACGGGGATCGACAGTTCGACCGACACCGTGCTCTGTCCGCGCACCGTGCTCATGCCACGCTCCGTACCGCGTCGTCCACGCTGCCGTAGATCGGGAAGACGCCCGTCAGCCCGGTGATCTCGAACACCTTCAGGATGCGCGGCTCGGTGATGACGAGCGGGAGGTCGCCGCCCGCCTCGCGGCACCGCTTCAATGCGCCCACGAGCACGCCGAGCGCGGTGGAGTCGAGGAAGGTGACCCCGAGCAGGTCGACGACGACGGTCGACTTGCCCGACGCGGTCGTTGCCTGCAGCCGGTCACGCAGTGGCGGTGCGGTGGCGACATCGATCTCCCCGGACGCGGACACCACCGGTATGCCGTTCGCCTCGTGATCGGTGATGTGGAAGCTCTGGTCCATTCGTCAACGGCTCCTTGTCGTGGCTCCGCGTTCGCCTCCCCGCTCGGGCGGCGACCCCGGAGGTCGTCTGCGGATGGTCTTTCGGACGGCAGTCTGCCCGCCCGGCGAGTGCAACCTCGATTGCCTACCCGAAGCAGTACCCCAAGCCGCCGGTGGTTACACCCGCTCGAACCGAGGCTAGGCCGCTCCGGCGGCCCCGTGTACGAGCGCCCCGTGAGCGAACGCCCCGAGAGCGAACGCCCCAGGTCCACGCTCCCCCCCGTGCACCGCGGCGCCGGTGAGGATCTCGCCCGTCCTGGGTGACGTCGCGGCGGCTCACGGACATGTGTCCGAGTGCCAGCAGGCGCAAACGGCCGAGGATCCCCCGGGCGCCGCCTGGACGGCCAGCTCAGTTGCTATCTCCTGTTCTGCGCCATCTCTGCAGCGCCCCCTGCGTCGTCGATCTCACGTGTCGGGCGCCAGCTCTACGGTCACCGACGCCGGTCCCTCGGTGGCGACCACCTCGTCGACGCCGCCGGCGTCGACGAGGTCCTGGCGCACGAGGGCGAGGAGACCGAGCCGCTCGGCGTCGCCGGTCACCGTCAGCCGGGCGACCCGTGCGCGCATCGAGCGCTTGTGGGCGGTCTTCTCCCTCCGGATCGCGGCGAGCACCTCGGTGGCCACGTCGAGCACCGGGGACGGCCCCCACTTGTCGCTCAGCGCCTCGCCGCTGGCGGGGACGGCGCTGGGTCCGGCGTCGCCCAGCTCGGTGCTGGCATCGGGCCAGGTGGCGAGATGGATCGATCCCTCCCGCCACCAGCTCCACACCTCTTCGGTGACGAAGGGCAGGAACGGGGCGAACAGCCGGAGCTGGACCGAGAGCGCGAGCGACAGGGCGGCACGTGCGGAGTCGGCCGGCGCGTCGCCGGTGGCGCCATAGGAACGGACCTTCACGAGCTCGACGTAGTCGTCGCAGAACGACCAGAAGAACGTCTCGGTGGACTCGAGCGCCCGGGTGTGGTCGTAGCCTGCGAGCGCCTCGGTGGCCTCTGTGACGACTCGGGCCAGGCGGCGCAGCAGATCGTGGTCGACCGGCTCGCAGACGGCACCGGGGTCCGGTGCCCCGATTGGCCCGTCCTGGCCGGCTGCGTCGCCGAGCCTGCCGAGGACGAACTTGGAGGCGTTCAAGAGCTTGATGGCGAGGCGCCGGCCGATCCGCATCTGGCCCTCGTCCAACGTCGCGTCCCCACCCAGGCGGGCGCTCGCTGCCCAGTAGCGGACGGCATCGGTGCCGTGCTGCTCGAGCAGGGGCAACGGCGTCAAGACGTTCCCCTTGGACTTGGACATCTTCTTGCGGTCCGGATCGACGACGAAGCCGGAGATCGCGGCATGGCGCCACGGCAGCTGCCCCTGCTCGAGCTCTCCTCGTACGACGGAGGAAAAGAGCCAGGTCCGGATGATGTCGTGCGCCTGGGGTCGCAGGTCCATCGGGAAGGTCTTCGCGAAGAGCTCGGGGTCCTCCTCCCAGCCGGTCACGATGAAAGGCGTGAGCGACGACGTGGCCCACGTGTCCATCACGTCGGGGTCGCCGGCGAACCCGCCCGGCTTCCCTCGCTGCTCGGACTCATAGCCCTCGGGCACGTCGGTCGACGGATCGATCGGCAGCCGCGCCTCGGCGGGGAGCAGCGGCTTGTCGTAGCGGACCGCGCCGTCGGCGTCGACTTGGTACCAGACGGGGATCGGCACGCCGAAGAACCGCTGGCGGCTGATGTTCCAGTCGGCGTTCAGACCCTCGACCCACGCTCGGTAGCGGTGTGCCATGTACGGCGGGTGCCATCGGAGCTCGTCACCCCGCTCGAGCAGGCGGTCCCGCAGGGCGAGGGTGCGCACGAACCACTGGCGGGAGGAGACGATCTCGAGCGGCTGGCTGCCGCGCTCGTAGAACTTGACGGGATGGGTGATCTGGCGAGGCTCGCCGACGAGGTGGCCCGACTGCGCGAGGAGCTCGACGATGCGGGCCTGTGCCTGGCGCACGGTGCGCCCGACGATCTCGCCGTAGGTGCGCAGCGCCGAGTCGGGGTCGTCGGACTCCCATCCGGGCGCGCCCCAGGGCACGGGTTCGAACCGGCCGTCGCGCCCGATCAGCGTCCGGGTCGGCAGATCGAGCTCCCGCCACCACACGACGTCGGTCGTGTCGCCGAAGGTGCAGATCATCGCGATGCCGGTCCCCTTCAGTGGATCGGCGAGCGGGTGCGCGACCACCGGGACTCGCACGCCGAAGAGCGGGGTCACGACGTCTCGACCGACGAGAGGCCGGTACCGGGCATCGTCGGGGTGGGCCACCAGCGCGACGCACGCGGGAAGCAGCTCCGGCCGGGTGGTCTCGATCTCCACTCCTGCGTCGACGCTGGTCGCGCCAGCCCCCGGCGCGTCGTCGCGCTCGGCGAGCGCGAAGCGCAGGCGGTGGTAGGCGCCCGGGCGCTCACGGTCCTCGAGCTCTGCCTGCGAGACGGCGGTGCGGAAGTCGACGTCCCACAGCGTCGGCGCCTCGTGCTGGTAGGCCTCGCCGCGCCCGAGCATGCGCAAGAAAGCGAGCTGGGAGACGCGCCTCGATCGGTCGCCGATGGTCGAATAGGTGCGGGTCCAGTCGACCGATAGCCCGAGGGTTCGCCAGACATGCTCGAACGCCCGCTCGTCCTCCATGGTCAGGCGGTGGCAGAGCTCGACGAAATTCGGCCGGGACACCGGGATCGGGCGCTCGGGGGGTTTGGCGGGTGGCTCGAACCCCGGGTCGTAGGGCAGCTCGGGGTCGCAGCGCACACCGAAGTAGTTCTGGACCCTTCGCTCGGTCGGGAGCCCGTTGTCGTCCCACCCCATCGGGTAGAGCACGGCACGCTGGTGCATCCGCTGGAACCGGGCAGTCACGTCGGTGTGCGTATAGGACATCGCGTGGCCGATGTGGAGGCTCCCCGAGACGGTGGGCGGCGGCGTGTCGATGGAGAAGATGCGTGCCGCCGGCGCCGCCGGATCGAAGCGGTACGTGCCGGCCGCCTCCCATGCCGCCACCCACTTGGCTTCGAGGCCGTCGACCGTCGGCTTCTCCGGCACTCGTGGGCGCGCGGGGCCTTTCGAGGGCGTCGCGCCGACCGCTGGGTCCGAGGAAGGGGTCATGACCGCGTTACCGTACCTTCGTGCTGCGGCTTCACGACACTGCGACGGGCGCCGTGCGCCCGCTCGAGCTGAGAGATCCCGGCGAGGTGTCGATGTACGTCTGCGGGCCGACGGTCTACGACTCCCCGCACATCGGCCACGGTCGCTTCGCGCTCGCCTTCGACATCTTGCGGCGGTACCTCGTGTTCAGCGGACTCGACGTCCACTTCGTCTCGAACGTCACGGACATCGACGACCGCATCATCACCAAGGCCGCACGCGAGGGGAGGACGGAAGCCGCCGTCGCGGCGGAGTTCGAAGCCCTGTGGTGGGAAGGGATGGACGCCCTGGGCGTCCTCCGCCCCGGCGACGTGCCGCACGCCACCGAGTACATCGACGACATGGTGGCGCTCGTGGCGGACCTCGAGGCCAAGGGGGCGGCGTACGAGACCGATGACGGGGTCTACCTCGAGGTGGACACCGTCGAGGGCTATGGACTGCTCGCCCACCAGCCGCTCGGTTCGCTTCGATCCGGTGCCCGTGTGGAGGCGGCCGAGGGCAAGCGCTCGCCGCTGGACTTCGCCTTGTGGAAGAAGGCCAAGCCCGGGGAGCCCTGGTGGAGCTCGCCGTGGGGGCCGGGTCGGCCCGGATGGCACACCGAGTGCGTGGCGATGTCGCTCGACCTGCTCGGCGAGGGATTCGACATCCACGGCGGGGCCCAGGACCTGATCTTTCCTCACCACGAGAACGAGCGCGCCCAGGCCGTCGCCGAAGGTCGGCGGTTCGCTCGCCACTGGGTGCACTGCGGGTGGGTGTCGGTCGGTGGCGAGAAGATGTCCAAGTCGCTGCGCAACTTCACCACGATCGCCGACATGCTCGCGGGCAGCGACGCCCGCGCGTTCCGCCTCCTCGTGCTGCGCGCCCACTACCGCTCGCCGATCGAGGTCATGCCCGAGACGATCGCGGACGCCGAGAAGGGGCTCGCCCGGCTCGACGCCCTGGCGCGGCGCCTGTCGCTTCCCGATCCCCTCGCCGCGCCCGCCGGAGGTGCGCTCGTGCGTGGCGACGCCGTCGCGAGCGTGCCGGGGCCGGTCGACGACGTCGCGATCGCAGAGTTCTGCGAGCACATGGACGACGACTTGGACACGCCGGCAGCCCTCGGTGGCGTCTTCGAGCTGGTGAACCGTGCGAACGCTGCAGCCGATGCCGGCGACGACGAGCGTGCGGCCGTTCTCGGCCGCACGGTGGCAATCCTGTGCGGTGCGCTCGGTTTGGGGCTGCGCGGGGCCGTGGACGACGTCGACGCGCCGACGACGCAGCTCGTGGCGGAGCGTGACGCGGCGCGCCGGGCGCGTGACTTCGCCCGCGCGGACGCGCTGCGCGACGAGCTGGTTGCCAAGGGCTGGATCGTCGAGGACGGCCCGGACGGCACCGTCGTCCGCCGCTGAGGCACGCGGGATCGGGGAAACCGGGTGCGGCCACCGCTTCCTGCTAGCGTCCCTGGCGCAACGGGGGCGTCGCCAGCCGACGGGTGGGGACGCGTCCGGCAGCTGGACCGTACGGTCGTGCGGGAAGAGGACCGTGCGGTCGTGCGGGAAGAGACGAGCAGGATGAAAGGGGATCGCCACCGTGGCATCGGGGACGGTCAAGTGGTTCAACGCGGAGAAGGGCTACGGGTTCATCTCGCAGCCTGATGGGGGCGCCGATGTGTTCGTCCACCACACCGCGATCCAGATGAACGGGTACCGCGTGCTCGAAGAGGGCCAGGCGGTCGAGTTCAGCGTCGAGGAGGGTCCGAAGGGCCTCATGGCGAAGGACGTACGGCCGGCCTGACGATCTCCGAGCCGTCGGCGCGCTCCTTCGGGCCCCGACCGCGCCAGTCGTTCATCCGAGTGTTCGCGCGCCGCTGGCGCGCGCTGTGCCGTGCGGCGCGCCCGCGGTGACACGGTCCTCGGCGACGGTCCTCGTCGACGAGGACCGTCGCCGGTCCCGCATGAGCCCGACTCCGCTCAGAAGTTACTTATAAGTAACATCGGGGTAGGCCTGCGCCGGGTACTCCGACGCGAGGGTCGCCGGAGACGGTGCCGAAGGGGAGAGGGACATGACGGAGTTCTCACTCGAGCTGAACGAGGACCAGCTGCAGATCCAAAAGTGGGTGCACGACTTCGCAGAGAACGTGATGCGCCCCGAGGCGCACGAATGGGACGAGCGTGAAGAGACGCCGTGGCCCATCATCAAAGAGGCGGCGAAGATCGGGCTGTACTCGTTCGACTTCGTCGCCAATTGCTTCCTCGACCCGACCGGTCTGTTGATGGCGCTGGTCAACGAGGAGATGAGCTGGGGCGACGCCGGGATCGCGCTGGCGATCTTCGGCTCCACTCTTGCCGTGGCAGGGATCTACGCGAACGGCACGCCCGAGCAGCAAGGTGAGTGGATTCCCCAGTGCTTCGGCACCCCCGACGATGTGAAGCTCGCGGCGTTCGGAGTCTCCGAGCCAGACGCCGGCTCGGACGTCTCGTCCCTCAAGTCCCGTGCCGTCTACGACGAGGCAAAGGACGAGTGGGTCTTGAACGGGACCAAGACGTGGATCACGAACGGCGGGATCGCCAACACCCACGTCGTGGTCGTCTCGGTGGACCCTGAGCTCGGGAGCCGCGGGCACGCGAGCTTCATCGTGCCCGAGGGCACGCCAGGGATCAGCCAGGGCCAGAAGTTCAAGAAGATGGGCATCCGCGCCTCGCACACCGCCGAGGTCGTCCTCGACGACTGCCGAGTGCCAGGCCGCTGTCTGCTCGGTGGCAAAGAGAAGCTGGACGAGCGCCTCGCCCGGGCACGTGAGGGCAAACGGACCTCAACGCAGGCCGCGATGGCCACCTTCGAAGGCTCTCGGCCTTTCGTCGGTGCCCAAGCGGTCGGCATCGCCCGGGCGGCGTACGAGTACGCGCTCGAGTACGCCAAGGAGCGCAAGCAGTTCAAGCGGGCGATCGTGGAGAACCAGGCCATCGCGTTCAAGCTGGCGGACATGAAGACGCACATCGACGCGGCACGCCTGTTGTGCTGGCGCGCTGCGTGGATGGCGCGCACGGGCAAGAAGTTCGAGAGCGGCGAGGGCTCCCAGTCGAAGCTGTTCGCCGGGGAGACCGCGGTGTGGGTCACCGAGCAGGCGATCCAGATCCTCGGTGGGTACGGCTACGTCCGCGAGTACCCCGTCGAGCGCTGGCACCGCGACGCCAAGATCTACACCATCTTCGAGGGGACCTCGGAGATCCAGCGCCTCGTGATCGCGCGGGCGATCTCCGGCGTCCACGTCAAGTGAACTACCTCTGCCTGAAGGCGGAAGGCTTCCGGTCGGAAGTCCCACCATCGGGCTCGGGCTTTCAGGCCTCTGCCGACGAGAGGTCGAAGTGACCGGGGTCACGCCTTGCTCCCGACGGTGATACGGACCCTGCTCTTGTTCGCGCTTCCCCGCCATGGCAACCCAGAGGGCTCTGCCTCCTCTTTCGAGGAGTCCCGGTTCGTACCCGGGAACGCTGTGACCGGCGTTCCACCGGCCAGGACGGACTGGAGCGCCCGCCGCTTGATGTTGATGGCACCGACCACATCGGCGTGAGCGGTGTAGCCACACTGCTTGCAGTCGAACAGCTCCCTGCGGGGGCGGTTCTCCTGGTCCTTGTACGAGCACTCCGGACAGGTGAGCGAGGTCCACGGTGCGGGCACCTCTTGGGTGAGGTGGCCGTGCCTCTTTGCCTTGTGCTCGGTCCTGGTGCGGATGGCACCCCAGCTCTTGTCCAAGATGCCCCGGTTGAGCCCCGCCTTCTGGGAGACGTTGGTTCCGGGGTCATCCACGGTGCCCTTGGCAGACGCCGTCATGGCCTTCACTGTCAGGTCCTCGAACCCGACCAGGCGGTGGTTCCTCGCCAGTGTCGTGCTCACCTGCTCACAGAAGTCCCGACGCCGCCTCCGTGCACGAGCATGGAGTGCCGCCATCTGTCGGTTGGTCTCGTCAAGTCGATGTGAGGTCTTCCTCCTCTTCTCCCGCTCTTCTTTGGAGAGCTTCTTGTTCTCCTTCTTCCGGGCTTCCTTCTGGCGCTCACGCTTTCGCTCGAGGCGCACCTTGCGCTTCAGCTCCCCGGGCCTCCAGAACTCCTGGTCCAAGAGACGCCCATCGGAGATGGCGACCGGTACCGCTACCCCCACGTCGACCCCGACCGCAGAGTCCCAGTCGGAGACACGTGGCTTGGTGGGACAGCGCTTGTGGACCTCCACCAACAGGGTCACCCAACAAGTGCCGTCGGGCTCCTCTTCGTAGGTGCCAGAGCAGATGCGCGTCCCGACCACCGAACGGTGCAATCGCACCTTCACCCACCCCATCCCCTGGAGCTTCACCTCGCCCCAGCGCTTGGACACACGGCGCAGCTTCACTCCCTGGGGGTCCCTCCACTTGTAGCCCCCGGACCTCTTGGTCCACGTCGGGTAGCCGCTCTCTCCCGCAAAGAACCGCCGGTAGGCGTCGTTGGTGTCCAAGAGGGCCTGCTGGAGCACCTGGGAGGGAGCGGTCTTCAGGTACGCATACGCCTCTGTGTCCCGCAGCTCCTTCAAGAAGGTGGTCTGCTCGGTGTACCCGACCCGTTCTCCGAAGACCTTCCATGCGGTATCGCGCTGCTCCTTGGCGACGTTCTTCACCGCCCGGCAGCACCCGGCTATCTGACGCCCCTGCTGGCGCTGTTCCTTGCTCGGGTAGGCGCGCAGCTTCATCCCCCGCCGCCCGCGTTGGTTGTGGGGGTCACGCCTGCCAAGACCCGTGCGCTTGTGGGGCATACACCCCAATAGTAGCGTTGGCGTCATGCCCAGTGATGCACCTGTCCGTACGGGCCGACATGTGGTATGGGCTTGTCACGCTCACTTGGTGTTCGTCACCAAGTACCGCCGCGGAGCGCTCACGAAGTCGATGCTGGAACGACTCCGTCAAGTCTTTATGGAAGTGTGCGAGGACTTCGGGGTCATGCTTGTCGAGATGGACGGGGAGGACGACCATGTCCACCTCCTGGTCGAGTTCCCGCCTACGGTCCAGCTGTCACGGCTCGTGAACTCCCTCAAGGGCGTCTCGTCCAGGAGACTGCGCCAGGAGTACGCCTCTCACATAAAGCGGCACCTGTGGGGAGGGCACTTCTGGTCACGGTCCTACTTCGTCGGGACCTGTGGTGGTGCCCCGCTCTCGGTGCTCGCCGACTACATCAACTCGCAGAAGACGCCGTCTTGACGTTGTGGCGGGTTGTGAACGCG
>JAJZKA010000134.1 GCA_021809805.1 Actinomycetes bacterium
CGGCGGCCCGAGCCCGAGCCCAAGCCCAAGCCCAAGCCCGAGCGCTCGCGCGGGCGGCAGCGACCAAGAGAGCGCGCCAACAGGCTGAGCAGGCTGCCGAGCAGGCTGCGGCGCGCCAGGCCGAGCAGGCTGCCCAGCGCCAGGCGGTTCAGGCGGCCGCCGTCGCCCAGGCGGTGGCGACGGCGGCACCGAGCACCGGTGTGGCCACCGAGGCCTCGACCGCGGCCGTCGCCGCGACGGTCGCCACCCAGGTCGGCCAGCCGATCGGGGCGGTGACCGGCCCGCTCGTGGAGGCCGGGACCTCGAGCGCCGGCAACGCCGCGGTGCAGGCAGCCGAGAGCTACCTCGGGGTCCCCTACGTCTGGGGCGGCGCAAGCCGCAGCGGCCTCGACTGCTCGGGATTGACGATGGTCGCCTGGGCGACCGCGGGCGTATCGCTCCTGCATAGCGCCTGGTACCAATACAACGAGGTCAAGTCCGTCTCGCTCCAGGCGCTCCAGCCGGGCGACCTGCTCTTCTACTACTTCCCGAACGACGGCAGCGACCCGGTGACCCACGTCGCGATGTATGTCGGCGCTGGTCCGTACGGCTCCCAAACGATCATCCAGGCGCCCCAGCCAGGCCAGACGGTCTCCTACGCGCCGATGTACTACATCGGCCTCGTCGGAGCCGGCCGGCCGTGAGCCCGAGGCCGGTCAGTCGGCCTCGAGAGGAAGCGGCTCGAGCCATTGCCCGAGGTAGTGACGGCGCCGCTCCTCCCATTCCTCGACGGTGATGGCGTAGCGGACATGGTCCTCCCATCGCCCGTCGATCTCGAGGTAGCGCAGCGCGATGCCCTCGCCCCGCAGCCCGAGCTTCCGGGCGACGGCGCGGCTCGGAGCGTTGCGCGGCACGATCGCCACCTGGAGCCGATGGAGCCCAAGCACCTCGAACGCGTAGCGGAACAACACCACGCAGGCCTCGGGGACATAGCCGTGGCCCGCCAGCTGCTCGTCGATCCAATAGCCCACGTAGCCGTTCTGGAACGCGCCGCGCTGCACCGAGGACAGGTTGACCTCACCGGCAAGGCGCCCCGCCACGAACAGGCCGTAGCCGTAGCCCGTCCCGAGCTGGCGGTCGCGCTCGCGCATCGCGCAGCGGGCGACGAAGGTCGCCCGGTCCTCGCTGGCGTAGGGCGCGCCGGCGGGACGCGGCTCCCAGCGCAAGAGCCAGTCCCGGCAGCGCAAACGGACCTCGCGCCATGCCGCGTAGTCATCCGCGCGAAGCGGCCGCAAGAGCACGCGCCGACCGCGCAGCTCACCGGCCAGATCGCGATCCTCCAGGCGGAACGCGTCCCTTGCCACGTCGCCCATGGTTGCAGATTGCCGTGGCCCCCGATTGCGTACACTCCATGCGGGCCGCGCACCGCCTGGAGCGCCGCCTCACGGGCTCTTGAGGTGCGATGACGGACACGAAGCAAGCGGCGGTGATTCAGCCGGCCGCCGCACTCTCGCCGGCACCCTGTGTCGTCCTCGTCGGCGACGATCCCGCCGCCTGCTCGGCGCTCGCCCGCCAGCTCGCCGAGCTCGGGCCGAGCGACCTTGTTCTCGGCGCGTCGAGAACCTCCGGCGGAGCCGGCCGGCTGTCGGCGCTCACTGAAGAGCTTGCCACCCTCGCTGGTTCCCCGGCCCGCGCGCGCTCGAGCGCAGCCTCGTGGCGCTCCCCGGCCGTCGCAGCGCTGCGCGATCGCGCGCTGACGTCCTTCTCGGCCTCCTTTCCGGTGCCCGAGCGCACCGCCATCTGGTACGACGGCCGCCACGCCGAGCTCCTCGGATTCTGGCGCGAGGTCCTCCTTGGCGCGCGGCCGCTGCTCGCGGTGCTGCTCGCGCGGCCCCTGAGCGCCCTGGCGAGCGAGGCCGTGTCGGACGTCGAGGCCGTGTCGGCGATCGCACGCCACGAGCGCTGGCTGCGCCGTGCGCTCTCGAGCATCCAGGCGATGGCGGTCTTCGTCGCCGACCCGGAGGCCGGGGCGACCGAGGAGCTCGTGTCCTTCCTCGTCGACCATGGCGTCGTGCTGCGCTGCCCGGCGGCACCGTGGCCCGCGACCCGCAACGCCGACCCGGGATCGCGCGCCGGGCTGCTGCTCGCTGAGCAGATCGCCCTCGATGCCGAGCTCGCGCGATGCGCGGGGCGCCATGAGGTCTTCGCCGCCGAGACCGGCTCACTCAGCCCGTGGGCGGCAGCCCTCGCTGCAGCGACCGACGACCTTGAGGGCGCGCTGGACGCCGTCGAGTGGTCCGCGACCCAGATCGAGCGCTTGCTCGAAGCGCCGGCACTCCTGGCGAAGGCGCCCGAAGAGCCCCAAGAGCGCCGGATCGAGGGCGAGGACCGCAGCACCCCAGAAGACGGGGGGCCCTATCCCCTCAATGCCGCCGAGGACCTCGCCGCCTACCACCGATGGCTCCGCACCCACGGGCGGCCGACGAGCGTCGGCAAGGACACCGATCCGCCGCTGCGCCAAGCGCGCACCACCCCGGGCGACGCCAAGACCCCGCTCGTCTCGGTGATCGTCCCCGTCCACCGGCCCCCGCTGTGGGCACTCGAGCGCTGCGTCGGCTCGGTGCTCGCCCAGGACTTCGCCGCCTGGCAGCTCGTGTGCTGCGACGACGGCTCAGGATCCGACGAGATCACCGCGTACCTGCGCGACCTCGCCGCGCGCGACCCGCGCATCTCGGTGACGCTGCGCAGCGAGAGCGGCGGGATCTCGGCCGCTCGCAACGCCGCGCTCGAGCTCGCCACGGGCGAGTTCGTCACCTTCTTGGACCACGACGACGAGCTCGCCCCCCACGCCCTCGGCGCGGTCGCGGCGGCGATCGGGCGGGAGCCAGAAACCGACGTCGTCTATAGCGACGAGGACAAGATCAATCAGCTCGGGGAGCGCTTCGACCCCTTCTTCAAGCCAGAGTGGTCGCCCGATCTGCTGATGAGCTATGCGTATCTCGCCCACTTGACGGTGATCCGCCGCTCGCTCGTCGAGCAGGTGGGCGGCTTCCGCAGCGCCTTTGACGGGAGCGAGGACTGGGATCTCGCGCTGCGGGCGACCGAGCGGGCGCGCCGAGTCGTGCACGTCACGGACATCCTCTACCACTGGCGCTCGCTGGCCGGCTCCACGGCCTCTGGGGCCGAGGCCAAGCCTTGGGCCTTCGCGGCGGGCGAGCGGGTGTTGCGCGAGACCCTCGTACGGCGCGGCGAGGCCGGCGAGGTGACCCAAGAGGCGCGCTTTCCCGGCCGCTACCACGTCCGGCGCGCCGTCGTCGGCCAGCCGCTCGTCAGCATCATCATCCCCTTTCGCGACGAGCCATCCCTCCTCGCAACGTGCGCCGCGTCACTTCGCGAGGACCCGGGCTATGCGCGCTATGAGCTTGTCCTCGTCGACAACGGCAGCGAACTGCCCGAGACCGCTGAGCTCCTCGAACGCCTCGTCGCCGAAGACGGCGTGCAGGTCGTCGAGGCGCCCGGCCCGTTCAACTGGCCGGCGATCAACAACACCGCGGCGCGCCATGCCTCGGGCGACGTCTTGTTGTTCATGAACAACGACATCGAGGCGCGCGTCGGCGGCTGGCTACAGGCCCTCGTTGGCCACGTCCAGCGGCCCGAGGTCGGCGCGGTCGGTGGGCGCCTGCTGTATCCGGACCAGACGATCCAGCACGCCGGTGTCGTGCTCGGACTCGGTGGCATCGCCGGGCACGTGCTGAAGAACCTACCCGCCGACCAGCCGGGCTACGCCTCGATGGCCATCCAGACGCGCAACTGCACGGTGGTCACCGGTGCCTGCATGATGACGCGCCGGGAAGTCTTCGATGCCGTGGGCGGCTTCGACGAGCGGCTCCCGGTCGCCTTCAACGACGTCGACTTCTGCCTCAAGCTGAGGGAGAAGGGCTACGTCGTCGTCTATGAGCCGCTCGCCGAGCTGATCCACCACGAGTCAAAGAGCCGCGGCCACACCGACGACCTCGTCGAGGGGGGCCGGATCATCGAGCGCTGGGGGCCGACGATCGCCGGGGGCGATCCCTACGTCAACGAGCACCTCAGCCACTGGCGATACTGGTGCCCGCTCTCGACGGTGCAGGAGGAAGAGCGTTGGAATATCTACCAGGCGACACACGCCTCGACGCCGAGCTCGTCGTCGAGCACCTAAGGGCGATCCTCGCCGGGCACGCGGCCGAGGCACCACGCCAGTGGTCGCCCCAGGCGACCTTTGATGAGCTGATGCGGAAGATGAACCGGGAGCCCATCCACCTGCACCCGGCGATCCACCACCTGCATCACTACTGGAACATGGAGGCGCTCGGGCCTCCGCCGGCGGGCCGCGGGCCGAAGGCGCGCGTGAAGCGCTTCGTTCACCGCTACCTCGAGCATGCCCTTGGCACCTACTTCCGCCAGGAGCTCGAGTACCGGGCGGCGCTGGCCCAGTCGATCGATGCCCTCGCGTACCGTATCGACGAGGTAACGAGCGCGGACGAGCGCAACCTCCTCGAGCTCGTGCGCGCCGACCTGTTCGACCTGGCCCGCCACGTTGAAGCCAGCTGCGAGCGCCTCGGGGCATCACTCGAGTCGAGATGAGCAGGCGATGAGTGGCGGCGCCCACCGGGCGATCGCCCCCCACCGCGCCAAGCGGCCGACCGTCGCGCTCGTGACGCGGCACTGGGGCGGTGGCGACGACGAGGAGAGCGCGGCAACGGCGCGCCTTGTCGCCGGGGCGCTGTCGCGCCACGCCGAGGTCGAAGTCGTGCACCTGTCGCCAACTGGCGACCACCCCGCGGGAGCGCTCGCCGACAGCGTCTTTCGGGTGCACCGAATCGGGATCAAAGCTGCGATGCCCGCCCGCGCCGGCATCGCACGGGCCGCGCTCACGCGGCGGGGCGCGCCGCTCGGTGCCGCGGCGAGTGCGCTCTTGGACCGCCTCGGCGGCCAGGCACCCGGCGTCGGCGAGCGCCTGGACGCGATCGAGGCGCGCGCCGTCGTGCTGGTCGGCCACGACCAGCCCTGGGACCACGCCGGGTGGGCGGCGGCCGGCCACACGCGCTGCATCGCCATCCCGCTGCTCGGCGACAGCAACGCCCTGGCGCTCGACGGGTTCTGCCGGCTGCTCGAGCGCTGCGACGTGGTGCTCTCCGCCCACCCCGGCGAGGCTCGCGCCGTGCAGACGGTGCTCGGGCCCGAGCGCGCCGGGCGCGTCGTCCCGCTCGACCTCGCCTTCACGATCAACCGCGCCGCGGCGCGCCACCGGCTCTTCGGGGTGCGCTGGTTCGGTCGCTACGTCGTCTTGCTCCGCGGCTTTCCCACCGGCGCGCCGCGCCTCGAGCGCACCATCACCCACGAGATGCTGCGTGCCGTGCTCGGGCGCGTCTCGGTCGCCGAGGTCGACGTCGAGCGCTGGCGCATCACCGACGGCGAGAACACCTTGTTGCTGCCGGTGAACCCGAGCCGGGTGAACCTGTGGCGGCTGATGGAGCACGCCGTCGCCACGATCGACGTGCGCCCGGGCGGCCCGCTTGGGCGTGAGGCGATCGAGTCGATGCTGCTCGGCACGCCGGTCCTCGTCCCCGAGGCCACGGCGGCGATGGAGCACGCCCGCGCCGCGTCGGGAGGGCTGTGGTTCGCGGACCTGCGCGAACTCGTGGCGGCGACCAAGGCGTTGCTCGACTATCCGCTGCGCAACCGCCTCGCCGAGCAGGGTGAGGCCTACGCGCTCGCCCACCACGGGGAGATGGCGCCCTTTGTCGAGCGCCTCAACGGGCTCGTGCTCGGCTGAGACCGCTCAGTGGCCAGTCTGGGTGACGCGCACCCAGGCGACGAGCATCTTGGCGGGCCAGTGCGCCGAGGGGGACGGCATGCCCGCCAGGCCACCGACCGCAAGGTCCAAGATGAGGCTGAAGGGGTGCTCGAACTCGCTCGCCCAGTCCGGGCCGACCTGGGCCGCGCTCAGGCTGAGCGTGGTCTGGCCGTCCACCTCCCAGGTGATGCCCGACGGCGACCAGACCACGGTGTAGGTGTGCCAGCCCGACAGTGACTGTCCGGCCGGCAGTGGCCAGCCACTGCCGTAGCGGTGGACCCGGCCCGCCCGGCCGAAAGCGACGTGCTGTTCGACGAGGTGGGGACCGTGGTAGGCCTCGAGGACGTCGATCTCGCCCGAGCGCGGCCAGCCAACGCGGGCGATGTTGCTCCCGACGAGCCAGAACGCCGGCCAGAAGCCTTTGCCGGTCGGCAGCTTGATGCGCGCCGAGAAGGTCCCGTACTGCTGGGAGAACGACGTCGAGCCGTACGAGGGACCGCTCCAGCGGACCATCGTCAGCCGGGCGCTCGTGTACAGGCATGGGCCGGTGCCGCACGTGCCGTGTGCGCCGCGCCGGGCGACGAGCACAAGGTGGCCGTGCCCGTCGAGATAGGCATTGGCGCTCGAGTAGCGCGTCGGCGTGTCACCGCCGCATCCGGTCCGCCAGCACGGGTCGCTGTACCAGACGCGATGGGCAAAGCCGTAGTTCGGGCTCGCGCCGGCCGGGCCGTTGAAGTTGTCGACGAAGGTCGAGTGCGTGAGCACGGGCGGCGCGTGGCGGACGAGCAGCGCCAGGCCGATGGAGGTCCCGGTCAGCGCCAGCGCGACGGCGATCACCAGCGCGACGAGGAACCTGGGTCGGCGCCGCCGCGCGAGCAGAGCGATGGGGGCATCCGGCGCGCGCTCGCGCAGCGCGCGCCACGGTTCAGGCGCCGCCGACAACACGGACCCAGTCGACCAGCATCTTGGCCGGCAGGACATGCGCGGCCTCGCTCGCGGTCATGCCCGAGCCGACGGCGAGGTCGAAGACGATGCTGAAGGGGTGCGCGAAGGACACCTTCCAGTCCGCGCCCGCCCGGGCGGCACTCATGAACGACGTCCGGCGCCCGTCCACCGACCAGGCGATGCCGCTCGGCGACCAGCGGACCGCGTAGGTGTGCCAGCCAGCGAGGGACTGGTGCCCTGGGAGCACGAACGTGCCGGCGTAGGGGGCGATGTAGTCGGGGGTGCCGAACTGTGCCTGCTGCTCGCCGATCGCGCTCGCCCCCACACCGTCGACGACGTCGATCTCCCCGGCTGTCGGCCAGCCCACCCGCGCGAGATCGGCGCCGACAAGCCAGAAAGAGGGATAGAGGTCCTTGCCCACCGGCAGTTTGAGGCGCGCCGAAAACGTCCCGTACTGCTGCCACCAGCTCGGCGTCCCGCCCGCGGCCCAGTCGAGCATGGTCAGCCGGCCGCTCGTGAAGCGACAGGCGATCGCCCCGCAGCGACCGGTCGCCCCCTGCGTAGCGGTGATGACGAGGTGGCCGTGGCCGTCCAGGACGGCGTGACTCGCCATGTACCGGGTCGGCTGGGGTGGCGAACCGCACCCGCTCGTCCAGCAGGGGTCGGTGTACCACAGCGTCCGCGCCAGTCCGGTGTTGGGGCTCGCGCCGGCCGGCCCGGAAAAGCCGTCCTCGAGCCGCAGCGCCGGGCCCGTTGGGGCCCTCGGCACACGCGACGCCGCGGCGGGCGCCCCGGCGCCTACATGGCGCGACACCAGCGCGCTCGCCGTGCCGAGCCCGGAGGCACCGAGCACGAACGCCAAGATGGCGAGGCCAGGACGTGACCGCAGCCAGTTGCGATGCCGCTCCATTCACTTCTCTCCGGCGCGGCGCTCGGCGCGAAGCGCCGACCAGCCCCGAGCGAAGGCGAGCGGCCCAGACAGGGTCCCGCGTAGCTCCACAAGCGCCATCGGGGCGCGGCTCGCCTCTCCCCCATAGCCCCGGTTCCACAACAGCGCGAGGTAGTAGGCGAAGGCACCGGGAATGCGCACGAGCACGTCGCGGCGCGTCGAGGGATCGGCGAGCCACTTGAGGCCCGTGATCGGGATCCCCCGCCCGTACTCTTCGAGCTGCTCGGCGAGCTCCGCATTGCTTGGCCGCGCCCGGTGCCAGATGATCGCCGAGGGCTCAAAGCTGATCAACGCCCCCGCCTTCAGCACCCGGACGAACATGTCGAGGTCCTCTGCGCCGCCGCGACACGGCGAGCCGGCGCCCAGGAGCTCGCTGAAGCCACCGAGCGAGCGGGCGAGTGCCCGGTCGATCGCGAAGTTTGCGCCCGTCCCGTAGATGCCCATCCGGTAAGGGTGAAGTGGCGAGTCGCCCTCAGCGCGCGCGGCGCGATAACACGTCGGCACGAGCGAGGACGCCCACCAGACGCGGTCGTGGAAGTACTGCTGGGCGGCGGTGTCGAGCTGTGCGGAGGGCACGAGTCCGGTGACGCAACCGACCCCCGCACGCCGCGCAAAGCCGCGGGCGATGCCCTCGAGCCAGCGCGCGTCGGCACGCGTGTCGTCGTCGGTGAACGCGACGATGTCGTGGCGGGCCTCGACAAGGCCACGGTTGCGCGCCCGGGAGAGGCCCGGGCGCGGTTCGCGCACGTAGCGGAAGCGCTCGTCGCCCGCGAAATCGGCAGCGAAGACCTCCTTGGTCGCCTCGTCGCTCGGGGCGTTATCCACCACCAGGACCTCGAAGTCCGGGTACTCCAGCCCGGCCAGCGAGGCAAGGGCGCGCCGCGCCAGCTCGGGCCGGTTGCGGGTGCACAAGACGACGGAGATGCCTGGCGTCGCGGCCTGGTGGCGCGCGGGGCAACACGGCCCGAGGCCGGTCCCGAGCTGGCGGGCGAGCACGTCGGGCGGCTGCGCGGCGCCGAGCTCGGAGAGCGCCGGCGTGACCGTCTCGTTCGCCCCGTGGCATTCGGCGTCCGCGGCAAGGTGGGCGAGGATCGCCGGGCGGCACTCCTCGGCGATCCGGCGGGCGAGCTCGGCAAGGTCGGCCCCCACGTCGGGCCGAAGCGTCGTGGTGAGAAAGCCGACGGGCTCGCCGTGCAGGCGCACGAGCAGCAGTGCACGACGGTGCGAAGGGTTTGGCGGCGCCAGGACCGGCTCGAGCGCGAGCGCGCGGCCGAGCTCGACCTCACCGACCCAGATGGGCTCGGCGGGGGGCTGGCTGAGGTCGCGTTCGCGTTCGAAGAGCTTCCCGATGACTGGCACCGCTCTTCCATTGCCGCGCGGCGGCCCTCTTTACTCCTCGTGCACTTTCAGCGGCTCTCAGCGCACCTCGCCGGACCCGGTGAGCAGGCCCTCGGCGAGCCCGTCGAGCAGGTCATGGCTCGAGTGCACGACCGCTTTGGCCCCCAGTCGCTCCATCAGCTCTTCGAGGACGATCCCGCCGCCGACGATGACGTCGGCGCGGGCCACCTCGAGGCCGCGCCGTGCCCGGCGCTCGACGAGCGGCTCGGCAGCCAGCGCGGCGACGAGGCGGTGCACATCGTCCAGGCCAAGGCCCGCGCCGTGCAGCGCGGCGAACTCCTCGGGGGGCCGGTCGAGGTGCAGCGCGCACAGCGCCGCCACCGTGCCAGCCACCCCGAGCAGCGGGCGCGGCACGGCGAGCGCCGGCTCGGCGGCCAGCGCGGAATCGAGCACGGCGCGCACGTGCCGGCGCGCCGCCTCGAGCTCGGACGGGCTCGGAGGATCGCTCGCGAGGAAGGCCTCGGCGACCCGCACGCAGCCGAGCGGGAGGGAGACCGCGGCCACGATCGGCTCCGGCGCGCCGGGCGGTGACCCGGCGATGAGCTCGGTCGAGCCGCCGCCGAGGTCGATGACGAGCCAGGGATCGCCGCCCGGTGCCGGCAGCGCCCCGGTTGCCCCGCGGTAGGCGAGACGGCCCTCCTCCTCGCCCGAGAGCAACTCCGGCCGCGTCCCGAGCGCCGCCCCGAGCGCGTCGAGCACCGCCTCCCCATTGGCGGCATCACGCACCGCCGCGGTCGCCGCCGCGCGCAGGCGCAGCGCTCCGTCGCCCTCGGCGAGGTCACGGTAGGTGGCAAGGACGGCGGTCGTCCGGGCGAGGGCCGCCTCGCTGATCTCGCCGCGCTCGCCGAGGCCCTCGCCGAGCCGGGTGATCGTCATGTGGCGCTCGAGGGGCGAGCCGTCGGCGTCCAGCACCAGCAGCCGCACCGAGTTGGTCCCGACGTCGATGGCCGCGACCGGCCCCTCGAGCTCGGGTAGCTGGTCGGCGACCCAGCGCCCGACCGGGTCCCGGCCACCCGCGAGGTACCAGGCAAGGTGGGCGTGCAAGCACTTCACGCCCCGGCGCGTCCCCCCCACCCCGCCGCTGGGTGCGGGCCCGGCATGCCCCGCCGGCAGCGCAGCGTCGCGCTCTTGGCGGTAGCGTTCGTGCGAGGCGGCGATCGCCG
>JAJZKA010000135.1 GCA_021809805.1 Actinomycetes bacterium
CATTGGCGGGTGGGCGTGCTACCCGACGGCTGGACAGTGGGAGCCGGATGAGCGGAGACGTTCACGTCCGGTTCTGCGAGAGCGGGAGGGGGAGGTTCCCTCCCGCCACTCACCCGGACAGGTTCCACACTCGCCGGGGCGCCGAGGGTCGTGAGCGAGCGGACGCGGAGCTCGAGGCCGGCTTCGTCTCGGGCAGTGACCTGTCCCTCTGCAAGCACGACCGCGCCGTCGGTGAGGATGTCACGGACTTCGCTGAACTGCTGGGGGAACACCACGAGGCGGATCGAGCCAGCGTGACCCTCGAGCGATGCGGTGGCCATCATGTCCCCGCGCTTCGTCGAACGGCTCTCGACTCCGAGAAGCGCGCCGGCGACTTTGACGAGCCGCCCGGCGTCTTCGGGAGCGATCGCCTCCGGCAGAGCCACGCCGACATTGACGAGCTCGTCCTCGCGGCCGTCGAGTGGGTGTGCGCTGAGCCAGGCGCCGAGGCGGTAGCGCTCGGCCGTCAGCAGCTGGATGGGATCCGCGGGGACGTCCTTCAGCGCGACCTCACCGGGCGCGAGCTCGAACAGTTGGCCCGTACCACCCGCTACTCGCTCGGCTCGGCGCTCGGCGCTAACCAGAGCCACGGCCTCCTCGACACCTGCCGCAACTGCGGCTCGGGGACCAAGGGCATCGAGCGCGCCGGCTTCAACAAGGGCCTCGAGCGCCTTCTTGTCACACGCGTCCCCGAGTCTCCGAGCGAGGTCGGCCAGGCCACGGACGGGGCCGTCCTCGCGCCGAGAAAGGATGGCCTCTACGACCCCCTGTCCGACCCCCTTGATGGCGCCAAGACCGAAACGGATACTGCGCTCGCCGGCGGGCGAGAACCCGCCGTCAGAGGCGTCGACGTCTGGAGGCAGCACGGCGACGCCGCGCTGCCTGCACTCGGCCAAGTACACCGGCAGGCGGTCCGGGTCATCGGCCACCGACGAGCACATCGCCGACAGGTACGCGAGCTCGTGGTGCGCGAGCAGGTAGGCGGCTCGCCAGGACACCATTGCATAGGCGACGGCGTGGGACTTGTTGAAGCCGTAGTCGGCGAAAGGCTCGATGAGGTCGAAGATGCGGCTCCCAAGATCCTCCCTATAGCCATTGGCGACGCAACCGGCCAGGAACTTCTCCCGCTCGGCCTCCATGATCTCCCGGACCTTCTTAGAACAGGCCTTCCTGAGGTTGTCCGCTTCGACCAGGCTGTAGCCGGCAAACTGCTGCGCGAGCGCCATCATCTGCTCTTGGTAGACGAGGATGCCGAGGGTCGGCTCAAGCGCAGACTTGGCGTCAGGGTCGATGTAGGTGACTGGCCGACGCTCCGCCTTGCGCTCGGCGAACTCGGTGTGCATGCCCATGCCCATAGGCCCGGGGCGGTAGAGAGCGATCGTCGCGACGATGTCCTCGAACCGGTCAGCATTCATCTGGCGGAGGAGTTGGCGGATGGGACCCGACTCGAGTTGGAAGACGCCGCGGGTCTCTCCGCTGGCGAGAAGCGCGATGGTTGCCTGGTCTTCGAGCGGAATGTCCTGCGCGTCAGGGACCGCGGCGCCGCGCGAGCGAGCGATCGCTATCGCCTCGTCGATGACGCCGACCGTCCGCAAGCCGAGGAAGTCCATCTTCAGCAGCCCGGCTGCCTCAACGTCGCTCCAGCTCCACTGGGTGACGAGCCTCCCCTCATCCCGACGCACCGGAAGCACGTCGACCAGCGGCTCGCGACAGAGCGCGACGGCCGCAGCGTGCTTCCCGGCGTCTCGGTGGAGGCCCTCGAGGTCGACTGCCAGTTCCAGGAGCTCCCGGGCGTCCGCGTTCTGTTCGGCGGCGTCACGCAAGTCGCTTCCGCGCTTCGAGTCTTCCGAGCCGTCGTCCTCGAGACAGTCGCGGAGTGACGGCTCCCGGCCGGCGATCGCCGGTGGGACGAGCTTCGCAAGGCGGTCGGCGAGGCCATAGGGCTTCTCGAGGACCTTCGCGGCGTCTCGGATGGCGCGGCGGGCCTTGATGACAGAGAACGTCGAGATCTGCGCCGTACGATCGGCGCCGAAACGCTCCATCGCATAGCTGATCATCTGGTCTCGATAGCGATCGTCGAAGTCAAGGTCGATGTCGGGCATCTGTTTGCGCCCGGGGTTCAGGAAACGCTCGAACATCAGACCGTGAGCGAGGGGATTTACCTCGGTTATCCCGAGCGCAAAGGCGACGAGGCATCCGGCGGCCGAGCCGCGGCCTGGGCCGAGCGGGATACCTGCGGTCCGTGCGTGGCCAGTGAGGTCGGAGACGATCAGGAAGTATCCCGGGAGGTCCATGCTTTCGATCGACTCGAGCTCAGAGTTGAGCTGCGACTGAGCATCCTGCGGCACGTCTCCGTGGTAGCGGACTGCCAGACCTTCGTTGGCGAGCCTGCGGAGGTACGAGGCCTCAGTCTCGTGCTCCGGCACGGGATAGTGCGGTGAGAGGTCCATGCCGGTCGGTATCCGCGCCACGACTCGCTCCGCGATCGCCAAGGTGTTGTCGCACGCCTCGGGGTAGTCGGCGAATAGCGCTCGCATTTCGGCCGCCGTGCGCAGGTGGTGTCCGTGCCCGTCAAGGTGAAAGCGGTTCGGGTTCGAGAGCAGGTCGTCAGTTTGGAGACACAGCATCGCATCGTGGGCTCTCGCTTCCTCTGGCCGCGTGTAATGGCTGTCGTTCGTCGCCAGAAGCGGGGCCTTTGCGTAGCGGGCGAGGTTGACGAGCAGGGGAAGAACGCTTCGTTGGTCGGCGATGCCATGGTCCTGGATCTCGACAAAGACGTTCTCTTGCCCAAAGATGTCCTGGAGCCGACCGAGTTCGGCGACTGCCCCTCGCTTGTCTGCATCGAGCAGCAGTTGCGGAACGAGCCCCCCGAGGCAAGCCGTCGTAGCGACCAATCCAGTGGCGTTGGCGGCGAGCAACTCGTAGTCGACCAGCGGCTTGCCCGTTGGCGTGTTGATGTAGGCAAGCGACGAAATTCGGGCCAGAGAACGCCAGCCCCCCTCGCTCACTGCAAGCAGCACCAAGTGGAAGCGGCGTTTGCGGCCGACGGTGCGGACCTGTTTGCGGTCAGGGGTGAAGTACGCCTCCATCCCGAGGATCGGGGTGATGCCTGCCTTCTCGGCGGAACGTTGGAAGTCGAGGGTGCCGGCGAGCCAACCATGATCGGTGATGGCGAGATGCGTCTGACCGTCCGCCGCGGCAGCCGCGACGAGCTCGTCGATACGCGCCGCGCCGTCGAGGAGCGAGTAGTCCGTGTGCGTGTGCAGATGTACGAAGTCGCTGGCCATCCCACTACCTGTTCGCTGTTCAAAGCGAAGGTAGGGGGGGCCTGCGACACTGCGGAAGGGTCTGCCGCGCCGTCCTCAGTGGGAGACGAGCGAGGAACGGTAGACCTCGGCGAGCAGGAGTGGCGACGCTTCCCCTGACGCGACCACAACGGTGGCGAGCGCAGACGACATGGCATGGGAATCGAGATCGTCGACCTCGGGAGCGGGCAGAGACATGGCTCGCCTTCGCAGGCCGCCCACTTGTTCGGCCCGCTCCCGCTGAGATGGGGTCGCTCGTAAGGACACCCGCGTGCGTCCGGGGCGGCCCTCCGGCGGGCGATGCCACGCCGTCGCCTCTTCGAGGGGCCAGCCGGCACGCCACCTGGGGAGGACCGTGCCGACAAGGAGTGCCTCGGGGACCTCTGTTATCCGCTTCTGACGGAACGTGCGAAGTGTCATGCCCGCCGCGGCCGCGGCCGCGGCCGAGCGGGGGTTGTCCGCGGCGAGATGGGTGCGGCCCCCGTACCAACCGAAGAGGTCGTACGCATCGAGCCCGTTTGCCCGCCAGCAGAGGGCGGTCGTCGGACAGATCCCAAGGCGCACCCATGACTCAGCCTGGCTCGGCTCAAACCCGGCCTCGATCCACCGTCGGGCATCGTCACCGAAGCGGACGCTGATAGCGATCCAACGGCGCGCCTCGTCGAGGGGGAAGGGCTGACTGGCGTCGCCCCGCCGGCCCCAGGTTGCGGTTGCGCGTCCGTCGTGGTCACGGTCGAGCAGTCCCACGGCCTCGGGCGTGAGTCCCGCGTCGCGGATGCGAGATGCCTGCGCCGGGGCAGCGCCAGCGCGTGCCCACATGACCGCTTCCTCGGGCGCAAAGTCATGCTGCTGCCAGAGGCGCACAAAGACAGCCGGACGCGATCGACGAGGGACAGCCTCGCGCCAGGCAATGCGGTCGTCGTCACTGAACCCTGCTGCAAGCCAGCGGTCGCGCGCTCCTTGATCGTCGCAGAAGTCTTCGACCACGCCCACGTGGCGAGGATAGAGGCGGGTCGGGGGCGCCGGCAGTGGCTACCACGCGCGCCCGGTGACGCGGCACGCACTTCCTGAATGTCACCGAACGCCTTTACTCTTCGAGCAAGAGAGGAGCCGACGTGGGTTGCTTTGTCAGGATTCTGGTGCGTCTTGCAGTCGTAGTGGCCATCTTCCTGGTGCTCTATACGCAAAGACACACTGTCTTGGCCCACCAGGTCATGGGGTGGTTCGATCTCGGACGCTCGAAAGTGCGCACCTTTGAGAATCACGGCTTCCCTCATGGGTTGGCGCCATTGCGAAGTGGCCGTCGGGGGACCTGGCTAGTGTGACTGGCGGTTGGGAGCTGACGGCCCGGCGAAATGTTCGTTGAGCGTTGCCTTCCAGCCGTCCCAGTCGGTGGGAACCCAACCCTTCACCCTCAGAACCCGGTCCATCGCTGCGATCAGCGCCGCAAGCGTGTATGACACGACTGCGTCGACGATCTGCGGATCGGTCTGCCAGACGAGACGCAGTGCTCCTCCAGCGGTGTCCGGGCGCAGGAACTCATGATGCCGTACAGCAGCCCGTGGGCAACGCCCGAGTAGACGGGGTACACCGTCTGTGCCTGATCCCGATCAAGCGCCGAGTCGGTAACGAACAGAGACGTGATGAGATCCGTCGAATTCGGCCTTTCCTGGCCGTCGATTCTCTTGTCGCCCGCTGCGGCCGTTAGGCCGAGGTGTGCCGCATAGGCGATTACGTCCGCCTCGGACTCCGAGTAGTCCAGCGGGTTCACAGAGGCCGGGAGATGCCGAATGGCCTTCGCTGCCTCACGGGCGCTCCGCAGCCGCTCGCTGGTCACTCGGGCCACGCGGCTTCGCGCCTCGATGCCCGGCTCCATAAGCCACCACGCGATCCCAGCGGTCTCGAAGACCGACCGGGCCACCGTTGTCGGCGCCATGGGCGCCGGCTTGCTCGCGTAGTGGAGAGTGAGTCCGCTGACGTGGCCGAGGGCGGCGTCGAGCAGTGCGTGGGTGAACGCGTGGGCTGTGCGGACAGGGATCTCGCCCCACGGGTCCCCAGCACCGACCTCGCCGTTGGCGACCTCCGCCGCCCCCTCTTATCCCGCGGCGGGTTCCCATACGTCGGCGTCGAGATACCCCGCCGCGGCGACGGCGGCACCGTGGAGCAGCGATCGCAACTCGACCACGCGGTCGGCATCTGAAGCTACGCTCGGACGCTAGAGCGTGGCTCGTCGGCTGTCGACGGCCGCTACTCGCTCTCCGATCCGCCATTGGGGTGCTTGAGCACGCCGCGAAGGGCCGAAGCGCGGGCCACCGGCTGCCCGCCGGCGGCGAGGAGTGTCTGCTCGTTGGCGAGCCACTGGCCGATCGCGCGCTCTCGTTGATCACGAGCAGCCGGATCCGGCCGTCGGGCGTATTCGCTGAGCCAGCCATCAAGCACTCCGAGCATCGCCCACCAGGTCGTGCTCGAGGAGGAGGGCCGGCGGCGGCCGTCTGGCTCCGCCGGAACTCGCGCCGGCGCGGGCTCGCCCGGCTTGCGGTTCGGTCGCGGCGGGAGCCGGCCACCCTCGACGAGCCCGACGAGGGCGTCGAAGTCTGCTCTGCTGTAGAAGTGGGGGAGGTCCCGCTCCAGCGCCCCTGCGGCTGCAGCGAGCTCGGCATAGAAACTGCGCGACCGGGGCGGACCGGCGGTGTCCTCGTAGGCGAGCGCTATGAGCAAGCGGATGCCGCGCTCGGCCCTCAGTTGTCCGGCGTGGAGTGCGCGGACGGCCTCCAGGATCACTGCGTCGTCGGAGAGCGAGTCGAGCTCGACGTCAACGACTTCCCGGAGCGCGTCAAAGAGGATCGCAGCGACGTCCTTCGCGACGCTGCGATCCTCCATGAGCTAGCAGCTTTACACGCCGCCACCAGGTTGTTCTCGTGCCGACACGTATCGCTGCTACGAGCGGAGCGAGAGCTTCACGGAAGTCGACGGGTGGCCCGAATCGGTAACGGTCGCCGTGACGACGATCGCGTGCCCCTTCGCTGCTTTCACGTCGGCCTGCCCGATCGGGTTCAGGGGGACGTCGACCGTCTTCGACCCCTTGGTCGAGAGCCTGTACGTGTGAGCACCGATCGTCTTACGGTCGTAGGAGAGCGTGACCCTGTTAGCGGCATGTCTGCATGCGCACCGGAGGCCCCTGGCTGGCCACGCTCTTTGAACACCGGGTCTTCACAGGATGCGCCCGTCAACGTGATGAGTCCTACGCGCCACTGGTAGGACGGGCTGCGTGTCGATCACGTGGCCGTGCCAGCTCTCGGTCGCTCAGTACGCGGCGCTCGGCCGGAGCGCTCCCGCGCCGCGTCGCAAGTGTGCGGACTGCGGCGAGATGACGACCTTCGACGGCAGCTACCGCCGCCAGGTCCGTGAGGCCGGGGTCGTGCACGAGGTCGTCGTCCGCCGCCTGTTCTGCCGCCGATGCAACAGGAGCGACGCGCTCCTCCCGGACTTCGTCCTCCGCCGCAGGCGGGACAGCACCTGCTCGGTCGGCGCGGCAGTGCTCGAGCGCTTCGAGGTGGTGATCCCCGAGGGCGCCACGGCACTCTACGGCGGCGTCCCCGAGCGCCCCGTGCGCAGCTGGCGCCAGCGGTTCCGCGCGCGTTCGAGCGAGCTCTCTGCCGTCCTTCGGGCACAAGCTCACCGTCCGCGTTCTGTGCTGATCTCCAGATCGTCGCCTCGTCCATGGCGAGCTGTGCGATCGCGGCGCGCACCGGCTCGGTCTGCTCGGCGGTGATGGTGAAGGTTGCCTTGTGAGAGATCGCCCTGTTGACCACGGCTTTGGAGAACCCGGCCGAGTCGATGCGGATCCACAGCTCGTAGCGGTCCCGGGCCGATCTCGGGACGGCGGCGACGCACTCGTCGATGAAACTCGCCAGCTTGCGTCTCGGACTCGCGTTGCCGCCACGGGCGCGCACGGCGAGAACGTCGCCGGTCTCGCCGATCACCCCGACGAGCGGGGACATCTGGACCTCGCCTTTGTAGGAAAAGCGCGAGCCCTCCTTCAACTTGCCGTAGGTGTCGATGTAGGTGGCATCGGGGTCGATCGTGAGCCGGCCGGGTGCCGGTGCTGCCCCCATCGCCCAGGCACGCTCGAGCAGGTCGGTGTTCGTTGCCTGGGCTCGCTTCACGCGCCCGAGATCCGCACCGGCGAGGAAGCGGAACAGCGTCGTGTGCGAGGGCAGGGCGTGGCTCCCGCGAAGGCGCTGTGTGGCCCCGTCCTTCAGCAGCGAGACGTCGGCGAGGAAGTCGCCGCCCGCCAGTGGGTCTCGACGAGCGCGCGGTAGCACTCCCCGCCGCTGTAGCCGCCAGGGCCGATCGGGCGCAGGTGGCGGTGGTCGGCCACCTCGACAAGGCCGAGGCGATCGAGAAGTTCACCGAACAGTGCAATGCCGGCGACACCGGTGACATTATCCTCGCTCGCCTCGACGCCAACAGGCGTCACGCGCCGCAGCGCTCGCGTCGGGGAGACGGCAATGTCCTCGATCGGGAAGGCGAGCGGAGTAGTCTGCACTTGGTAGGTGCTCCTTCTGCTGGGCTGACGTGGTGTTGTGGTGACTCACATCATCCCAGGTAGAGGAGCACTTTCCGCGTCGTTCAGACCCCTGCTGAGCAGCGCGACTGCAATATCAGGGTCTGATTATGTGAAGACCGCGCGCCGAAACGACGATCCCCTACGCTGCCCCGACCATCCGAGTCCACATAATGGGTCCGGCATCTCTGCCAGGAGGTGCCGGAGAACACGGTCGCGATCGCCGCCTTGATGCAGCCGTGGGCGTCGGAAATGACGAGCTCGACGCCCGATAGCCCCCGGCCGACGAGGCTGCGCAGGAAGGCGGTCCAGGCGTCGGTGTCGCGGTTGTCGACGGTGCGGCGCGTCACCATCAATCGCGGTTGAGTGCAGCTCCGTACGGGGCATTCGGCTTACGCGAATGTGCGCAGGGTGGGCTGGCTGCGCTCTCGAAGAACACGCGGGGTTGCATTGCAGCACGACGGCAGAAGTGGACCTTGCCGACGACTCATTGACGGCTGATCAAGCACGCCCCCGCTCTTGGAAAAGGCATGTGCGACCCGCGCACCGCCATGACGGGTGCTGGATCGCGCACGAGAACGTGGTACTTGCTGCCATTGTCCATAACGCGTATCAGCACGCGTGCGGCAGTCGCACCGAGTTCGTAGATCGGCATCCGAACGGTCGTAAGCGGGGGTGAGATGTGTTCGGCGATCCATGTGTCATGGATAGCGACCAGCGACAGTTGCTCGGGAACCTCGATACCATTATCGCGAGCGGCTGACAGCACGCCGACTGCCGCGTTGATGTTTGCGACGACGAGCGCGGTCGGAAGGTGGGTCGCGGACATAATTCGGCGGAACGCTTCGCGCCCCGAGGATGGCGTATAGCCTAAGCGCGTCATCCATTCGGGCTGGCACTTGAGGCCGGCATCGATGAGCGCTCGCCCAAAGCCTGCCTCGCGGGCTTGTGCCGTGCTTGTTTGGGGAAGTCCACCGATGAGGCCGAGTGAGTGGTGTCCGAGGTCAATGAGGAAGGAAGCGGCGAGCCGTGCCGCCTCGGCATCGTCGATTGCGACGGAGCTCAGACCACCACGCTGGTGCCAATGCATCAAGACAGTGGGCATGTCGGGAAGGAGCAGGTCGAGGATATGTGGCGAAGGTTCCTCGTCGCGAAGTTGGATGATCAGTCCGTCGATGCGTCCCTGCTGGGAGAGCCGTGATACCACGTTGTTCTTCTCGTCGAGCCACTCTGACCTCCCCAGGAGGACGACGAGGTCTTGTTCTGCCGCGGCATCTTCGACGCCGCGGAAGATCTCCGAGAAAATCGCATTTGTGACATCAGGAACTAGTAGCGCAATCGCGCCTGAACGCCGAAGCCGCAGAGCGCGCGCGGCGTGATTGTGGGTGTAGTTGAGCTCTCCGACGGCGCGCAAGACACGCTGGCGCGTGTCTTCCCGCACGCGCAGGTTGGGATCGGAGTTGAGAACGCGGGAGACGACAGACACGGAGACACCGGCCCGCTCTGCTACATCACGCAACCGTGCCACAGGCTTCATCATAGGTTGCAGCAAGGCTCAGACCTCCGGTAGTAGAGCCTCACGCCGAGATCGAGATCGAGCGGCGATCTGGCAGTTGATTGGTCGCCGGTCGCCGCTCATGCGAGGCGGATCTCCGTTGAGCTGATCGCACAGGAGACCGAGTGCCCGGGCGACGCGTGGGGAGTCCGGTGCGCGCAGTGTGACGGTGATGGTCCGCTTTGCGGAGGTGATCGTGCCGGGCTGGTACAGCAGATTGCGCGTGATCGCCCGTTACTCGTTGTCGTCTTCGAGATAGGCGTTCAGGCTGCGAGCGAGATCGAGCTCGGCGTTGTAGGCGAGAAGGCGACAGACCATCGGGAGCGCCCGGTGGCTGAGCCGCGAGACGGCGCGCATCGCCGAGGGGTCGAGCTCGTTCTTCGCCACCTTCGCTGGAATCGGCTTCAGAGTCTGTTTTGCCTCGTCACGCTCGATGCGTGCCGTCGCGAGCTCGTTCGGGAGGCGGCTGAACTCGCGGTTGGTCTCGGCGATCTCTCCGGGGCTCGTGCCGGTCGTGCCGATGGCTCGCTCGAGTGTGGCGACGGCGTCCTCTGCCGCCTTGTGTTGGGCGCGGGCCGCCGCGCGTGCGGGGTTCGTGACCGGTGCGGTGTCCGGGGAGAGCTCCATCGCATAGTCACATTCACTGAACAAGCGGACGCCGCTGCGGAAGTGCCGTTTGTCGGCGAGATGAGATGGATCCGCTCAGGCCTGGGTGGGAGGGTTGCTGGCCCTGGTGGCGCCAAGGCCGACCGGCGTGGGCTGGG